>JBIKKI010000192.1:0-3215 GCA_044360435.1 Bacteroidia bacterium
CACAGTGGATACCGGTGAAACGCGATTGATATTGTTCGATTCTTCCTTTATTCCCACCTTACCCGGCTTGCATCAGGTAAGAGTTTTTGTGAGTGATGTGGAAGATCCCTACCGCCTGAATGATACCATCAAAGGTTGGTTTCTGGTGGAGAAAGAAATAGATGTGGCTGTGGACAGCATCACCAGGCCGGTGGCGGGCAGTGTGTTCCGCGTAAAGCAAGATGCTGTAAAGGCTGCAGCCTTCATTTCCAATCAGGGAAAAAGAGCCGTACCAACACCGTTTCAAACCGCCTTTGAAATCCGTGATCCGCTGAACCGACTGGTCTTTGCGCGTTACGTTTCTGATACACTTGGCCTGAATGCAAGTGCGAAACGGAATATGAGCGACAGTTTCGCGCCGAATATGCCGGGGCGGCATCGCCTCTGGGTTTTTACGCGCCTGATTACCGATCAATACCGTTTAAACGATACGCAGTATGTTGATTTTCAGGCTGTTGCAACGGTTGACCTTGCTGCCGACCGCATTGAAGCACCGAATGTGTTTCTGGAGTTCCCCATTCCGGGAGGTACCGCTCCATCGGTTTGGTTGAAAAATTATGGAAGTGGGTTGGCGCCATCGCAAACGAAGGTGACCTTCCACGCCTTTGATTCGGCCTTGGGTTCACTGCAATGGTCGCAGGAGGAATGGGCGCCGATATTCAATACCGGCGACAGCGTTCTGGTTAGCTCATCATCCTTGTGGAATATCAGTCAGGCAAAAACATACCTGTTGCGTTTCGTGGTTTCTGCCCCGGGCGATGTCTATCAAGGCAATGATACCTTGTATGCTTACCTGCGTGCCGTCGATCCGCTGCGTGTTTATACCATGTGGAATGCAGCTTTTGTGCTGAAGCCCAATCCGGCGCAGCATGAGGTTCAGGTGCACATGCCGTTTGGTGCCGCCGGTTCACTCAGGATGAGCGATGCGGCCGGTCGTGTACTGCTACATTTGAAGCCCGGTACTCAAACAATTGACCTGCGCAGCTATGGCCATGGGGTTTATTTCCTGCAATGGGACAGCCCATACGGATCTATGGTGAAGCGTTTGCTGAAAGAATGATGCCCAACCCTGTAACTACGCCCATCCAACTTCAGGAAGGTGCAGCGCCTTGCGTTAATTTCGCGGCATGAATCGCGCTGAACTGAAGGCACAGATTTTAAGAAAGAAGAGCTATCTGTGCACAGGATTGGATACCGATCTGGAAAAACTTCCTCAGGATATTTCCCGCGATATGCGGGGTTTGCTACAATTCAACCGCGACATCATAGCGTACACGTCGCCATATTCCGTGGCGTATAAAGTCAATACTGCGTTCTATGAACAGTATGGTGCTAAAGGCTGGGAGGCCATGGAGCAAACGCTGGATCTGATTCCGGGTGATACCCTGGCCATTGCCGATGCCAAGCGCGGTGATATTGGAAATACAAGCAGCATGTATGCCCGTGCCTTCTTCGATACCATGTCGTTTGACGCTGTAACTGTTGCACCCTACATGGGCGAAGATTCGATTCGGCCTTTCCTGGAATTCAAAAATAAATGGATCATCTGTCTGGCTTTAACCAGCAATCCGGGCAGTCGCGATTTCCAATACACGGAGTATGAAGGAAAGAAATTGTACGAGCGTGTGATTGAATCGGTTTGTCGCTGGGGCAGCGAAGAACAACTGATGTTTGTTGTGGGTGCTACGCGCGCAGAGCAGCTGTTGGACATCCGGAGCATCATACCCAACCATTTTCTTCTTGTTCCCGGAGTAGGCGCTCAAGGCGGCAGTTTGCAGGAAGTTTCTGAAAGTGGTCTTAATGATGATGGCGGGCTTTTGGTTAATGCAAGTCGTTCCATTTTGTACCAATCTTCAGGTCCTGATTTTGCCCAGGCCGCCAGAGACGAAGCGCACCGCATGCAGCGGGAAATGGAGCCTTACGTGTTGGCTCTGGTGCGTTGAATTAATGGGTTGAGTAATTAACATCTGCTTATTGGTTTCTTATTCTTGTAATAAGAGCAGTGGCTTCCTTTTGTATGCGTGCAACAAGTGATACTTTCTGTATTGGCTGGATTGGTATTATTCCTCTATGCCGTACATCATCTTTCAGAAACCATCCAGAAGGTATTAGGTGAACGTGCCAGACAGTGGATTCTGCGTTTTACGGGTAAATCATGGCAGGCACTCCTTACAGGAATTATAGTAACCACATTACTCGATTCTTCTTCTGCTGTAATCATTATCACCATCGTATTTGTCAATGCGGGGGCGATGAGCTTCAGAAACGCTATGGGTGTGGTTTTGGGTGCCAATATTGGAACCACAGTAAGCAGTCAGCTGATTGCACTTGATATTGCTTCATATTCACCCATTTTACTCGCTTTGGGATTTGTTCTACTGCTGGCCAGCCGTTCAGAGCGCGTTGGAAATACCGGAAGAATTATCATGTTTTTCGGTATCCTGTTCTTTGGATTATTCACCATGGAAGAGGCTGTGGAACCGCTGCGTGCATATCCGGAATTTCAGCAAATGTTGGATCGTACAAAAGATCCCCTGACCGGAGCCCTCACTGGAGCATTCATTACTCTGATTATTCAATCTTCTTCAGCAACGGTAGGTATGGCCATCATCCTTACTAAAAAAGGAATATTGAGCCTTGGCGGTGCCATAGCCGTGATGCTGGGCGCTGAATTGGGAACTTGCAGCGATACATTGCTTGCAACCATTAAAGGCACAAGACAGGCGCTGAAAACCGGATTATTCCACCTGATTTTTAATTTGTGCAGCATTTTATTAGGGTTAATCTTGTTCCAACCGTTTACAGACCTAGTGTTACGCACAGGTAATCCTGCCCATCCGGAACACTTGGTAGCAAATGCACACATGCTCTTTAATACATGCGGTGTCTTGCTGTTTTGGGGCTCAATTCCAATTTTTGAGCGTGTGCTGAACAAGATTTTGCCTGATAAACCACTTGCCGTAGTGGCAACAGGTGACATGTGACAAACAACGCTGGTGGCTATCTTTGCCAACTCTTGAAATCACGGGTGTTTACTTTGGGGCTATTTGCGGTGTTGGGTCATGCCCTTCACGCGCAGCTGGATCATACGGTATTGCAACAAATGCCGCTTCCTGTCCCTGATTCCGGGAAGTGGAACTTGAGTTTTGAACAACTCAGTTACCTAAAGAATAACG
>JBIKKI010000193.1:0-3189 GCA_044360435.1 Bacteroidia bacterium
TAAAAAACCCTACCATGGATTTTCAACTTACCGAAGAGCATCTGGCCGTGCAGCAGGCAGCCCGCGATTTTGCGCAAACCGAACTGCTTCCCGGCGTTATAGAGCGCGACGAACACCAGAAATTCCCCGCAGAGCAAATCAAGAAATTGGGTGAATTGGGCTTCATGGGCATGATGGTGGATCCCAAATATGGCGGAAGCGGCATGGATACCATCAGCTATGTGCTGGCCATGGAAGAAATCTCCAAAGTGGACGCTTCATGCAGCGTGGTGATGAGCGTGAACAACAGCCTTGTATGCTGGGGTCTGGAAACCTTTGGCACAGAAGAACAAAAGCAGAAATACCTGATTCCACTGGCTAAGGGTGAAATCATTGGCGCGTTTTTGCTCAGCGAACCTGAAGCCGGCAGCGATGCCACCAGTCAGCGCACCACCGCCGAAGATAAAGGCGACCACTACCTGCTGAACGGCACCAAAAACTGGATTACCAACGGCAACTCCGCCAGTGTTTATCTGGTGATGGCGCAAACCGACCACGCCAAGAAACACAAAGGCATCAATGCCCTGATTGTAGAAAAGAACAGCCCCGGTGTTACTGTGGGTAAGAAAGAAGATAAGCTGGGCATCCGCGGAAGTGATACACACAGCATCATGTTCCAGGATGTGAAAGTGCCCAAAGAAAACCGCATTGGCGATGATGGATTCGGCTTCACCTTCGCCATGAAAACCCTGGCCGGCGGCCGCATTGGTATTGCTGCACAGGCACTCGGCATTGCCAGTGGCGCGTACGAACTTGCCCTGAAATATTCAAAAGAGCGCAAAGCATTCGGCACCGAAATCATGAACCACCAGGCCATCGCCTTCAAATTGGCCGACATGGCTACAGAAATTGAAGCATCACGCCTGCTTTGCCTCAAGGCTGCCTGGCTGAAAGACCAGCACCTGGATTATGCACGGGCCAGCTCAATGGCGAAACTTTTCGCCAGCGAAACAGCCATGAAAACAACTGTAGAAGCCGTTCAGGTGCACGGTGGCTATGGTTTTGTAAAAGAATACCACGTTGAACGTTTGATGCGCGATGCGAAAATCACCCAGATCTACGAAGGCACCAGCGAGGTGCAGCGTGTGGTGATCAGCCGCGACATCCTGAAAGACTGATTGGGCTGCGCCCACAGCAAAAAGGCTTCCCCAGGGAAGCCTTTTTTTATATCCGTGCTTCATGATTTCTATCAACCGCTGTGGTGCAGCTTATCAGTTCAGGTAGATGTGCATGCACAGGAACTTTGCAACGCTAACCTTTTTATGATATTTTACGATGAAACACACAAAACTAATTCTTGCTGCGGCAAGCCTCCTCTATGCGGGATGGCAGCCCCTACAGGCCCAGAAAGTCTTTACCGACTGGAACGGCTATGTTGAATCTAAGAATACCGGCACCACAGGTACGGTACTTCTCAGCGATGGTTCAGAAGAGCTGGCCGCACAAACCTATCACTATTCGGGACCGGGGCGTGTAAACCGCGTTCGGGTGTACGGAAATTTCCAGGGCCTCACAGGCGTGCGGCTGCGGGTTTCCGTGTATCAGGTGGACGCAAAAGGCCGACCTACAAGCACCTTGGCCGGAAGCAACATACTCTGGTGGGGTTCGGTGGACAATCCCGTTGGCTATGCAGAAGCCATTTTTCCCGGTGGCGTGGCTGTAGCTGCCAACTTCGCCGTGGGTGTAAGCTTGCGCGCACCGCAGTTTCCGTATCTGGGCAGCAGCTTCCAGGTGAAGTACACGGGAAATGGAGATGGCAAAGGACGCGATCTGGCTTCCATTGGTGGAACTTCTACCTCCGGAAACTGGTCGAGCCTGAAGGATGATTTTGGCAAAGACGGCGACCTCTATCTGGTGCCCCTCATGGCCCATGAACATCGCGCCGGATTCACTATTCCCAACAACTGCATGGCCACCGGCAGTGTGGTGAATTTCAGCAATACCTCCACGTTTACCCGCGACAGCATGTTTAACCGCATCGGACTGTCCGGCTATTCTGGCACAGCAAAGTACTATGCCTGGGATTTTGGCGATATGAGCACCTCAAACCTTGCCAATCCAAGCCACAGTTACAGCAATCCGGGCGTGTATCAGGTGCGCCTTATCAGCACCATTGTGGGATGGAACGGAAGCCAGAGCGATACCTCCAAAATGTCCATTTCTGTTGGGTTGAGCGCGGGCGCCTCCAACATCAGCAATGCCAGCTGCAACGGACAAAGCAACGGCAGCTTTTCAGCCAACGGAAATGGCGGGGCCACACCTTACCAATACGCTTTGGGCAACGGCCCATGGCAAAGTGGTGCTACCTTCACCGGACTGGCAGCCGGCGCTTACACCATTAAAGTAAAAGACAACCTGGGCTGTATTGCCAGCAATACCGTGAGCATTGGACAACCCAGCGCCATTGAGTTTACTACCACCAACCATGCCGACGCCACCTGCGGAAACGCTGATGGTTCCATTTTGGTGAGCGCCTCCGGCGGAAGCGGTTCTATCCAATACCAATTGGGCAGCGGCAGCTTCCAAAGCAGCGGCAGCTTCACCGGGCTCGCGGCAGGAAGCTATACCATCACCGCCAAAGACGGCAACAACTGCACGCGCAGCGTTATCGTTTCTGTGGACAATACTGCTGCCCCAGCACTGAGTTACAGCCATACCGATGTTAGCTGTTTCGGCAAGAATGACGGTTCCATCACCCTGAGCGCCAGCGGCGGAACCGGAACGCATCAATTCAGCATCAACGGTGGAAGCACCTATCAAAGCAGCGGAAGCTTCAGCAATCTGACCGCAGGAGTCTATCAGGTTCAGGTGAAAGATGCCGCCGGTTGCACCGACGCAGCCGTTTTGACCATCAAAACACCTAACCTCATTCGCTTCAACAATTCCGTTATGGCTGCCAGATGCTATGGCAGCAGCGATGGCGAAATTCACCTCAGTGAAGTTAGCGGAGGCATCGGCAAACCTTCTTTCAGCATCAATGGAAACACATATCAATCGTCGCCTGACTTCACAGGATTGCGCGCCGGAACTTATACCATCTATGTTAAAGACATTGCCAATTGTGTTGTAACCGGCAGCGCCGTGATTGGCAGGCCAAGCGACATCAGCACAGGCATCAGCATCACCAACGCCAGCTGCAACGGCAGCAGT
>JBIKKI010000070.1:0-11520 GCA_044360435.1 Bacteroidia bacterium
CCTCTTAACCTTCCGGCACCGGGCAGGTGTCAGACCCTATACATCATCTTTCGATTTAGCAGAGCCTTGTGTTTTTGATAAACAGTCGCCTGGACCTTTTCACTGCGGCCCCGCCTGAGCGGGGCACCCCTTATCCCGAAGTTACAGGGTCAATTTGCCTAGTTCCTTAACCATGATTCACTCGAGCTCCTTAGAATACTCATCTTGTCCACCTGTGTCGGTTTACGGTACGGGTTTATGCCGGAGCTTTTCTTGGAAGAAAGTTCATGACTTCGCTTCGCCCGAGGGCTAGGCTCAGCGTGCTATTCCGTCAGCACGCAGCCACTACATTTCTCCGTCCCTCTCGGCCAGTACAGGAATATTAACCTGTTGTCCATCGACTACCCTATTACGGTTCGCCTTAGGTCCCGACTAACCCTGATCCGATTATCGTTGATCAGGAAACCTTAGACTATCGGAGTGAAAGTTTTTCACTTTCATTATCGTTACTTATGCCTACATTTGCTTTTCCAGCTGCTCCAGCAAACCTTACGATTCACCTTCAGCGCTGCTGGAATGCTCTCCTACCACTTCCAATTTCTTGGAAATCCAAAGCTTCGGTAGTATACTTTATGCCCGTTTATTATCTGTGCCCTGTCGCTCGACCAGTGAGCTGTTACGCACTCTTTAAATGAATTGCTGCTTCCAAGCAAACATCCTGGCTGTCTGTGCAACTGGACCACATTTGATCAACTTAGTATACATTTTGGGACCTTAGCTGTTGGTCTGGGTTCTTTCCCTCTCGGGCATGGACCTTAGCACCCATGCCCTCACTCCCAGATATATGTAACAGCATTCGGAGTTTATCTGAGCTCGGTAGGTTTTGACACCCCCTCACCCAATTGGTAGCTCTACCTCTGTTACACTAATTCTGAGGCTGTTCCTAAAAACATTTCGGAGAGTACGAGCTATCTCTCAGTTTGATTAGCCTTTCACCCCTACCCTCAACTCATCCGAAAACTTTTCAACGTTTACCGGTTCGGACCTCCATCACGTGTTACCGTGACTTCATCCTGGTCAAGGGTAGATCACAAAGTTTCGCGTCTACCCCCACTGACTATACGCCCTGTTAAGACTCGCTTTCGCTTCGGCTGCTCCCGTACACGGGATTAACCTTGCCAGTGAGGAGTAACTCGTAGGCTCATTATGCAAAAGGCACGCCGTCATTCCACTAGGGAACTCCGACCGCTTGTAGGCGCACGATTTCAGGTTCTTTTCACCTCCCTTTTCGGGATACTTTTCACCTTTCCTTCACAGTACTGGTTCACTATCGGTCTCTCAGGAGTATTTAGCCTTACCAGATGGTGCTGGCAGATTCCCGCAAGGCGTCTCCGACCCCGCGGTACTCAGGATACTGCTAATATATAAAACCTTACTCATACGGGGCTATCACCCTCTATGGCATAACTTTCCAGAAAGCTTCTGATTCGTTTTTATATACACGTTGCAGTCCTACAACCCCGACATGGCCTTGACCATATCGGTTTGGGCTAATTCCCGTTCGCTCGCCACTACTTGGGAAATCACTATTGTTTTCTCTTCCTCCGCTTACTTAGATGTTTCAGTTCAGCGGGTTTGCTCTAACCTCGTTAAAACGAGTAGGTTGACCCATTCGGAAATCTCCGGATCGAAACTTTTTAGGCAGTTCCCCGGAGCTTATCGCAGCTTAACACGTCCTTCATCGCCTCTGAGAGCCAAGGCATCCTTCGTGCGCCCTTAGTAACTTATCCTACTAAGGAACATTCACTTCCAACATGTCAAAGAACTTATCCTCACGATGAGGATGGATGTTTACTGCGGAATCGAACCGCAAACCTTTCCCTGGGGAACGCTCTACCATTGAGCTATAATCATTTTCTAAAAGAACGATACCTATGAAGGTATTTGGTGGAGAATAACGGATTCGAACCGTTGACCCCCTGCGTGCAAGGCAGGTGCTCTAGCCAGCTGAGCTAATTCCCCTTAAACGAGAGCAGCGATTCACTACTCTATAGGTAGTCCCGAGCAGATTTGAACTGCTGACCCCTACATTATCAGTGTAGTGCTCTGACCAACTGAGCTACGGGACTATAATCCGAACTCAGGAGCCTCCTGACAGCTCGTTTTTGGGTAACTCACAGAACGAATTGAGAAAAATGGGAATAGCGAGCCTGATCCAATTTCTAGAAATCTCTAGAAAGGAGGTGGTCCAACCACACCTTCCGGTACGGTTACCTTGTTACGACTTAGCCCCAGTCATCGGTATAACCCTAGGCGACTCCTTGCGGTTATCGACTTCAGGTTCTCCCAACTCCCATGGCTTGACGGGCGGTGTGTACAAGGCCCGGGAACGTATTCACCGGATCATTGCTGATATCCGATTACTAGCGAATCCAGCTTCATGAGGTCGAGTTGCAGACCTCAATCCGAACTGAGATTGGCTTTTTGAGATTAGCATCATGTTGCCATGTAGCTGCTCATTGTACCAACCATTGTAGCACGTGTGTAGCCCTGGACGTAAGGGCCATGATGACTTGACGTCGTCCCCGCCTTCCTCACTACTTACGTAGGCAGTCTCTCTAGAGTCCCCAGCTTGACCTGATGGCAACTAAAGATAGGGGTTGCGCTCGTTGCGGGACTTAACCCAACACCTCACGGCACGAGCTGACGACAGCCATGCAGCACCTTGAAACTGGTTCCGAAGAAAAGCCACCTTTCGGCAGCGGTCCAGTCCCATTTAAGCCCAGGTAAGGTTCCTCGCGTATCATCGAATTAAACCACATGCTCCTCCGCTTGTGCGGGCCCCCGTCAATTCCTTTGAGTTTCAATCTTGCGATCGTACTTCCCAGGTGGATTACTTAACGCTTTCGCTTAGCCGCTGACTGTGTATCGCCAGCAGCGAGTAATCAACGTTTACAGCGTGGACTACCAGGGTATCTAATCCTGTTTGCTCCCCACGCTTTCGTGCCTCAGCGTCAGTTACGGCTTAGTTGTCTGCCTTCGCAATTGGTGTTCTGTATCATATCTAAGCATTTCACCGCTACATGATGCATTCCAACAACCTCAACCGTACTCAAGACAACCAGTTTCAGTGGCACTTCTGTAGTTAAGCTACAGGCTTTCACCACTGACTTAGTCATCCGCCTACGCACCCTTTAAACCCAGTAAATCCGGACAACGCTTGGATCCTCCGTCTTACCGCGGCTGCTGGCACGGAGTTAGCCGATCCTTATTCCTACGGTACCGTCAGCCCCGGACGCATCCAGGGGTTTCTTCCCGTAGAAAAGCAGTTTACAATCCATAGGACATTCATCCTGCACGCGGCATGGCTGGTTCAGACTTGCGTCCATTGACCAATATTCCCTACTGCTGCCTCCCGTAGGAGTCTGGTCCGTGTCTCAGTACCAGTGTGGGGGATCATCCTCTCAGACCCCCTAGACATCGTAGCCTTGGTGAGCCGTTACCTCACCAACTAGCTAATGTCCCGCATGCTCATCCGTAACCGCCGGAGCTTTGATAAGTGAAAGATGCCTCCCTCTTATCGTATGGGGTATTAATCCGGATTTCTCCGGGCTATGCCCCAGTTACGGGCAGATTGCATACGTGTTACGCACCCGTGCGCCGGTCTCATACGATATTGCTACCATATTTACCCCTCGACTTGCATGTATTAGGCCTGCCGCTAGCGTTCATCCTGAGCCAGGATCAAACTCTCCATTGTAAAATGTTGTTTGATTTCCTGGATCTTTTTCTAAATTTCCGAAATACTCAAAGTATTCCGGAGGCTCGCTATTCCCAATTCCTCAAAGAACTTTATAACCACCTCGAAATTCGAGGGTTATTATCTTAATCTTCCCTTCTCTTAAACTTTCATTCCGAAAGGGCTGCAAAGATAAGTAAATTTTCGATTGTGTCAAGATTATTTTTACAAAAAATCTTTAATTTTTATCGCATTCATTCATTTTAACACTGGCGATATCAATCAAAAGCTCCTTACTTGCTTTTCTTTCGTTTTCTGCTCCAGAACGGGGTTGCAAAGATAACAAAAACATTTTCAATTAATCAAGATGTTTTTGAAACTTTTTTCAACCGGCTTGCAACAGTGAACTATTTATCAGAACGGGGTTGCAAAGGTAACAAAAACATTTTCAATTAATCAAGATGTTTTCGAAACTTTTTTCAACCGCTGTGCAGCAGTGAACTATTTATCAGAACGGGAGTGCAAAGGTAAGAATATCTTTCACATATGCACAACTGGTTCTGAAATATTTCTTACAAAAAGAAGCAACCCTTTGATTATCAAGGTTTTATCCTCGGATAAATTATGGAAGAATCCCCATAGCTCAACATCCGATAGCCGTTTGACAGTGCTTCTTTGTACAAATCCTGCCACTCAGAACCCATGAAAGCCTCTAACAGCATCAGCAAAGTGGAGCCCGGCTGGTGAAAATTGGTGATTAATCCTGAACAGACTCTGAATTTCATTCCAGGGATTATGAAGATGGAGGTTTCTCCTTCCAACGAGGTTGTATTCGTCTGCTCCAGATGATCCAGTATAATGTCTATTGCCTGTTCCTTATCCCAACTGGGTAAATCATCCCGATATGGATCATGCTGTGCAATGCTCACAGGCAAGTTTCCTTGATGCAATCGAACTGCTGCATAGAACAGCGACTCCAAAACCCGCATCACCGTGGTTCCCACTGCAACAATTGTTTTATGCTCTTTCAAAGTCAACAAAGTAGCTTTCGAGATGCTAAAGCGCTCTGTATGCATCAAGTGACCGGCGGTACCCAAAGATGTTACTGGTTTAAAAGTTCCTGCGCCAACGTGCAATGTAAGATACGTCTGTTCATGTCCATTGCGCTTCAGGTCCTCCAATACGCGTTCGGTAAAATGCAGGCTTGCTGTGGGGGCAGCTACCGCGCCGGCATTCCGTGCAAATACCGATTGATATCGTTCCTGATCATTCGGCACATCACTACGCCTTATATATGGAGGTAGCGGAACATGACCAAAATGCTCCAGGATGCTCAGGAACTCCGTAACGCCGGTGCAGCGGAAAGCAACCTGATTGGAATCGCGATTGTACCATCGAGCCTCCAGCTCCATCCCACCGGATGTCAACCTGAGCACTTCACTTTCTTTAAACTTCTTGCGATTGCCTACCAAACAATCCCAGATGAATGTTGCCTGTTCCTCTTTTCTGTACAGTTCTTTCAACAAGAATATTTCTATTCTCGCCCCCTGGCTGTTTTGAAACCATAATCGGGCCGGAATCACTTTTGTATCATTAAACACCAGCAATGATGGCTCCAGCAACAGGCCTGGCAAATCGTAAAAATGATGATGACTGTGCTGGCCAGCCCGATAACAGAATAGTTTGGAATGATCTCTCTCTGCTAAAGGTTCCTGAGCGATGGCCGATTCCGGCAAATCATACTGAAATCTGGCCACTGGAATGTCCGGCATTCTATGATTTGCATCGTGATTTTGATTCTTCATAATGACTGAATAGCCTCTATCCAAGCCTGCATGGCACGTAATGCCTGGGTTCTGTGACTGATGCCTAATTTCACATGAGCGGGCAGTGCTGCCAAGGTTTGATGAAATCCCTGAGGTATAAACACCGGATCATATCCAAATCCGCCACCTCCATCAGCGGCCGAAGCAATGTGCCCTTCCAGGATACCGGTAAAGAACACCATACCCTCATCCCAACGCAAACAAAATACGGATTCGAAACGGGCGCTGCGCTGCTCGATACCGTTCAGCCGATTCAAGAGCAGGTCGTTATTACTGCCAAGATAATGAGCCATTTCCGCGAAGCGTGCTGTATGGATGCCCGGGGCACCATCCAATGCGTCACAAAACAGACCGGTATCATCTGCGAATGATGGCAATCCGGTTAATTGCCAAGCCGCTTCTGCTTTCAGTGCGGCATTCTCCTTCAGGCTTTGGCCTGTTTCTTCCACTTGAAACTCATGCCCTAAATCTGAAGGCATACAAATGTTTACCGTATCCTGGAGCGCGGCCCGGATCTCTTCTGCCTTATGCTTGTTCGCACTGGCGAATACAAGCTGCTTTAACGTTTCTTTATTCATAGCTTAGACCAATGGCCAAATGCTTCAACAGCCTTTTTCTTGAGCAATGGATCATGTGCCAGCAGCCTGGTTTCCGGCAAATGCAATACCCTTCCCTGGGGCTTGCTTGCGGAACTGAATTCATGGAGGTCTGACGTGGCAGGGTGGCTTCCAAAGAATACCCAATGATGCGTGCCCTGCTGTTGTGTCCAAAGTTCCGGACCTCCTATATATAAGGTGCCGCTGATGCCAAGTTGATTGTTGATGTAACCCGCCATTTTTTCAAGCATCTGACCTTCAGGGCTTTCGGGGTTAACCTGCTCATGCACGATGAAAAAAAGTTGAGGCATTGATACAATTCCCTCTGCAGACAGCGTTGGCGCAACTTCGGAAGATTCTTGTTGGCCGGCATGTCGTTGCACATCTTCTTTGATGAGAAAAAAACCGGGGCTGAACAGCAATTCCAGCGCCATTGGAGAAATATCATGACTCATGGTGTTTGATTCCTTTTGCCTTTCGGCAGAGAGTCCTTTATTTCGAAGCCGGATTCTACCCAAATGGCGCTCGAAGTTACTTACGAATTAAGAACCGATTCAACTATTGATTCGGTGGATTTTGACCACGTTCAGTTTGGTCGCGTGTTTGCCGACCACATGTTCGTGGCTTCCTTTGATGGCAACGAGTGGGGCGATTTTAAAATCATGCCTTACGGACCGCTGCAACTGAGCCCTGCCACCAGTGCACTGCATTATGGTCAGGCTATTTTTGAGGGAATGAAGGCATTCAAGGATGCCGGTGGCACGCCGCTGTTGTTCCGACCCTACGAAAACGCAGCGCGTTTTAACCGATCTGCACGAAGGATGTGCATGCCCGAATTGCCGGAGGATGTGTTTGTGGAAGCGCTGGAGCGCCTGATTTGGGTGGATCGAAATTGGATTCCTACAAAAGATGGAAGCAGTTTGTACATCCGTCCCTTCATGTTTGCTACGGATGATTTTCTCGGTGTCCGCCCTTCTTCCCGTTACCTGTTCATTGCCTGGTGCTGTCCGGTTGTTGCTTATTACAGTCAGCCGCTGAAGGTAAAGGTTGAAGACAAGTATGCCCGGGCGGCTCAGGGTGGTGTTGGATTTACCAAATGCGCTGGCAATTATGGCGCAGCAATGTTGCCCACCAAAGAAGCACAGGACGAGGGTTTTGATCAGGTTTTATGGACCGATGCGCGCGAGCACATGTTTCTTGAAGAAACGGGAACCACGAACTGTTTTGTGGTGGCCGAAGGAAAACTGATCACACCTGCGTTAACAGATACCATGCTTGCCGGAATAACCCGTGAATCAGTGCTTACACTTGCCCAATCGCGAGGATTTACAGTAGAAGAGCGCCCCATCCAGGTAGCAGAATTGAAGTCATGGCACGCCGCAGGGGTGTTGCAGGAAATGTTCATTACCGGAACGGCCGCGACATTGGTGGGCATTAAGGGTTTCGGACATCAGGGTGTCTATTACGACCTGGAGCCGCAGGGTAACCACGAAATATCAGCTACGCTGCTGCGCGGTCTGGATGAAATCCGGACGGGCAAGGCTGCAGATCCATTCGGATGGGTACATCCGGTTCCGGCGCGCTGATCAGAATTGGTTCTTCCACATCATACTTTCGACAGGCTTCACCGTGCGCACATTGTACTTTGCTGAAGCTTTGTTGTTGTATGACATGGCAATGTCTCCCTGAACCTCAAAATAAATCAGTTGTCCGATGGGCATTCCGGTGTAAACCCGTACCGGCTGGGCTACAGAGATTTCCAAAGTCCAGGTATTGCAAAAACCCACATCTCCTTTTCCGGCAGTAGCATGAATGTCAATCCCGAGTCTGCCTGTGCTTGATTTACCTTCCAAAAAAGGCACATGCTTGTGTGTTTCCGTGTATTCTTCCGTAACCCCGAGGTATAAAGTTCCGGGCTGAAGCACAAAGCCTTCCTCAGGAATTTCGAAATAGTCAATCCGGTTGTGAGCCTTGGCATCCAAAACCCGGTCGCGGTATGTGGCCAGGTAACGTCCTAAATGCACATCATAGGAATTGCTGCCCAAACACTCCCTGCGGTAAGGTTCTATAAGAATAGTCCCTGCCTCTATTTCCTCGAGGATTCGCTTGTCAGAAAGAATCATGGGACAAAAATAAACGGCAAAGCATCAATCTCCCTGAAATATTCTGAAGAGGCGAATGGTTCGGTCATCGGCGCCGGAGGCCAGCAGTTCATCGTTGATCCACAGAACCCTGTTTACCGAGGATTGATGGGCATCAACCTTTTTGGAATCTATCACCTTCAGCAATTCCAAATCTTCGGCATTCCAGATGCGTATGGTTTTATCCATACTGGCCGTTGCCAGAAGTTTCTGATTGGGTGAAAGTTCCATGTGGTTGATGTGGGACCAATGGGCAGGAACTTCCCGAATTAATGAGAGTCCGTTGTTTGCATCCCATTGCTTCAGGACTGCATCTCTGCCACCTGAATACAGGCATGAACCCGCATTATTAAACGCCAAACAAAACACTGAACTTTGATGCGCCTTCACCGCCAATGAGGTTGCCTCTGAGCTGAACTGTGCCCATTGTCTGATATAGGTATCTGAAAAACCTGCCGCCACTTTATCCTTTGCAACCGCGATACAGCGCAGGCTTTCATCGCTGCATTTTTTTCCAAGAATCCATTCTCCGCGTTCATTCCATTCCAGCATATAACCATCCTTCCCTCCACTGTACCAGCCATTCCCGGATATATTCTTTTTTAAAGAAAATATCGCTCCTTGATGGCCTTTGAACTTTTCCACCGTAGGTGAATCCGACATCTTAATCATGTACAAGGAACCGTAGGACGTTCCTGCCAGCAATATATCTTTGTGCAATGGCAACAGGGCAAATACGGCCTCCGGCACATGTGCAATCAGCTTCCCCTGATCAGGGCCTTCGGGAACCCATGCTACCACAAATCCATCCGGACCCGATGAATATAAGGTGTTGCTTTCAGGCTCATAGGCAAGGGCATAGATACCTTGATGGTGTCCATTGAACTGCTGCACTTTTTCTAAATTCCATGCTTGCTTCATGCCTATACGCTCCGAAATAACAAACAACTGCGCAGAAAATCTCTACCTCTGGGATATTTCTGAACCTACAGAGGTGCTGTTGGAACTTTTTTGTATTCAGGGTGCCCCGCCGCCGGCCATTCAAAACCCCGAGAGGCTCAGGCATTTTTTAGCTTCCCGCTTACTGGTGCGGCAAATTTTCCCCGGTGCAGAACTGCTCAAAGATGAATTTGGGAAACCATTCATCAAGGATTTTCAGGGGCACATCAGCCTGAGCCACAGCGGTGAACTGGCCGGATTGTATGTATCCGGGAATGGAGCCTGCGGCCTTGATCTTGAAGTGGTGGGCACGCAAATCATCAACATTGCACCTCGCTTTTGCAACAACGAAGAGCTGGAATGTGCGCGGCAGGGTGCAGATGAAACGGCACTGCACCTGATTTGGGGCGCCAAAGAATGTATGTATAAAACTTATGGTAAGAAGGGCGTTGACTTCAGAAAACACATGCGGATATCGCCATTTGTGGCCACTGATTCCGGGATTCTTCATGGATCTTTAGCCATGCCCGACCTGCAAGCTGATTTTCAGATCCATTACCGGAAACAGGGTGCTTACATTCTTTTGTGGACGGAATGGCCGTCCGGATAAGCTGTAACTACGGTACCCGTTTGCTTTACCAGCTCGTTGCGCATGTTCTGTGTGTACATATAATATTCCATCAGGTTGGCTTCTTCCTCGGAACCTTCCGGTGGCATCCCCTGAAATTGCGCCTCCGTATCACGTATTATCAGATCCAGTTTTTTGCGCCTGAGGTGCAGGAACACGCCGAGGAATTCCTGATAGATGTTGGCCTCCTCCCCCACCACGGCAATTTCATGTTTGGCCCAATGGTCGGAAAGGGTGTACTCCAGACTCAGCACTTCAGCAGCAAAAGCGGAAAGTTCCGGATCTGTGGCTCCAACAAAATAATGCGGGTCCAAATCTGAACCGGAAGCAAACAATTCGCTGATGTACGCAAAGCTGCGTGAACACATCGGGTCATTGAAAGATTCCGGACCACCCTGATGCAGTTCCTGGGCCACCATTTGCCAAAGTTTGAACTCTTCGGTGATTTGTGCCTGACCATGACGAATGATCAAGCGCAACAATCCACGTTCCTGATGCACATCGTCAAACTTGATTTCTTTCAGGTTCGTGGCCGTTTGTGTAGCCATCAGTTCCAGGTGTTCATTCACCTGCTTCTGGTCGTCTTTATGCACCGAACGAACCATGCGGTTCAATTCATACAGCAACTGTTCTGCGCTCTGGCCCGAAACTTCGGCCAGTTGTCGCACCAATTCCGTGCGCTTGAGTGTATCACGAATCAGGCTGAGGCTGCCAAGGATGTCGCGGATGGCATCTGCGCGGAGGATGGGATCGCCACCGGCGCCGTCGAACAACAATTTTGCCTTGAAGAGAATGAAGTTCTGTTCATTGGCTTCCAGGAAAGATAAAAACGCCTCGGGACCCAGTTTGCGACACAGGCTGTCGGGATCTTCCCCATCGGGAAAGCGCACCACACGCACGTTCAGGTCCTCTTTCAGCATCAGGTCAATTCCTCTCAGCGATGCTTTGATTCCCGCGGCGTCGCCATCGTACAGCACGGTGACATTGGGCGTGAACCTGCGGATGAGGCGAATCTGGCTATCGGTGAGTGCCGTGCCGCTGCTGGCCACCACGTTGTCAATGCCCGACTGATACAAGGTAATCACATCGGTATATCCTTCGGTGAGGTAAACCTTGTCCTTTTTCTTCACCGAGGCTTTGGCCTGGAACAATCCAAACAGATGATTGCTCTTGTGGTAAACCGGACTTTCCGCCGAATTGATGTATTTGGGCTGGCCTTCCGCCTTGCCCATAATTCTTCCACCAAAAGCCACCACCCGGCCCGAAACGGAACAAATCGGAAAGATGACCCGGTTTCGGAACATGTCGAACCACTTACCGGAATCCGACTTCTTAACAAGGCTGGCTGTTTCCAGAAATTCTTTTTGGTAAGAAGCTTTTTCTGCGGCATGGAGCAGGCCGTTCCATTGGTCTGGCGCAAAGCCCAGTTTCCAATGCCTGATGGTACTCAGTTCCAGTCCGCGTTCGCGGAAATAAGGCAGACCAATCAGATTGCCATCTTCTGTTTCATGCAGTTGTTGTTCAAACCAGGAGGCGGCAAAATCCAGCACGGCATAAAGGCTTTCACGCAGCTTTTGCTCTTCCTGCATTTCTTCAGCCTCCGGCTGTCCGGTTTCTATCAATTCAATGCCGTATCGCGCTGCGAGCTTCCGCACCGCTTCCACAAAAGACA
>JBIKKI010000194.1:0-3156 GCA_044360435.1 Bacteroidia bacterium
GCAGTCCTCCATCGTCTTCGCGGTCCACGGAAGGCACATCGCAGAGCCAGTGCTTCACGCCGGCGGCAGCGGCAGCAGCAAGCGCTTCGGCTTCAAACCAGGCAGGATTCGTGCCGGTATAATCACGTGTGCGCTTCCCGGCATCATTGGGTAAAGTGCGGATGATGAGCGCCTCCACGCCGGGATGGTTTTGCAGGGCTTTGCGAATTTGTGCGGCGGTGATGACCCGGTCCTCGCCGCGTTGTTCCGGTTCCACGCTGATGAGTAGGGCGTGGAAGAAGAACTGTTTCAACGCGCGGTGCACGCTCAGCGGCTCGCGCATGATGTGGCCCATGGATTCGGTATGGGTTCCGTTGCCATGCGGATAGAACGACAGCAGGTCGCAGTTTGCCGAACCTCCTGCCGCCACGTTTCCAACAAAACTTCCCGCCTGAAAAGGCGTCATCTGCACCGGGCCCAGTCCGAAGGCGCGGATGCCGCCACCTTCGCGGTGCACCGGCAACGACAAATCTATACCGGCGGAAAGCGCACAACGGTATGCTGTTCCCTGAATGCTTAACTGCACAATCACCTTTCAAAGATGCCTGATAGCTTCATTTGCTGCAAATGCCCTGTGCTGTACCTTTGGAAACGCATGAATGCCTATGAGCTGAAACGCTTCTTCAAGGTCATCCTGTTTTTATTGGCCCTGCTGATTGGCAGCATCACGCTGTATTTCAGCAACCGACTGGTGCGGAAACTGGCGGTGGAGGAACGCAAGAAGGTGGCGCTTTGGGCGGAAGCACAGAAAAAAATTGTTTCTGCCAGCGAAGAAGAAGCGGGATTTTTCCTGCGCATCCTGGAGGAAAACACCACCATTCCTGTCATACTGGAAAGCGATGGACTGCTCATCCCTCGCAACCTTGATTCCCTGCGCTCCTTAGATACGGCCTGGGTTCGGAAGCAGATGCTGCTGTTTCGGGAGCAAAATGAGCCCATCAGCATCCGCATCGACGAAAGCACCAGCAACAGGGTTTATTACGGTGAGTCGCTGCTGCTGCGCCAACTGCGCTATTATCCGATGTTCGCGCTGGGCCTGGTTGCGGTGTTTACCCTGGTTTCCTATTTCGCCTTCAGCTACTCCCGCAAGAGCGAACAGAATCAGGTCTGGGTTGGATTGGCGAAGGAAACCGCGCACCAGCTTGGCACACCCATCACGAGTCTGGCGGGCTGGATTGATTACCTTGAGTCCGAACTGGGTTCACTACCTGCCGATGCCGCCGCCGAAATGCGCAAGGACATCATCCGCCTGAACATCATCACCGAGCGCTTCAGTAAGATTGGCTCTGAACCCATCATCCGCGATGTGGATATCAATGCGGCTGTAGAACGCGCCATCAGCTACATGGAAACCCGCAGCGGTTCCGGGGTTGTGTATGAGTTCCATCCGCTGAGCCGAACGGTGATGTGCCCTTTGAACCACAACCTCTTCGATTGGGTGATTGAAAACCTGTCTAAAAACAGCATGGACGCGATGGAAGGACAGGGAAGAATTACGTTTTACCTTACCGAAAAGGAAAAATACATCGCCTTGGACGTAACGGATACCGGAAAAGGCATTCCTTCCAATAAGTTCAAAACCGTGTTCAAACCCGGTTATACCTCGCGTTTGCGCGGCTGGGGCCTTGGTCTATCACTTGCCAAGCGCATCATCGAGAATTACCACCGCGGTCAGATTTTTGTCAAGGAATCTGTCCCCGGTCATACCACCTTTCGCATCCTTTTGCGCAAGTCCGTGCAACGTTCTGTCTGAACTTTCGTCTATTGAACTGCATGCGCTTCTTTGGCAATCTGTTCTCTGTTACGCTGTTGTGCCTTGCAGCAACATTGCAGGCGCAGACCTGCCAGGTTCAGTCGGCAGATTATGTATGCGTTTCAGAATTGATTTCCTTCAAAGTGCAGGTGAGTGGCGGCACCGCAACGGGCTGGTCCTGGGCCTTCGGCGACGGGCAGACTTCCACGCTCAGCGAGCCCGGAACGCGCTACAATGCAGCCGGAACATACACCGTTCAGGTAACGGTGCAGCTTGCCGGCGGTGGTTCCTGTACCGCACAGAAAAGTATTGATGTGTATGCGCTCCCGAATGCAAAATTGGCATTGGTTTCTGCCGACAGTTGTTTGTACAGCAACCGCATCTGCCTGAAGGACCTTTCCACCGGCGCCAGTGCCGTCCAAAGCATCCGCTCGCGGATTATCCTGTGGGATGATGGCGCGGCGAGCAGCAGCAGCACGCCGGCAGCCGATCCCGTAAGTTGCCACAGCTATGCGCGGAAAGGCGTGTTTCAGGTGTTGATGGAGGTGGAAGACAATAAAGGCTGCAAAGCCCGAGCCTCCATCCGTGCGGCGGTGGTGGACGATGTAAAGGCACGCTTTGATTACAACCTGCGCGATTACTGCGATTCAGCCGTGGTTTGCCTCGACAATGCCAGCGATACCGGTAGCGCCAAACTACTGAAATGGCAATGGTTCTGGGATGCTCAAGCACTGAATGAACCGCGTTCTTGGTGCACGACCCTGAAGAGCGCCGGTGCACATCGGGTTCAGTTTTGGGCGGAAAACCAATATGGTTGCCGCGACACCTTCAAGGATACCATCCGCTATGCGCCGACGGTGTTGCGTCCGCCCATCCGGATGAACCTGCACCGCGCATGTTATGGCAACCACGATCTGTTCACCACGGAAACCGACAGCATTCCGGGTGCGCGTTATTTCTGGAATCTTTATGATGTACGCGAATCAAGCAACCGCATCTACTCCAACGATACCATTGGAGTCTTCGCGGTGGAACAGCCCGGCCGCTATCGCATTACGCTGCAGGTGGTGAAGGGCTACTGCGTTACCCGCGTGGACGATACCCTGCTGGTGCTCGGTCCCCGGGCAATAGCCAGATTGGGCAATGCCATCCAGTGCCGCCTGCGCGACACCGTGTATTTCGACGACCGCAGTGATTACTGGGGTGTGACACGGCCGGGGCGTTTGTGGTATTTCAACGATGCAAAGGCAGCATCCTGCACCACGCAAAACAGCGCCAATCCCGATTACAGCTGCAACTTCAGTCTGCAGAAACTGGCCCGACACTGGTATGCCGACAGCCAGCGCTGCTGGTTTCCGCGATTG
>JBIKKI010000195.1:0-3154 GCA_044360435.1 Bacteroidia bacterium
GCACAACAGATATTTTTGCCAGTCCGGGTGCCGCGACGCTTCCAACCATACCTGTTGCAGTCATCAGCGGAACCCTGCAATCCATTTCTGAGGCCAGCGACAGCATCACACTTACCGTTTCTTTAAGCAACGCCAACAGCAATGCAACTGCTGTTCGGGTTCAGTTGGTATCGCAATTCGGAACAGCCAGGAACGATTCTGACTTCCGCTGGAAAGACAGCACCATCACGTTTTCAGGTGGGGTAAACGCAAGCCGGAGCATTCGCTTCGCAGTTGTTAAAGATGCACTTCCTGAAGCAGATGAGTACTTCGCACTGCGCATTGCATCTGTAACAAACGGTGTTACAGGAAGCACAAAAGAACAGGTGATATACCTGAAAGACGACGACCTGAAAGCGCCCGCGCCCCGCCGCAACCTGGGCTTGAATCTATTGGGTTCCTATTCTATTCCGGGAACAGGTAATTCAGCAGAAATATCGGCTTACGAACCCCAGTCAAAAAGACTGTTTGTGGCCAATTCCCTGCAATCAAAGGTACATATCCTGGATTTCAGCAACCCGGCAGCCATCAGTGAAATCAAGCAATTTGATGTGGCTCCTCACGGAGGAATCAACAGTGTGGCCGTTTACAAAGGCCTGATTGCCCTAGCTGTGGAAGATGCGGTAAAGACCAATGATGGCTACATCCTGTTCATAGACACCGCAGGAAGGTTGTTGAATAAACTGAAGGCCGGAGCGCTGCCGGATATGATTTGTTTTACACCCGACGGAACAAAGGTAATTACGGCCAATGAAGGTGAACCATCTGACGACTACAGCATCGATCCGGAAGGCAGTATAAGTGTCGTGACCATGGGTGCAGATGCAGCAAAACTCACACAAAGCGATGTAAGCACGCTGCGTTTCACCGCGTGGAATGGCAAAGAATCGAACCTCCGCGCAGCCGGCGTACGCATTTTCGGCAATAACAACCCCAGTGCCGCTCAGGATTTTGAACCTGAATACGTTGCTGTTTCCGACGACAGTAAAACGGCATGGGTTACCCTGCAGGAAAACAATGCTGTTGCTGTTGTAAACCTTGCTTCAAAAAGCATAGAGCAGGTGCTTCCACTTGGAGCCATTGACTTCCGGGACCCGCGCAATGCTTCAGATGTGGGTGATCAGGGTGCCAACATCCATCTGGCGAACTATCCGGTGAAAGCGAACCATTCCCCCGATGCCATCGTGCATCATCGCATAGGCGGAACATCGTACCTGCTTACCGCCGACGAAGGTGACTACCGTGAATATAGTGCCCTAACCGAGGAATCGCGTGTTTCGGCATTGAAACTCGATTCGGCCAAATTTCCCGAACAAGGCCTGCTCAAATCCGGAAACGTAATGGGCCGTTTGACCGTGAGCGCCAAACAGGGGGATACCGACAACGATGGAGATATAGATGAACTGTACATGAACGGCAGCCGCGGTTTCAGCATTTGGGACGCGACTACCGGAAAAAGGGTTTATCATTCAGGGAATGACTTTGAACGCCTGATTGCCTCCGACCCGGTTTGGAAGGCATTCTTCAATGCAAACAACAGTGTTGGCAGTCCTGGTGTGAAGAACCGTTCCGACAACAAAGGTCCGGAGCCGGAAGGCGTTGCCACTGCTGTGATTAACGATACAACGTATGCCTTTGTGAGCCTGGAACGTGTGGGCGGCGTCATGGTTTATGACATCAGCAAGCCAAATGCTCCGGTATTGGTTAATTACGCCAACAACAGAACATTAGCCGGAACCGGCGATTTCGGTCCCGAAGGAATCATATTCATTCCAGCCGACCAAAGTCCCAATGGAAAACATTTATTGGTGTTAAGCAATGAAATCAGTGCCACACTAAGTATTTATGAATTCAACACCAGCTACCCTGTGGCTCGCCTCAGCCTGAATCTCACTGCGGAAGTATTGAATGAACGCAATGAATTCAGCGAGTTGCGCTGGAGTATTCAGCCACCATTGGCCTATCCTGCAACGCTGGTGATTCATCAGCAACGTGCGCCGCATACCGCACTTTCAGAATTTACCACCTCACCGGTATTTACAGGCGACAGCCTGAGCATTCGCCTTGCACCCGGCGCTAGCACAGGTTCCATCACCATTACTACAATTGACGACCAGTTGGCACAGCCCAACGACACCATCATTTACCGCGGAACACTGAAAGGATTTCTTGCAGGAAATGGTGCGGTGGTAACGCGCAGGTTGGTGATATTGGATGATGACGCAAGCCAGGGAATTGCAGCACCAAGCTTACCCACCCTTAAGGTTTACCCAAACCCTGCAAGCGCAGTACTGCATTTGGGCACCACGGTTTCAAGGGTTCGCGTGTTGGATCAGAAAGGTGCCAGTGTGCTGTATTCAGAACGTGTGCGCAGCATCAACACCAATGGAATCTCACCCGGCACCTATGTGCTGGAAGCGGAAGGTTTTGCACCGATTCGTTTCGTGGTGATGCCGTAACAGTAAAAACCAAGTGTTGTTTTATGGGGAAGTGGGCAGCCGAAAGGCTGCCTGCTTTTTTTGTTTAATTGCGGTTACACGCTGGATAAAATGAGCAGCAATGATTCAACGATGGCCGCCGGGCTGGAATCTGTGGATGTTTATTGCAAGAAGTTCTTCCACCAGTGCCAAGAGGCCTTCGGGTTGCGTTCTAAACTGTCGAAGTCCACGTGAATCAAGCCAAAGCGCGGCTTGGTTCCCTCTGCCCATTCAAGGTTGTCAAGCAAACTCCAAACGAAATATCCCCGAACATCTGCACCTTCATTTACGGCCCTTTTCAATCCGCGCAGCGCATCTTGAAAAAAAGCAATTCGCTGTGCATCATCAACAACACCAATTTCATTTGGAGTGTCGTGAAGGGCAATGCCGTGTTCGGTAATGACCATTGGAGGGAGTTTGTAATAATTCCGCTGTAAACCGGTAACCACGCGATACAGTGCTTCCGGGAAATCTTCCCAGTTCATGGCGGTTAAAGGCACATTCCGCTTTTCTGGTGGGATGATGCGTGCACGAACCAACGGAATCCAAGGCGCAGCGGCCACCACTTGTCGGGTGTACACCTGCACTCCAACAAAATCAAAATCGAATTTCATGCGTGCTTCATCATCAGGAGCTAT
>JBIKKI010000001.1:0-93965 GCA_044360435.1 Bacteroidia bacterium
ACTACCAAGGAGTTAACCAGCGTTTATGCAAGTGTTACTACAGACCACTTCAGCCGTGCCGCGGAACTGCTTACCGACGTGAGTTTCCACAGCGTTTTTCCAGAACATGAACTGCGCAAAGAGCAACAGGTAATCTGTGAAGAAATCAACCTGTACCGCGACACACCGGAAGAGAACATCTACGACGAATTTCAGGAACAGGTTTTTGATGGCCATCCTTTGGCAGGAAATATCCTGGGCACGCCCGAATCTGTTCGGGGTATGAAACGCAAAGACCTGGTTGCATTCAGAAATCAATACTACGGACCCGAGAATGTGGTACTTGCTGTGGTAGGAAACATCAGCCTTCAACGAGCGATACGCACGTTTGAACCGCTGCTTGATAAGATTCCATTATATCAAAACGGGAAGCGCAACACAGCCGCGGTACACAAATACAAGGCTGAAAAAAACACCAAAACCACCGACCATGTGCAGAGCTACGGAATCTTGGGCAACCTCGCCTATCCGTATGTGCACCCCAAACGCTGGCCGCTCATCCTGCTGAACAACGTACTTGGCGGACCAGGCCTCAACTCCAGGCTCAACCTGGCCATCCGCGAGAAATATGGGTTCACCTACAGCGTGGAAAGCGGCTACGCCTCTTTCGAAGATTCCGGCCTGTTCCATTGCTACGTGAGCAGCGATAAAAAGAACCTGTATCGTGCCATGCAGCTTATAGAAAAAGAGTTGAAAAGGCTGTGTGATAAAAAACTGGGCGTCATCCAAATGCACAATGCCATCAATCAACTGAAAGGACAAATCGTGATGTCGGATGAACACCGCAACGGACTGATGCTGCATCTGGGTAAAAATGTGCTGCAAAACGGACGTGTGGACAGCCTCGAACAGGTACTTGCCAAGATAGATGCCATCAAGTCGGAAGATCTTTTGGAAGTTGCCAACGAAATCTTCAATTTCGAACAACTGAGTTATTTGTTGTACCTACCTGAATGATTCCGGCACATATCAGGAAATATATCATCGCAGGGGAAAGCGAAACGCTAGATTTTAAGCAAACCATCAGCAGCGCAGCCAAAATTGCCAAAACGATGGTGAGTTTCGCCAACCACAAGGGTGGAACCATCCTGGTAGGAGTGCGCGACAACAAAACCATCGGCGGAATCAAAACTGAAGATGAAAAATACATGCTTGACCTGGCCGCACATTTCTTTTGTAAACCAGAAATCAACCTGGTGCTGCTGGAGCATGAGGCAGAAGGCAAAACCATCATAGAGGCCATCGTGCCCAAAGGCGCAGAGCGCCCCTATTACGCCAAGGACGAACAAGGAAAATGGTGGGTTTACGTTCGCGTGAACGACCAATGCATTTTGGCAAGTAAGGTAACTGTTGATGTGATGAAACGCCAACAAAGTCCGCACGATAAAACCTTCAGTTTCACACCTTTAGAGCGAAACATCCTGCGCATGATTGAAACCCAGGTGAGGGTTACCATGCCTCAGGTTTGTCAGGCATTCAATATCAGCCGGCGCCGGGCTACCCGCATCCTGGTGAACTTGCTGAGTGTAGGCGTGTTGCGCAGCCATACCACCGAAAAAACCGAATTTTATTCGCTTGGTGAACCGTAAAGGCGTTTACCGGATCAGGTGGAACGTGGCCTGATGCCAGTGCCGCACCCCCTGATAATCCACGAGATTCAGCGAAACCACATAAACCCCAGAAGGAACAAGACTTCCACGGAAGGTGCCATCCCAAGGTTCGCTGTTTTGGGTTTGATAGATCAATTCGCCCCAACGACTGTAAATCTTCATGTCATACGCCGTAATTCCCTGCCCAACCGGCCCGAAAACCTCATTCTTTCCGTCGCGATTGGGGGTGAAGGCATCCGGTAAATACATCGTGTATATAAAGCTGATATATACCGGCTTGCTGAACGTGTCTGCGCAGCCCTCCTTATTCGCTGCATATTGAACTGCACGATACCATCCGCTGTCGGCATAACGATGCACAAAATCGCGCTTCAGATACTTGTTTCCGTCGCCGGTGGTGTACCATAGCGAATCCGCTCCACTGCTGATGTCAAAGAAACTGATAACCGGATTCAGCACCGTGGCACCCTCGTCGGGTAAAGTGGTAAATCCGGCTACCGGCATGGGGTGAACAACAACACGCTTCACGGTATCATACTGACAATTGTAACTGGTGGAAATGGATTGCTTTACCAAATACACACCTTCGCGCTTGTAGGTATAAGTTGGGTTCTTGGCTGCAGAAGTCCTGCCATCGTTAAAATCCCAGAAATACCTGGAAATGGCGGCACCGGGTGAAATGCTGGCATCCCGAAAACCGGTGGCGTTTCCGAAACATACCGTATCTGCGTTAAAGTCAACAATCACTTTATCATACGTAGCCACCGTTTTCACCGCCGAATCTGCACAACCGCGATCACTGTATGCCAACAGCGCTACACGCCAGGTTCCGGCGGAAGGATAGGCATGCGTAGGATAGCCAACGGCGGCTGTATCCCCATCGCCAAAATTCCAGCGGATGGAACGCACGATTCCGCCTGCCAGACTGATGGTGTCGCTGAAGCTTAACTTGTTGTCGTAACACTTGTTGGTAAAACCAAAGGCAACTCGGGGAAGTGCGTGTACCCGAACCGTGGCGAACGTGTCGTACACGCATTGGCGGTCTGTTCGGATGCGTAAATCAACCCGATAATTCCCCGGAGCGCGGTATCTGTATAGTTGATTCTGCGAAAGTGAAGAATCTCCGTCGCCGAAGTGCCAAATCCAATTCGCCGGAATTCCATTTCCAACATAAGTTCCTTCAAAGCGGCCATATTCCTTGTGGCAATGGTCGGAAGTGGAGATTTGCGGCCTTGCGGCGCCATGCACCACCACATCCTTCAAGAGGGAATCGCGGCAACCCTGTTCACTTTCTTCCATCAGCTTCACCCGATAAATTCCACCTGCGGCATAGCGATGCAATGGATGAATCAATGCTGAAGTTGAACCATCGGCAAGGTCCCACAAGCGCCTTGCAATCCTGCCCACCGGAATCGCAGAACTGTCTCTAAACCGGCTGTAGTTGCCTTCACAAACGCTGTCCACATAAAAATCAGGGCGTGGCAAAGGGTAAACCCAAACTGAATCCGTCAGGCTGTCGGCACAGCCGAAGCTGCTGCGCACATGCAGGTAAACCCGGTTGAATTGTTCCGTGCTGCTGCGGTGGGCAATTTTTGCGGTTTGGTAGCCGGAGGTTCCATCAATCACCCAGCGATGGCTTTGCAGCACATCGCCTTGCAATACGGAACGATCCTGGAAATTCAGCGTATCGCCAAGGCAAACAGACTGCACGCTGAATGCAGCCTCTGGTCTGGGATAAACCACAACTTCTTGTGTAATGGTATCTGCGCAGCCCAAGACACTGCTGCTGATCAAACGCGCCTGGAAGGTGTCGGCAGCAGCGTATCTGTGCCGCACCAAAGCTCCAAAATGCACGGATGCATCTCCGGGCAGCCAAACCGGGGCGGCCATGCTACCGCTGCTCAGGGTGCTTTGATCGACAAACAGCATACTGTCGCCAAAGCATACAGGATTTGCCGTGAACTGTGCGCGGGGCCGCGGTTTAACATCTACCTCCGCTTCAAAAGTATCGCGGCATCCGGCATCGCTTTGGCTGATCAGCCGAACTGTTTGCCTGAACAAGCCATTCATGTCAACTGCGTGCTCCGTGCCGTTCAGGGTGTCCTTGTTGCCCAGTTTCCAGTATCGGGTAACTATGCTGCCCTGATTCAGTGTGCTGGAGTCGCTAACGCGAAGCTCCTGCCCTTCACATGCAAAATTCCATACAAACCTGGAAACAGGATAAGGCATCATATTCACCCGGCTGGTATCGCTGCGCATGCATCCGTTCTTGTCCACCGCAAAAACCTTGTATGTGGTTGAAGCTGCGGGCGCTGCCAACACTGTTGCGCCACTGGTATCTGACAAACCCGCGGAAGGAAACCAACGGTATCGGATGGGTGGTGCGCTGCCGGAGCCTACTGCAGAAAGCAATACCGGCCTGCCCCTGCATACGGAAGTATCGGCCAGACGCACAGCCACAAATGGAAGTGGATTCACTTCCACATCAACAGTATCGCGGCTGATGCACAAACCACGAATCGTGGTTAAATACAAAGGATAAGTTTCGGAAACCCCAGATTGATTTACCAGCAGACAGCGCGGCCTGGCCAATGTTTCGTCATCGACGGCCGCGGCAGGTTCCCAAAGATATTTAAATCCGGAATTGGAAAACGTGCCCAGGCGCAAACTGTCGCCTTCGCACATGCGCTGATCCGGACCGGCATTCGCTAAAGCAGGTGCGGGGAAGCGCAATTGCCTGTACGCACAAGCACAACTGGCTGAATCGAGTACAGCAATCAGCGCACAGGAATATCCGGCACGCATGCGAAGCGTTCTTTTCACGGTTCGGGTGGCGTTGGCCGGGAAGGAACCTTTCAGCGTATCACGTCCTAGAAAAGGATCACCCGGTGTGAAGGTTCCACTTCCATCGGCATCATAATGATACCGCAAAACAGCCGGATTCGCCGCGGAAGACCAAACACCCAAATTTTGTATGTCGAAATGCAGCTGCACCTGCTCACTGTCGTTGTGAAACTGTTTGGTGCTGATGCTTCTAAGCACAAAAGCAGGCTGAGCTTTGGCCAGCGGTGGGGTAATATTCGTGCTGCCTGTGATTACATTGATTTTACACTTGGAATTGTCCTTCACACAAACAACTTCCTGCCGCACCACCGACTGTCCGTACAAATCCTGAGGTCCACAGCCAAAGTAACTTCCATCGGTTTGGTAACGGAATGAGAACTCAATGGAATCGCCGGGTTTGATGCTGGTTGGTAAAGACCATTCCACCTCCTGAGCTCCGTTGATGTTTCTCAGGTTGACCTTTTGCGGACCATTTCTGATACGGTTCAGCGAAGCTGTATCATAGACCATTCCTTTCGGGAAGAGGATTTGAAACTTGTCTTCGGTAGCTGTAGTATCCGGACCTAAAACCAACACGCGCACCCGCATATTGCCGGGCTTTTCGCAGGGAAGTATGGAATCAGACCACATACGCACCTGGGTGAAATAGGGCCGAACAGCATTCTTAATATCCAGAGGATAGCTGACCACGGGAATCACAGGAACGGGATCTCCGCAGCGCAAACTCGCTGATGCATTCACTTTCATGTAGCTACCCGACGCATAATCACACGTGGTACGCACCCTGAAGCTGATCAGCATTTTGTTTTTTGAAGTATCGGTGGTTCCGCTGAATCCTGAAGCAAACAAGCTGCTCAGGGCTGCCAGATCCCACTGATACGTAATGCCGCTCAAAAGCTTCGGCGTAGGGATGCCTGTCCAGGAAGATTTCATTGGGTATTTCAATGAAACACTGCCCGGAACTACTTCCAGTCCGGGAGGAAGGTTGATTTGTATTTTGGGTTGATATGCTGTGGTGGCCTGAATATTCTCAAGCAAAATGCGATAGGGCGTTTCCGCACATAAATCGGCTATGCTGATGGAATCGCTTAAGGTTAACTGCAGCCTTGTGTTCTGGGGTTCAAGAAATAGTGTGGTTTCATTTGGAGAACATTTATAATCTGTAAACGACTGCGGATATCCGGTACAGTTCCAGCCTGCAAAAATGCGGATGGAATCACGGGCACAACTGGTATAAACAGCGCGCACTTTGAAGCGTCTGCTTTGGTTCAGTCCCAACGCTCCGGCCCTGTAAATCCCATTGACCGGTTTAATGACCGTATCACGAACCGCATCCCTGATTTCAACAACCCTGATGCTCCCGCCGGTTTGCGGACTGAGCCATACATTTAAGGCTGCAAAACTGGTAGAAGGATTGGTATAACGCAATTCCCACTCTGCCGTGTCTTTATATGCGTACACTGTAGGAATGGTTGCCTGCAGCGACAAAGCCGGTTTGTTGAATTGCAGAAAGTCATTGTAAGCAGGAACCTTTGAGTTTACGGTATCAAAACCTCTGCCCATATTTCCCTGCCGCTCCATGATGAAATCATAATGAACGGGTTGGGCACCTGCCGTAGAAAGGTCGCATCCGGGTTGAATCAATGCCTGAAAATAACCGTAGAACCCGTCATCGCTGGGAAATAAACGACCTCCCGAGTCGCTGTATAGTTTTCCGATGTCAAAAACGATGGGATTAATGGCGCCTTTGGAAGCTTGTATGGTATCGTAACGTTCTAAAACGCTGGCATTTGTACCAGATGTTCGGTACTGTCCGATCTGACCGCGCACCAAGGAAGTACCGGTAGGAAGGTATAAACGAACCGACTTCAGTCTGCTCCAGGTTCTGTATTCAAATGGAAAATGATTTCCTCCGGAGTAATTGGAACAACAAGGTCCAATGCTCAGGTAAAAGTTCTGGCTGATGTAAAACTGATTGCAATTGTTCACCGTATAGGTTCCCGGAGCCCAGTTCACATAAAACGAACCCGTAACCATCACAATTCCGGAGAAACTGTCGCATTGAAACGACTGGCTGTTGTTAGGGTTTGGAACCGAGCCGAAATAGAACCGGTTGTCGAACCGCGCAGGATAAACTGCATTGCCTATGTTGTTTGCTACGCGGTAGCGTACCACCAGTTTAACACTGTCGTTGTGGCTATACAGATAAGTTGGTGCGAAACAGCCTCCCGACGCGATGCTGTCTATGGAAAAGTCGAATCTGAAGGTTGCATTCAGCCCTGTAACTGTTTTGCGCCAGCGCACCCTGTTACAATTTCCTGAAATCTTGCTTCGGCCCTTGTACACTTCCAGTTGAACGCCAACCACATCCAGAACACTGCCGTAGGCAACTACCGATTCTGCATAGGCAAAACGCCACAGGAAACTGGAACTGCTGCGCTGCACTTTTCCATAAAAAACCGACGTAATGGTATCGCCAAACATGGCACGTTCGGCTCGGATTTTTGTTTTATCAATGGAACCCGAGGCGTCAGGCTTACCATCATTGTTGTTATCGGGCAGGCCATAGCTGGTTCGTTCTACCGAGAAATTTCGGAACAACATTCCCCCATTGCACACACTGCCACAGTGCAAACGCACCTGCGTGGTGGTGCAAAAATTCCGCAGCCACAATCCAGGATGACAGGAAAAGTTGGGATTATAAAGAAAAGTCACACCCAAACTTTTGTTGCTGTTTCCACTGGCTTTGGCACAATCTGCCTTCAGGTAAATCAGCAATTCACCGTTGTTCAGTGAAAATGGAACCGGGTGCTTGAAAAAAGCCCGAACGGTATCGCCTATTTGCCGCACAGAATCCGGTTTCCATGTTGCCGTGAGGTTGGCATTCTCAAAATAGATGTCGTTGGCACTCAGGCTGTGCGACAAACCTACCGGAAGCACCAGATCCACCCTGTAACGGGCAGAACTGTGCGTCACCAGAAAACTGTTGCTGGCAATTTGATAACGGAACAACTTGGTTTCCGTTTTTACAATATCGGTGGGCGTAAATGCCGACATGGAACTGCCAGACCAGGTAGGCGTATAACCATAAGTCCAGTTGCTGGTGATATTTCGTTTGCACTGATCTGTATAGCTGCTTCGGTATTGCCAGCCCAGACTCCAAAATGCAACATTGCAATTGGTAGGCACACAGGTGTACATGTCCCACTCCAAATACAGCGTGTCGCCGGGTTTCAAAGTGCCCGCATTGAAGCGAAACATGCCGGGCTGCGGAGGCCCAAAACAATTTATGGACGCCTGAAGGCTGTTGACTCTGATGGAATCTACCCTGGGTTTAAACGGAGTGCCATTGTACCGCATCCGGACACGAATACTTCCGGTGTCAATCCTCGAATACATGCCGTTCACATAACCGGTTCCATTGCTTTGCGCGATTTCCAGGAATACATTGGTAGCAGACATCTGCCCGCGGTTAAATACCCGCAGCAATTGTTTACTCACACTTTTACCGTCGTAGCAGGTATTGAGCGAAGGCGTAGCCAGAAATGCAATATTGGGAGCCCGCGCATCAATGGTAACTGCACCATTGCTCTTCACGGTTTGACACAGCAGGCCGTCGCAGCCCCAAATCATTTCTACCGAAGTTGACAACCTGCTGCAGCCCAGAACCAACATGCTGTCGCTGAGCACAAAACCCTCGTTTTGTTCCAACAGTGTATCCCGGTCACCAATGGTTTTAATGAACGATGCATCGATCAGTGTGGTGACCGTATCGCCCTTGATGGTGGTAGTTCCGCCAAGTGAGCCATAACAACGCACATCGCTTCCGTGAATACGCACAATGCGTAAAAAAGAGAGTGGGCCCTTACCAAAATTGCGCACGGTAAAACCACGCACAAAACGGTCACCGACATTCCCGCTGAAGCTTTGGTTGCTGATGGATGCAAATCCCGGAGACGGTAGATTGACCGAAAATGAAACCGATGTTGCAGCATCAAAACTTCCCAAATAATCCACACGCGCCTGAATCACAGGTACGCCGCTGGCATTCAGAAAACTGAGCAAATCACAGTTGGAACGGAGCCGGTACCCGAACGTGAAGCGCTGACCCACACTCATGGTTGGTGCCGAAAAAACGGGCTTATTCAGGTCGCTGATGTTCGACTCGGAAACACCTGTTCCGCTTGAAGTTCCGGGCACATAAAACACACCGGGAGGCAGACTCAGCGTTACCTTCACATTGCTGATGGTGCTGGAGCTGATGTTAAATACAGTAACTCGTGTTGTATCGCTCCCGGAACAAATATTCAAATTCCGCGGTATGCCTGCATTAATGCTCAGTTTATTCCCCTGTGCAAACAGGTTCACCGGCAAGGTTATGAACCCGAAACTTAAAAAAAACCAAAATAATCGGTTCCCCACCACACGTTCAAATGTAGGTTTTTCCTTTAAAAAGACCCAAATGAAGAAGTGACCCTACCTTTGCAATTCAATTATGAATAGAATTGTTGCCATCGTAGGCCGGCCAAATGTTGGCAAAAGCACTTTGTTTAACAGGCTTACAGGTGAGCGAAAAGCCATCGTAGATGATTTTAGCGGTGTTACCCGCGACCGTCATTACGGCGAAAGCGACTGGAACGGAACATCTTTTATGGTGGTGGATACCGGCGGTTTTGTTCCTGAAAGCAACGACGTTTTTGAAAAAGCCATCCGCGAACAGGTTCATATTGCCATTGAAGAATCCGCGGCACTGCTGTTTGTGGTAGATGTAAGTTCCGACATCCATCCACTGGATGAGGCCTTTGCCGATGTGTTGCGACGCTCAGGAAAACCCGTATTGCTGGTGGTGAACAAGGTGGACAGCCCGAAAGATGCGCCGCAGGCCGCGCAATTTTTTGCCCTTGGCTTTAAAGATGTTTTTGACATCTCTGCCATTACCGGCAGTGGAACCGGCGAACTGCTGGACAGGTTGGTATCCATCATCAAAGCCGACGAAGCCGCGCAACTTCCCGAACCGGAAGCCATTGCCAACATTCCAAGAATTGCTGTAGTGGGAAGACCCAACGTGGGAAAATCCTCCTTCGTGAATGCGCTGATCGGACAGGACAGAAACATCGTTACCGATATTGCCGGAACCACCCGCGACAGCATTCATACCCATTACAAAGCCTACGGCAAGGATCTTCTGTTGGTTGATACCGCAGGCATCCGCAAAAAGAGCAAGGTTCAGGAGAATATTGAATTTTATTCCGTGATGCGCTCCTTGCGCGCTTTGGAAGATGCCGATGTGGTGGTGCTGATGATTGATGCCACCCTTGGACCGGAAGCGCAAGACATGAACCTGTTCTGGCTGGCACACCGCAACGGAAAAGGCATTGTCATTCTGGTGAACAAATGGGACCTGGTTGAAAAAGAAACCAATACCATGAAGGCGTATCAGGAAGACATCCGTGAAAAACTAGAACCCTTCACCGATGTGCCCATCGTATTCGTTTCCGCACAAAACAAACAACGCATTTACCAGGCACTGGAAGAGGTGATGCACGTGTACGACAACATGCAGCGCCGCATTTCCACACGCGTGCTCAACGACTTCCTGCTTCCTGTAATTGAACATTACCCGCCGCCCAGCCGCAAGGGTAAGTTCGTGAAAATCAAGTATGTAACGCAGTTGCGGAGCAAGCGCGTTGCTTTCGCCCTGTTCTGCAACCTGCCGCAATACGTGGCAGATTCTTACAGCCGCTATCTGGAAAACAAGCTCCGGGAAGAGTTCGATTTCAAAGGCGTTCCCATCAGCCTGTTTTTCAGAGAGAAATAAGTTCCTGATTCAACCTTTACTTTAGGTTAGGGTGTGCTCCATTGAGGCAGCACCGGATTGTGAGGATGTTGTTCCAGAAACAGTTCCATAAGCAACACGTCATGCCAGTTCCCGTGTTTGAATCCCGACTTTCTGAGGATGCCCACGGCTTCAAAGCCTATATGCTCATGCAGCGCCACACTTTGTGGATTGGGCAGCGTGATTACGGCATACACGTTAATCAAACCCCGACGACGCAACTCCTGAAATAAACTGTGATACAGTTGTGTTGCCAGCCCTTGACGGCGCGCTTCCGGATGAATGTAAACCGAGCATTCACAACACCACTGATAGGCCGCCCGTTCCCTGAAACGCATGGCATAGGCATAACCCAAAACCTGTGTTTCCGTGGCAGCCACCAGCCAGGGGTATTGCGCGCACACGGCCTGAAATCGCTCCCGAAAAGCCGACAAAGAAGGAACTTCGTACTCAAACGTGATGGCCGTATCCCGAACAAACGGCGTATAAATATCAAGGATGCCCGGTATGTCTGCATCAACTGCAGGTCTGATTTCTGGCTTCGATTTCAGTTCCATGCGCGCATCAGAAAATCGTTCATGGGTTTACCGGCCAGGTAGGCTTCCATCAAAAAGGAAACCGCATCCGCACCAATCAGTGCCTCGGGCTCAAACTCGTATGCATAATACCATTGTTTGTGTGCCACAATCGGTTCCTGCTGCGCTGCTTTGGACAAATCGGCGGGCAAGCGCTTTTGAACCTCACCCTGAATACCGCCAAAAAACTTGCGAAACAAAGGTGCCTGAAGTTCCACTTTCAACGATCCGGAATTGGCTGCCAGATGGCGGCGAATGCGGTCAATAGTAGCGGGGTCAGGATTATAAACGCCCATATACACCGCACATTGTTCCACCCCGATTTGAACATAAAAACCGGGATGTTGCATGTCTTTTTTGCCTTCCGGTGCAAAAGAAGCAGCCATGTGTAACTTGTACGGTTCTTTGTTCTTGGAGAAGCGTATGTCGCGGTTGATTCGAAAAATCAGCGCTGAAGTTTTTTGCGTATCATAAGGCGGACCAAGCGCCTCTTGAAGGGCAGCCACCAAGTTGTGAAAGGGTTGTTTCACGTGCTGTTCATAGTCTGTTCGATGCTCGTCGAACCAAGATTTGCGGTTGTTTTGAGCCAATCCTATGAAAAACTCGAAGAAATCGGCGCTGATGCTGGGTTTCATCCGTTCCAAAGTTAATTACTTCCGGCTTTGGCGTTTCAGTTGCGCCACCAGACCACTTTGCGCCACCTCGGCATTCTGCACATGCAGGTAATCGCCGCCACCGGCTGCTGCTACCTGTTCTAGGAACTCGAGTGGCTTGAGGGCATTGCCAAATCCGATGGTGCTGAGCATGATGCCCTGATTGCGGTAGGTTTCCACCAGCTTCAGCAGCTCATCGTTGCTCATGGTTCCGGCCGTAAACACGCCGTCGGTGGCCACGATAACCTGATTGTTTCCTCCTTTGATCTGTTCTTTGAGGGCGGTGGCATAAGCCAGTCGAATGGCTGCCGCACCATTGGTTCCGCCTGCAGGCACAAGCTGGTCTATCAAACGCAATAAACTATCAGGCTGATGAATCCAGGCAGGCGCAAAAATGATGGATGCCGTGCCGGCCATCGTAATCAGTGTAACCTTATCCATCGGGCGAAGTGCCTGCGCCATTCCGCTCATGGCTTGTTTCAGGAAGAGCAGCTTGTCCTCCTTCTTCATGGAATAGCTTACATCGAGCACCATAACAATGTTGTTGGCATTGTACAAGCGCGGGTCGAGCTGCGTGTGTGAAACTGGAACGGTATCTCTTACAGGCTGCGGCTCAGGTTCCGGTTTCGGTGCAGGTTCCGGCTCCTGCTCCTGTTTCGGTGGCATGGCAATGACTGGTTCTTCTTCCGGAATGAACACCGGATCAGGATTGCGCACAACAGGCGGCGGCGTCACCACTGCCACCGGAGGTTTCACAGGGTCCAGATAAACCACCATAAGCTTGCGGTATGCTTCAAGAAGCACGGCGGCATAATAATCTGCAAAGCCCTCTTTGCGTACTTCTACCATGTATTGCCCCGGAGGAATCAACATTTCATAGGCAAAACCACTGCGCTCCAGGGGAACACGTTTTCCGTTTTTGTATTGAACCTGTATATGTTGAGGCTGCAGTATCTGATCTGTTTCACTGTTCCTTACCTCAATGGTAAACACCTTGCTTTGCTCGTCGTGACTGGCCGGTCCGCTGTTAACCGTTGGGCAACGCAGTTGCGCTTCAGGATTGAACCCCTTAATCCACCCCTTCAGTTGGAAATTGATTGGTTCATTTCTCAGGTTCACATAAACCGGAACTTCATGCTGAAAAGGACCCTTCACACGAGGGTAATACACAATCGAAATGGTTCCGGTTTCGCCCGGTTCCAGGCTCTTTGATGAATAAGTAACCTTATAGTCTTCATTGTAGAATACAGGCAGGAAAACCAAAGGTTTTACCCCGGCATTTCTAATTTGAAACCTGGCCGTATCATTCTTCCAGAAATTGACCGACCCAAAATCCCACACGTTCCGATCCACGGAAATTTGCTGCGCCTGCAAGAAGTGCACACGCAACGCAAAAAACAAAACCGGAAATAAGCAAAGACGCTTTAACATTACTTTTTTCTTTCGTTCAAAAACCAGACCGATAACAGCTCAACGGAAGATTCATGGTTCCAATTGCATCGCCAAATGGGCGAATTCCTTCCAATGCAGCTGCTCGGCGCGTTGCTTGCCAAGCGCTTCCGGAACCTTTACCGGAACACCTTTGAGCGCATTTGAAAGCGTTTTCCTGCGCTGGTTGAATGCTGCTTTTACCACTGTTCGCAGCGCATTCCAGCTGCATTCTGGCAAATCTTCTTCCTTTCTTAAGCAACTGATTACTCCGGATTTCACCTTGGGCGGCGGCGTAAAAGACCCTTCCTGAACGGTAAAGTTGTATTGCGTATGGTAATAGGCCTGAAGCAAAACCGAGAGTATGCCATACTCTTTGGAACCCGGTTCAGAACATAGTCGTCGGGCCACTTCTCTTTGGAACATGCCGCCAAACCATTGAACTTCATTGCGGTGTTCCAACACTTTGAACACAATCTGGCTGCTGATGTTGTATGGATAATTTCCAACCACGGCAGCCTTTCCCGAAGGGCCCAGTATGGCGCTCAGATTGGCCTGCAGCAAATCAGCCTCGAGCAATTGAAAGGCATCTTTGTACGGAACAGTGTTCAGCCATGCCACAGATTCACTGTCCAGCTCGATACAACATAAAGTACCGTGAAAGCGCAGGGCAAGGTGTTTTGTAAGCATGCCCGTTCCTGGTCCAATTTCAACAACAGGACTGCAGGATGAAGGCACAAGCGCAGCAATGGAGGCCGCGATGGCTTCCGAATTCAGAAAATGCTGACCCAGATGTTTCTTGGGTTTGACGCTGTTCACCATGACTATGGGGGCAAAGGTGTTGTTTTGGTATGGAAATTGTATTTCTTTGAGCCAAAAATACGCTTAGACCTATGAAAAAAATCCTGACTATCGTGGCCGCGGGTATCATTGCTACCGGTGCAGCATTCGCTCAATCACCAGGAAAACCAGCACCCAAGGGAAATCCGAAGCCTGCCGCCAAACCAAACACCAAGGCAGCTCCGGCGGCAAATAAGCCAAAACCGGCCCTTGTAAATGGTGCAAGCATCGCATTTGAAAAAATGGAACACGATTTTGGAACCCTTACCATGGGACCTCAGGCCGCTGTATCTTTCAAATTCAGCAACAACGGTACTGAAGCAGTTGTACTTACCGATGTGCATGCATCTTGTGGCTGTACGACTCCGGAATGGCCTCGCGAACCCATTGCTCCAGGTCAGAATTCTGAAATCAAAGCCATTTACAACACTGCCGGAAGACCTGGATATTTCGAGAAAACCATTTTTGTAACCTACAACGGCAAAACTGTGGAACTCAAAATCAAAGGCACCGTTCAGAACAACGGCAGCGATACGCCCAATACCAACGGACAACTTCGTTAATCCACCCAAGCATCAACAACCAACCAATGAAAAATATCCTTCTCACCATTGCCCTTGTGGGTTTCGGATCTTGCACCTTCGCACAAACCGAAACCACACCTGCCAATCAGGTTCTTAAGTTCGAAACCATTTCCCACGATTTTGGAACTGTTTACGAAGGAACCATGGCAACCTACGATTTCAAATTCACCAATACCGGTCAGGCGCCCATCGTGCTTTCCAATGTTCAGGCATCTTGCGGCTGCACCACGCCAAAATGGCCCCGCGAACCAATCGCACCCGGACAGAACGCGGTTATCACTGCACAATACAACAGCGCCGGCCGTCCAGGTTCGTTCCACAAAACCATCAGCGTTTATTCTGATGCCGGAAACTACACTTTGACCATCACCGGGAACGTGGTTCAGAAACCAGAAAAACCAAAATCACCGGTTATCGTTAACTAAGCATTTAACAAAATTTACCATACAGGCCTTCCCCTTCGGAAGGCCTCTTTTATTTCCACACATGATGCGTTGGTTTTTGCTTACCCTTCTTTGTTTCTGCGCCCTTTCGCTAGGTGCACAGGATACCTCAAAAGCGCGCCTGCTTTGCTTCAAAGAGCGCGTATTTGACATGGATACTTTGGAAGAGGGCGTTATTTCAGAGGCGATTTTTCAGTTTCAAGTATGTGACAGTATGCCTGTGGTCATCCATCAGGTTTGGCCGGGTTGTGGTTGTACCGTTGCCGATTATCCCAAAGACACGCTGTTTCCGGGAAAATCATACACCCTGAGCCTGCGGTATTTCAGCGAAGGACGACCGGGTTTTTTTCTGCGCACGGCCCATGTTTTGTTCCACAGCACCAACGCATTAGACGCCAATCCTTATGCGGAAACACAGCTCAGTATTACAGGATTCGTACATCCCAGAATAGAAACACCGGTAATTGTTCCGGAACCGGCAAAGGAAACCTCGCCGCGCAGGCTTCAGCGGAAAAAATCCAGGTAACGCTCGCTGAATAAGCCTAAGCTACCTCCGGTATGCAGAAAAACAATCTTCACACCCGGTGCAATGCTTCCCCGCTCCAATAAACGATGCAGGCCAAACCACGCCTTACCCGTGTACACCGGGTCAAATAAAATGTTGGTGCGCTGAATTTGCGCTTGAATAAACTCCATCAGTTGTGTATCAACCCTGGCAAAGCCGCCACATTCAAAACCTGGTTCTAGAATACAATTCTGAAATCCTTTGGCGTCAAGCATATCCCGTTGTTCCGCCGCATTGAACAATACCGGAATACCGATGATCTGGGTATTCAGCCTGCGTTCATCCCTACCGGCCAGCAAACCCTGCATGGTTGTTCCTGTAGCCGTTGCCAAAACCAGCACATCCGGCTCAAATGGAAACTCATCCCATATTTCTGCGCATCCGGCAGCTCCAGGATCACCCGCTCCGCCTACTTCAATAAACATCACATCTTTGTCCGGATGGTGCTTTTTTACCCAGTTCTGACGGTCGGCAAACTCCAGATGATTCAGGTACACCGTTTGCAAACCCCAACGCGTAGCCAGTATTCGGTAATGATTGTTGGGTTGTTGTTTGCCGCGAATCAGCGCCGTGCAATGCAGGCCCATGACCGCACAGGCATAAGAAGTGGCCAGAATATGGTTGCTGAAAGGCCCTCCTGCGGTGATGATGTGCTGCACACCGCGTGCCTGCGCCTGTTCCAAATATAGCCGCAGCTTCCGCCATTTATTTCCCGAGATAAACGGATGAATCAAGTCATCGCGTTTGATCCACACACGGCTGTCTGAGCAGCAATTCACTTCCTGCAAAACAGACCGATCCGTATGGGGCAGCATCATGGTTGCACGCGCAGGATTTCGGCAATGCTGGCTGCCGAAACGGAATGATAACCTGTTTTTGCGCGTTTGAAGATGGACCGGCCAAGTTCCAAACCCTGCGGAGTTGCGCTCAAAGCCTCATACACCGGTTTCAGGAACTTCCTGCGGCCTACGCGCACCAAAAAAGACTCCATAGGGATAAATGCAGGGCGGTACCATGCTTTAACCGACAGCGTAAACCAATCACACAAAACCTCTGCATTTCCGCTTTTGCTGAATCCGATGGCCTGATCCAGTGATTCCAGTTCCTGGGCGGAAATATCCTTGGGCATATTTCTCAAAAAGTGCTGGTATTGCTGCGTTACCCAACCTTGAACCATCATAGGATCTGCCTTTCTGGTGGCGCTGTATTTTGCCGCTGCTTCGGCCGCAGTTTTCAGCTTCACCGATGAAGGTTTAGGTGCATCTTCGGGAAGACCCTGACCGTACAGCCAATCATTGAGCTTGGCCTTCACAGCCTCTTCCGCATTTGCGAACAAATGGTCATGGAGGTATGACTTAAACGCTTCTGTGTGGATGGTTTTGAAAGAGAAGGATTGAAAGTAATCTTTCAGAAACGCATCCCAGCGCGCACGACCCACCAAGCGTTCCATGTGCTTCAGGAACAAAAATCCTTTGATATAGGCAATGTCGGTGAGCCCATCATCGGGATTACGTCCCTTCAGGTTTAAAGCAAGCTTGGTATCGTCGGGAGCTTCCCGCATCATGCGCTGCACAGTGCGTTCAAGTTCGCCCACTTCAAGTTCGGCGCACATATCGGCAAAGTCCTTTCCATAGACCGCCTCCACGATTCTGTTTTCGAAGTAAACGGTAAAACCTTCATTCAGCCAGAAATCATTCCAGGTGGCATTGGTAACAAGGTTTCCACTCCAACTGTGCGCAAGCTCATGTGCCACAAGGCTTGTCAGCGAACGGTCTCCTGCAATAATGGTAGGCGTAGCGAATGTAAGCCTTGGATTTTCCATACCACCAAAAGGAAAACTGGGAGGAAGCACCAAAACATCGTAACGGCCCCAAGGGTATGCTCCGTAAAGTGCGGAGGCTTTTTGAATCATCGCCGGCATATCGGCCAACTCCCAGGCCACAGAATCCAGATATTTTGGTTCCGCATAAACACCACTCTGGCTGTCCAGTGCCTTAAAGGAAAGATCGCCCACCGCCAGAGCCATGAGATAAGATGACACGGGTTGTGGCATTTGAAAATGATAAACACCGCTGTCGTTGCGCTGCTGTGGATTGGATGCACTCATCAGGGCCATGAGCGATTTTGGGCATGAAATACGCGCACTATAGGTGGAGCGCACATCCGGTCTGTCCATCAGCGGAATCCATGTCCGCGCCAAAATGGCCTGCGACTGTGTAAAAAGGAACGGATGGCGACGGTCGTGTGTTTGCATTGGATTGAGCCATTGCAAAGCCTCCGCAGAGGAGTCGGTATGGTATTGAACCGTCACGCTGCGTGTTCCAGGCTTCAACGAAATGAGCAGTGGGGTGCCAAACAGCGAATCCGGGGCACCTAACTGGTAATCCGTTTTCTCACCGCCATCCAGCCAAACAGCCTCTATAGCCAGTCCTTTGGTGTCAAAAACTACCACACTGTCCTTGCCGCTTCTTTCCAATTGATGCGTTACCGTACCGCTCAGATTTTTCTTGGAAAAATCAACCTTCAGGTCCAGATGCATATGGGTCGTTCTTATTTGATCGGCATTCCCAAAAGAGTGATCTGTTTGCAGCGACACTACAGGCGGCTTTGGTGCCAAAGTTTTGGAAGCGCAGGAATACAGGAACAAACCTGCTATAGATACAGCGATGTATGGGAATCTAGACATGTGCGGTGCAAATTAAGCAAGGTTGTTCATTCGATGTAATCTGCGTATATCTTCGCGGATTCGAATACCAAACTAAAATTGGCAACGTTTTTGAAACGAGGATATTTGCGACCTAAAACGAACATCGGCATGAGGCATTTCTTAATGTTAACCTTTTCATGCATCCTCGGAGTGAGCTCCTTGTGCGCGCAGGATGATGGAGGTGAATACTCTGACTTTTACAGTGATACCACTGTTGTTGATTCCATGGCCTCAGGTTATGATGATGGCAGTGGTTCTTCGGATGTTGCCGGACCGATGCGCTTCGAAAAACACGAACGCTTTCAGGCTCCTTATGACAGCTTGAGGGAACTCATCTATTACAGTGGAGTGGTTGAAGACCCAAACTGTAATGAATGTTCCGCAGATAGTCTTTATATCCGTGCCTTGCGGTACTTTAAAAACCGGTTTGGAGAAAAAGACCTCAAGGAAATGACACAGGAAGCCAAGCCCGGAAACAAACTTACCCTATTGATTAAGGTTCCTTTGGTAACCAAACCACAAATCAATGTGGTGATCAAAGAAGGATTCGTAGAATACAAGATGATTTTGCGTTTCCAGGACAACAGGTACAAATACGAGTTCAGCAACTTTGTACACATCAGAGACGTACAGGGTGCTGCCGGCGGAGTTTCCCGCACTTATGCAGAATATTACCGGCAAGCCAAAACCTATACACGCGCCAACGATCTGTACCTGATGGGTATGGATATGGAAGTGAAACAAACCGTTGCACAGTGTTCCAAAGCACTCAAGGAAAAGTGGAAGCCAGACGACGAAGACGATTGGTAATCAAACACTTACCTTGTATCCAACCTTACACTTACACCTCAAAACCACAGTAAAACTGTGGTTTTTTTTGTACAGCTTCAGGCGCAGACAAGCCATTCCCGGCCTGAGAAACGCAAAAAATCTTCGATAGTGCTATTTGCTAAGCAAAACAAAATGTCTATTTTTGCCGTCCCAATTTTTACACAACTTATATACCGTGAACACGCTGAGTTATAAAAGCAGGATGCTCAACAGCGAGACCCGCGACAAAAAATGGTATGTCGTAGACGCTGAAGGCCAGGTACTTGGACGGTTGTCATCGCGCATTGCGCTGATCATCCGCGGCAAGCACAAACCGGGATATACCCCGCATACCGATTGTGGTGACAACGTAATTGTGCTGAATGCCGACAAGGTAGTCATGACTGCAAACAAGGTTGCCAACCGCACCTACCTGCGCCACACCGGATTTCCGGGTGGACAGCGTTCCCGTACTGCTCAGGAGATCCTGAACCGTCATCCGGAACGCCTCATTGAGCATGCCGTAAAAGGTATGTTGCCCAAAAATCGTTTGGGACGCCGGCTGTTCACCAACCTGTATGTGTACGCAGGAACAGAGCATCCTCACGTTGCCCAGCAACCCAAAGAACTGAAATTAGACCTCTGAAATAAAGGATTATGATCAATACATCCGGAAGGCGCAAAGCAGCTGTAGCACGTGCATACGTGCAGGACGGCAGTGGCGAAATCCTCATCAACGGACGCCCGATGGGCGAATATTTTCCTGTGTTAACCATGCAGGCGAAGGTGAAGCAACCTATTCAAATCGCCGGTCAGGAAGATAAAGTAAACATCAAAGTGAACGTACGCGGCGGCGGTGTTTCCGGTCAGGCCGGTGCTGTATCTTTAGCAATTGCCAAAGCTTTGGTACAGAGCAACGAAGAAATACGCAGTTCACTTCGCCAACACGGTTTGCTTACCAGAGATTCAAGAGAAGTTGAACGTAAGAAACCCGGTCAGAAGAAAGCAAGGAAAAGATTCCAATTCAGCAAGCGCTAAACCACAATATGGCTATTACCCAACAAGATCTTCTGGATGCTGGTGTGCATTTTGGCCACCTCACCCGCAAATGGAATCCCAAAATGGCTCCCTACATTTTCATGGAGCAGAACGGGATTCATATTCTGGACCTGAAGAAAACAGAAGCAAAACTCGAAGAAGCGCGTGCTGCCATCCGCAACATCGTGAAATCTGGACGCAAAGTGCTCTTCGTTGCTACCAAAAAGCAAGCTAAAGAAATCATCAGCGAGGTTGCTCAGGGCGCTACAATGCCTTTTGTAACTGAACGTTGGCTTGGCGGTATGCTGACAAACTTCGCCACCGTGCGCAAAAGCATTAAGCGCATGCAGAACATCAATAAAATGATGACTGATGGCACGTTTGAAAACATCAACAAGAAGGAACGTTTGATGCTGACCCGTGAAAAGGCAAAACTTGAGCGTATGCTCGGCGGCATTGAAGAAATGTCTAAACTGCCAGGCGCACTGTTCATCGTTGACATCAAAAGAGAACACATCGCCGTTTCAGAAGCAAGAAGATTGGGTATTCCAACTTTTGCCATCGTTGATTCTAACAGTGATCCAACAACCGTTGATTTCCCTATTCCTGCCAATGATGACGCAAGCAAAAGCATTTACATCATTGCACGCGAAATCGCTGATGCCATCAACGAAGGCCAGCAGGATCGCCGCAGGGAAAAAGACGAAGTGGCCGCAGAACAACCCGCTGCACAGGCTTAATCAGGCATTACAGAGCACGTATAAATGACCACTTCAATTAACGCAGCAGACGTAAACAAACTGCGCCAAATGACCGGCGCAGGTATGATGGATTGTAAAAAAGCACTTGCCGAAAGCAACGGTGATTTTGAAGCAGCCATCGACTTCCTTCGCAAAAAAGGCCAGAAAATCAGTGCTAACCGCGCAGACAGAAAGGCTTCTGAAGGAGCAGTAATTGCCTTAACCAATGCCAACAGGACTACTGGTGTTGTGATTGAACTGAACTGCGAGACCGATTTCGTTGCCAAAAACGAAGATTTCGTAAAAACAGCACGCAGCATCGCAGAATCGGTTCTGGAACATGAACCAGCTGACCTCGAAGCTGTTCAGCAGATGAGCATCAACGGAGTTCCGCTGGCACAGCGTCTTCTGGACGAAATGGCCAAAATTGGCGAGAAGCTGGAAGTAAGCAAATACAGCATCCTCAAGGGAAATAACGTTGTAGCATACATCCACGCAGGAAATCGTTTGGGAGTGCTGGTGCAAATGAATAACGCACCCAGCGATGCAAACCTGCAGGCTGGACGCGACGTTGCCATGCAAATCGCAGCAATGAATCCTGTTGCTGTAGATAAAGATGGCGTGGATACCAACATTATCGAACGCGAAATGGCCATCGGAAGAGAACAGGCACGCGCTGAAGGCAAACCAGAAGCAATGATTGATAAAATCGCAGAAGGTAAGCTGCAGAAGTTCTTCAAAGAATCAACGCTCCTGCAACAGGAATTTGTGAAGGACCCCTCCAAAACAGTTGCAAAAATGCTCGAAGCGGTGGAACCTAACCTCACCGTTACGCATTTCGTCCGAGTAGCACTCGGATAAGTTGATTTGATTTTTTAAAGTCCCTCACCGAGGGACTTTTTTTTAATGCAAAAAGATGAAATACAAACGCATACTACTCAAGCTTAGTGGAGAGTCGCTGATGGGAAACCAGTCATTTGGTATCAGCGCAGAGGTGTTGGAACAGTACGCTGCCGAAGTAAAGGCGGCAGTGGAACTTGGTGTGGAAGTTGCCGTAGTGATTGGCGGCGGTAATATCTTCCGCGGCGTTAATGGATCTAAAGGAGGTGTAGTTGACCGCGCCACCGGTGATTATATGGGCATGCTCGCAACGGTGATTAATGCCATGGCCATCCAGGGTGCGTTTGAAAAATCCGGGCTTGTTACGCGCTTGCAAACAGCCATAAAAATGGAACAACTCGCCGAACCGTTTATCCGCCGCCGCGCTATGCGCCATCTGGAGAAAGGTCGCGTTGTCATTTTTGGCGCCGGCACCGGTAACCCCTATTTCACCACAGATACCGCAGCCTCACTGCGTGCAATTGAAATAGAAGCAGACGTAATACTCAAAGGAACCAGGGTAGATGGAATCTATTCTGCCGACCCTGAAAAAGACCCAAGCGCCACCCGATTCGAAACCATCAGCTTTGCACAGGTTTATGAACTTGGTCTGGAAGTGATGGATATGACCGCCATTACCCTCTGTCAGGAAAATAAACTTCCCATCATCGTATTTGACATGAATAAGCCCGGAAACCTCAGCAAACTGCTGCAGGGTGAATCTGTTGGCACCCTCGTGTCCTGATGGTCTAAAAAAGTTGTTTCCAGGCGATCTGGAGGGCTGCGATGATGAATACGGCTCCAACAACCACATCCAGTTGATGTAGTCGCTTAGGAGTGGCCCAGCGCCTGAGTTGCTGTGCAGCAATGGATATTCCCGATTCTGTGAGGAAAATAGCCAAGAGGCCAGCGAATGAAAACTGTATTTTCTGATTCAGCGTCAATCCAACTGTGATAGGATTGTTCAGCGCTACAATCCAGATGATCAGATTCCCCGGATTTACCAGATTCAGGAGAAATCCCCGCATCACCCTGTTCAGATAGGTGAACTGCTTATTTGTGCTTTCCGTTGGAGCAACAGAAGGTTTCCGACTTATTTGAACAACGCCAAGCACCACAAATGCGAGACAGCCTGCCCAGGCAAGCATGTCCTGATGTGTTGTGTAGAATTCAGCAACGGCGTCGCTGAAACCCAGGGCCAGAATCAGAAACAGCACATCGCAGACGATTACGCCTGCAGCCATGGCCATTCCATAACGAAAACCTTGTTTAATGCTGGTTTGCAGCAGCGAAAAGAACACCGTTCCCAACATCAGGCTCATGGTGAACCCGGCTGCCAATCCCCATAGTATTGGCTGCAAGGTGCTCATGGCCTTAAATGGGTTCGAGTTTGTATTCCCAGTTGGAGTTTTTGTCGCGGTATTTCAGCATTTTTTCCTTCAGCATGATGATTTCAAAGCTCATTCTGCCAAAAGAATCATAAGTGACATCTAAATCTGTACCTCCGTTGTTCAACTGCCAGTTGCCGAAATACTTCTTGTCACCGATCTGATAAATCGCCGTACCCTTGTCTGTGTATTCCACCACATGATCATTGAACATGCTTGTGGTATCTTTCGCATTAATGGTTACGCCGGTAAACTGCCATTTGTTGGATATCCGCTCTTTACGAGGCCACAACGAAACCATTGGGCCTTCATCGTACTTCTTACAAGAAGCTGCCGATGCAATAACTACTGCTACGGCCGCTGCAAAAATGGTTGCACGCATGGTTCAAAGATAACTGAGGTTGGGTTGATTTTGATTAACGATCGCCATCCAACAGATTACCCAATCCGCCGAGGATGCTGCCCTCCTCTTTTCGCCTGTATGTTCCGTATTCAAGGATGCGCGCAGCCAGCCTGCTCACCGGCAGTGTTTGCAACCACACTTTTCCAGGTCCACGGAGTGTGGCAAAGAACAACCCTTCTCCACCAAAAATGGTGTTTTTGATTCCTCCTACAAACTGAATATCGTAATCCACTTCCTGTGTGTAGGCTACAATACAACCTGTATCTACTTTCAACACTTCGCCCGGCGCCAGCTGTTTTTCCATGATGTAGCCTCCGGCATGCACAAAGGCCATTCCGTCGCCCTCCAACTTCTGCATGATGAACCCTTCACCGCCAAACAATCCGGTTCCCAGTTTACGCTGGAATTCGATTCCTACACTTACACCCTTCGCAGCGCAAAGGAAAGCATCCTTCTGACAAATAACCTTTCCACCCATTTGCGCCAAATCAAGTGGAATGATTTTTCCCGCATACGGTGCCGCAAAACTCACCCTTCTCTTGCCCGCGCTCACATTGGTAAAGGCCGTCATGAACAAGCTTTCACCTGTAAGAAGGCGCTTTCCCGCACCAACAAGTTTATTGAAAAAACCTCCCTGCTGCCTGCTGCCATCACCAAAAATGGTTTCCATTTGCATGCCGTCTTCCATCATCATGAAAGAGCCACTTTCTGCAACAACCGTTTCCTGTGGATCAAGCTCAATTTCCACACACTGCATTTCTTCGCCGTAAAGACGGTAGTCTATTTCGTGATTACTGATCATTGTGGTTCAAATGTACAACGGACCTCAAGAATAGGCCTTTACCTGAATATCAAAAACCAACCGCAATCGATAAACAATTGCGCGCCCTTGTTGGGTATTTAGATTTTCTGGCAGAAAACGTCTATTATCGTGGTACAAAATCAAGCAACATGAAAAAAATTGCACTCATCGCCCTTGGCACTCTTTTTCTGACCGCATGCTCCAAGGAAAAAGCGCTGGAAAGTCGCCTTGACAACCAAACCTGGAACATCGCCAAATACGAATTTCAATTGAGCAATAATGGTGTAGTTGACCCCGGTCAATCTGTTTCTGTTGAAAACGTTGGCACTGTTGACTTGAAAAAAGATGGTACCGGTTCCTTTAAAGTTTCGGCCGGCGGCAATTCAGAAAGCTATACCATTGACAGCTGGAGCATTCCCGCAGAAGCCAAAGTGGATATGAATGTTACCGATGATGCCACCAAAGGCAAGGCCACCTGGAACTTCAGTGTAACCACCAACGAACGGAAAAAACAAGTGTGGACCCGCGAGGTAAAACAGGGGAATTTCCTGTTTACATTCACTTATACCCTTACCCGCTGATTTTTCAAAAACATCAAAAAGGCCGCATACAACATGCGGCCTTTTTTATTTCATCTCACACCTTCATATTTCGCCCCTACTATGCCCGTAAAAACAATGATGCGCAAGCTATTCTTCCTGCTGTTTTCCCTGTTCACCAGTGGTTTACATGCACAGCAAAAACTCAGCACCTATGAAACCATTCGCAACAGCGACTGGGAATACACCTATTGGAGCAATGACCCGCTCAAAACCAGGTTTTACAAACTGCAAAACGGTTTAACGGTCATCACTTCCCAAAATAAGTCAAAACCGCGCATTCAAACCATGGTAGCGGTGAAAACCGGAAGCAAAAACGACCCGGCCGACAATACCGGCCTGGCGCACTACCTCGAACACATGTTGTTTAAAGGTACCGACAAATACGGCACCCAGGATTGGCAGAAAGAGCAGGGTTTGCTTGAACAGATCGACCAGCTGTATGATGCCTACAACCAAAGTCGGGATTCTGTAAACCGGAAACGTATTTACCGCGCCATCGATTCCGTATCGGCACTGGCCGCGTCTTTTGCTGTTGCCAACGAATACGACAAGATGTGCCAGAGCATCGGCGCTTCCGGCACAAATGCATTCACCAGCTTTGAGCAAACGGTGTATATCAACGACATTCCTTCCAATGCCCTTCACCAATGGATTTCTTTGGAAGCAGAACGATTCCGTAACCCTGTTTTACGTCTGTTTCATACCGAACTCGAAGCGGTTTATGAAGAAAAGAACATCTCACTAGACGACGACATGGACCAAGCCTGGGAAGCACTGATGGCCGGTTTGTTCAGCAAGCACAACTACGGCTTGCAAACAACCATCGGAACCGTAGAACATCTGAAAAACCCTTCGCTGAAAGCCATTCGCGATTACTACAAGAAGTATTACGTGCCCAACAATATGGCCATCATCATGGTGGGTGATTTCGACCCGGATGAGGCGGTAAGCATGATTGATGGTCATTTCGGAAACATGCAGCCCGCGGCAGTTCCGCCTTATCGCTACGAACCAGAACCGCCACGCGCCACACCGGAAACAAAAACAGTATTTGGACCCGAAGCGGAACAGCTGATGATTGGCTACCGCACACCGGGTGCAGGCACCAAAGAAGCCACCATCGCACGTTTGGTGGACCTGATCCTGAACAATGCTTCCGCAGGCCTCATCGACCTCAACCTGGTGAAACAACAAAAGGTGTTGTCCGCCAACAGCGCCGCCGAAGTCCTGAAGGACTACGGCTTGTTCCTGCTTATCGGCCGTCCCAAAGAAGGACAGACCCTGGAACAAGTGCGCACCTTGCTGCTCGAGCAGGTGGAACTGGTGAAAAAAGGCGCCTTCGACGCGGAGTTGCTGCGTTCCATCATCCTCAATGAAGAAATATCAGAAATCAATGAACTGAAAAGCAATGTGGGTCGTGCCATGATGCTCATGAGTGCCTATACCTCGGATCTGCGCTACGACGCTGCCAGAAATGAGTTGTACGAAATGAGCCGCATCACCAAAGAAGAAATCATGGCTTTTGCCAACGAATACCTGGCCAACGACCGCGTAGAAGTGTATAAAAAAATGGGTACACCCGCGGCAAGTGCGAAAATCGAAAAGCCGGAAATCAGCCAGGTGGCCCTAAACCGCGACAAACAAAGCCATTGGACCACTGAATGGCTCCAGGAAAAATCAGACAGCCTCAAGCCCGTATTCGCTGATTTCAACAAAGACATTCAGAAAGCCACACTCGGACAGGTTCCGGTTTGGTATGTGAAGAACAACGACAACCGTTTGTTTAACCTCAATTACGTGCTGGACCTCGGAAGACTGCACATCCGTGAACTTCCACTGGCCTTGAGTTATTTCAAGTTTCTTGGAACCTCCAACCTCAGCAACGAAGCGCTCAGCCGGAAGTTTTACAGCCTCGGATGCAATTACGGCATTTTCACCGGCGACAAGCAATGCTACATCTCCTTGTCTGGTCCTGAAGAACACTTTGATGCTGCTTTGACGCTGCTGGAAGAACTCTTACAAAAGCCGGCAGCCGATAAAGAAGCACTCAAGAACCTCGTGGACCGCACAATTAAAGAACGCGAAGATTCCAAGCTGGATAAATCCAGCATCAGCCAGGCGCTGTCCAATTATGCGCGTTACGGTAAAGACAATCCCTTCCGATACACGCTCAGCAATGCCGAATTGAAAGCCCTGAGACCGGAGACATTGTTGGGCATCATCAAAAACCTGAACGCTTACCCGCACAAGGTTTTTTACTACGGTCAACGTTCCCTGCCCGACCTGATGAACACATTGGGCGCCCAGCACCGCATACCTGCAAAAACACTTGCTGCGCCGTCCATCAAAACCTTTCAGGAAAAAACCCCCGAACAAACGCGGGTTTACTTCGCCCATTTCGACATGGTTCAGGCCGATGTGCGCTGGCAGCGTCCAAGCGGCACCTACCAAGCAGGCACGGAAGCTACCGTGCAACTGTTCAATGAATACTTTGGCGGAGGTATGGGCAGCGTGGTGTTCCAATCCATCCGTGAAAGCAAAGCCCTTGCCTACAGCACGTACTCCTACTTCTCGTCGCCGGATGAAAAACAGAAAAACAACCAGGTTTTTGCCTTCGTAGGCACCCAATCCGATAAGCTTCACGATGCCATTGGCGCCATGCAGGAACTGCTCGACAGTCTGCCCATGGATGCAGGCATGCTGCAACTTGCACGCGCTTCCATCAGAAAACAAATCGAATCCGCACGCTATGTTGAAGATCAGATCCTGTTCCGCTACAACGAGGCCCTCCGCCTTGGCATGGAAGAAGACGTACGCAAAAATGTGTATACCAACAGCGCACTATTGACCCCCATCGACATTGTGCGCTTCCACAAAACACACTTCAGCGGAAAGCCATACAACCTCACCATCGTAGGTTCAAAGAAGAACATTGACCTCAAAAGTTTGGAACGATACGGACCGGTGGAATCTGTTCCTATGAACATCCTCTTTCCTTATTGAGGTCTGTTTCATGCTTTGGAACGGAATTTGGATTTCTTCCCATCAATGACCAAGCGGTATGAACACAAAAAAGCATCTGATCATCGCTTCTCTGGCACTGGGCCTCAGCTTTAGTTCCTTCTTGCTGCAGAAACCTGAAGACAATGGCTTCAGCTTCCGCAAGTTGCCCAATACCGCATTCAAAGTGGGCGAGAAGCTCACGTATCGCGCGCATTACGGACTGATCAATGCAGCGCGTATAACCATGAGTGTAGATCCTGTCATGCAGCAAATTGGCACACGCAGGGCGTTTTTGGTGCGCACCGAAGGGGAAACCCTCAAAAGCTTCGACTGGATGTACAAAGTGCGGGACAAGTTTGACAGCTACCTCGACGAAGAATCTATGGCCCCGCTGCGCTACAGCATGTCGAAGCGCGAAAACAAATACAGCGCGGTTGATGCCGTGATTTACTACCACGAACAGAAGAAACTCCGCAACCTCAAAGGAGAAATGGCCATGCCCGTGTACACACAAGACATCGCGTCGGCGATTTACTACGCACGCAACTTGGATTTCACCACCGCCAAGCTTGGCCAAACCTATCCCGTAGACGTGTACTTGGACAACAAGGTTTATAACCTGCAGTTCAAGTTCATTGGCCGCGAAACATTAAGTACAGATATTGGCAAGGTTCGCTGCATCAAACTGCGACCCAAGTTGGTGGTGGATCGCGTGTTCAAAGAAGATGACGACATGACCATCTGGGTTTCCGACGACAAGAACAAAATTCCGATTCGCGTGGAAAGCGCCATCAAAGTGGGCAGCGTAAAAGTGGACATCACCGCCTACGAAAACCTGCGAAATACCTTTGATGCGCTGCTGAAGTAATCCCTAATCACCGCAAACGCACGAACACGCACTGCCCGAACAGCGGTGCGTGTTCATTTAATACCATCCAGTTTATTTCGGGCGTAACCCCGCGTTCGCGGGGTCGGGCTGTGCGCTGCAAGTCCTCGGCCCTAAATGCCGGGCCTGCGGGCTTTCCGCTGCCATCCCTTACGCGCAATGGAACTGCTCCGCTACCCCGAACCACAACACATCGTACTCAAGAAACCCCACCCGAAGATTGAATGGCTGCTGTAATCAAGGCAATCTTCTTGTACCTTGATTCTCCAACCTCAAAATATTCATACATCCTGCGCAGGGATGAACCGATCCCATCAACGCTCAGGTTCGCCTGTTCCGCCAGTTTTTTATTCGAAATGGTAGGATTGCCGAGTAGAATATTCAATACCAGCCAATCTGTTTCATTCAATTTACGCGACAAGGCCAACTCTATTTGTTCCCTGTTTAAACGAAACACTTCTGCATGTACCATCAATTCACGCTGCTTGTTCTTTTTCAGGGTTTCTATTTCCGCCAGCACTTCATGCAGCCTGGCTTTATTCCTGGCCCGATACTGCTGAAACACCAACAGCGCCGTTGCCACCAAAATCAAGATGGTAAACGACACCACGGCAAGCACCTTTAACTGTTTCATCCTTGCCGCGTTCGAAGCCTCCTTGTTTCTGGCATGAAACTGTGCCAATTGTACCTGATGTTCTCGCTGAATCACCTCTTGGAGGATTTCAAATTGATGCAGTTCCTGGTTTACGCTGTCAGAAAACAAGGTATACAACTCGTGCATCTCAAGCGATTTCCCATCGTTACCAATATGTTTGTAGCATTGATATAACAGATAATACAGTTCCTTTTTCAGGCCCTTGTTGTCGAACTTCCGCACCTCGTCCATCAAGGGTTCAGCCAACAACAAGCCCTTACCCGGATGTTCATGAAAGGCCAGTTGCGCTTGAATGAGCTTTGCTTCTGTAACACCTTCCTCAACACTCAGCCGGGTATTTAACTCCAGGCATTGTTCAATGGCTTCTTTTGCTTTCTGATATTCCTCTAATTTTTCATAAATCCGCGCCAAATCACCGTAAGAGTCAGCAGCAAAAATCAAATTTCCGTTGTGTTCGAAGTTGGCAATACCTTTTTCACAAAAGCCGCGTGCACGCTCATAATCCCCCAGCCAATAATACGAAAGGCCGATATTGCTGTATATAATACCAAGCGTTTTATCCCGGTCATTCGCCGGATCCATTCCATTCAGCACCTTCAAATAATAATCGAGGGCCAAATTGTACTTTTTGATGATGAGAAACACATTACCGATGCTCGTATGCATCCGAATGATGCCTTTCTTGTGGTTGAATCGCTCATAAATATCCAAGGCTTCATAAAAAAACCTGGATGCGTTCAGATAGTCCGATTGATACACATACACATTGGCAATGTTTCCGAGGATGTCGGCCTGAAACAAACTGTTGTTCAAGGACCTGGCAATATTCCCGGCTTTTCGATAGGTTTCCAGAGCCCTTGCATATTTGCGCTGCAAGCGCAAAATGTTTCCCTGTCGCTTAAGGGCATAAAACTGTTCGGTTAAATCACTTTTATCCAGCGCCAGCTTCAGGTGGTATTCCAGAGAAGATAAAGTGGTATCCGGATTCGTCTGGTGGTTGAACTCGTAAAAAACTTCCAGCGCATGAAAGCGCACAGAGTCTTCCGCTGCGGAGTTTTCCCAAACATTCCGCAGGTGAATCGACCTGACCTCGGCCGATTCACCCCGGTATGAACCACAAAGAAGCGCTGCCAGTACGCAGAAAAACTTCGCCATTGACCCCCTTGAGGTTGAAACAACAGCGTTCACCATTAAGGACAGGTAGCCATGTCAAAACCCTCCTTATACCAACTCACGGTAGTGTACTGGCCAGAAGCATTGCTCTTCACATCAAGCACATTCCCGTCGCATTTGAACACCATTCGGTATTGAGCAATAGAGGTCTTACTGTGCTGGATGAATAGCGAATCGCCTTTGGTCCACCATGGTTTGGGGTTGGGAATTGCATCTTTGATGGTTCCAAATTTTCCATCCGCCGAGTAAATGGTGTACATCAGACTGTCGGTAAACTCATACAAGGTAGAACTCATGATGACCCATCTGCCCTGTACCTTGTAATTGGGTGCTGGTTTGTCCGAGGGACCGGTGGGTTCTGTGTCTTTGCATGCAAACAGCAAAGCGCTGCACATCAAAATGCTCATTAATCTTTTCATATCTGTAATGGTTTAGAGGTTCTAAAACAAAGACTGGACCTTGTTCGGAAGTTCACGCCTGAGGGTGAAATTTAATAATTCAGGCCAGGATGCATAAATCCTCCTTCAGATCTTGAATGCCCTAGGGTCGGACTGAATAAAAACGACAACGAAAGCATGGAATTAGGGTTACGCACTTCGATGCCCAACAGAACCAAGAACCATTCTGCAAAAAGAAAGCGCAGACAAATTGCCAGCGCTTTCTTGATTGGTTTCGAATAACATGATTACACCAGCAACCGCACCGGTTCTTCGAGCAGCTGCTTCAGGGTTTGCAGGAACTGTGCTCCGCTGGCACCATCCACCACACGGTGGTCGCAACTCAGGGTTACCTTCATCACCTTTACGGGTTTTATTTCCCCATTCACCACACCCACAGTTTCCTTCACCGCGCCTACAGCCAAAATGCAGGCATCCGGAGGATTGATGATGGCTGTAAACTCTTCAATACCAAACATGCCTAAGTTGCTGATGGTGAAGGTGTTTCCTGCCCAGTCCTGCGGTTGCAGTTTCTTCGCTTTGGCACGGGCGCCGTATTCTTTCACTTCACTGCTGATCTGGCTGAGGTTCTTCTGATCGGCAAAACGCACCACCGGAACCAACAATCCCTCTTCCACCGCCATGGCCACACCAATGTTGATGTGGTGGTTGTAACGAATGGTGCTACCCAGCCAGGAACTGTTGATCTTCGGATGTTTGCGCAGCGCAGCTGCGGATGCTTTAATCACCAGATCGTTCATGCTGATTTTCACATCGCTGATTTGGTTCATCTGTTCACGTGCCAGCACTGCTTTGTCCATGTTGATTTCAATGGTCAGGTAGAAATGCGGTGCAGAGAACTTGCTCTCACTAAGGCGCGCGGCAATGGTTTTGCGCATCTGCGAAACCGGAACCTCATCATAACTTTCTGTACCCGTAAACGCCGCCACGGAAGGAGCTGCAACACTGCTGCCTGTATAATTTTCAACGTCTTGCTTGACAATACGGCCATTCTCACCACTGCCCTTCACGGCTGACAAATCGATTCCTTTATCAGCGGCCAGTTTTTTAGCAAGCGGAGAAGCAAGAATTCTTGTTGTAGTGGTTGTTGTTACAGGAGCGGAGGCGGGCGCCGGGGTTTGAACAGGAGCCGCTGCAGTATCGGCAACGGGAGTTTCTGCCTCGGGGGCTGAAGCCGGAGCCGACAACAATCCCTGGAAGTCTTCGCCGGGTTGTCCAACCACGGCCACGATTCCATCAACCGGAACGCTCTGGCCTTCTTTCGCAGCAATATGCAACAGTGTTCCCTTGCTGTAACACTCAAAATCCATGGTAGCCTTATCGGTTTCTACCTCGGCAATAATGTCGCCTGATTTTATCGGGTCGCCCTCTTTAACAAGCCATTTCACCACAACACCTTCGGTCATGGTATCGCTCATTTTGGGCATGCGGATGATTTCAGCCATAAGATTTGTGGCAAAAATAAGGCAAATGCCCTGCTGTGTAAAAGGATTTATACGATTACCACTGGCTACAATGGTTTTTCCATGGGCTCGCTATGGAAATGCCATTTTTCACCGCTCCATGCGCCTATGGCTGCTTTTTTTCGTTTCGCCCTCTTTGCTGCGAACGGACCATAAATCCGAGCCATCCAAAGGCCCCTTGTCTGAACCCTTAAGCTTTCTGATAAACCGCACAGAACCTTCATAATTCCTTTGGCATGCGGAAATCGGACCATAAAAATGGCAAAACCTTAATTTATATTAACCATTTCTTAATATTATGAAGATTATTTCGTCCTGCTTATTCAAGACCATGAAAAAAACGCTTACACACGGCCTCTTGTGTCTGTTCAGCCTTTTAGGCGCAACAGTTGCAAGGGCTCAGGACAACACATCTTCCTTTAGTGGAACGGTAAAAGATGCCAGCGGTAAACCTTACGCTGGTGCAGAAATCACCGCCACACACACGCCAACCGGAACCGTTTATCAGGCGGGCAGCCGCAGCGATGGCCGCTACAACATTCCGGCGGTAAAAATCGGTGGACCTTACACTGTAGAATGCAAGGACGCCAGCGGTAAAACCATGGACAAGGTGGAAGACATCAACCTTAGTCTGGCACAGACCTTTGTATTGGATTTTGTGGTGGGACAAATGGAAACGGTGACCATCAAAGCCGTGCGTAACCGCTTGCTGAACAACCAAAACACAGGTGCAGCAACTACCATCGACAAAGAGGCACTTGCAACCCTGCCAACCATCAGCCGCAGCCTGAATGACTTCCTGCGTTTAACGCCGCAGGCCCGTTCTTCTTCTGTAGCCGCTACCGCCGGTTCCGGTATTTCTTTGGGTGGGCAGGACAGCCGCTTCAACAACCTTACCATCGATGGTTCCATTTTCAACAACAGCTTCGGACTTGCATCTGCACCAGCCGGCCAAACCGCATCAACACCCATTTCATTGGACGCCTTGCAGGAAATCAGTGTTAATCTGGCTCCCTACGATGTGAAAAATGGTGGTTTTACCGGCGGTGGAATCAACGCTGTTACACGCAGTGGTACCAACCAGGTAGAAGGCTCTGTATTCGTAAACACCCGAAATCAAAGCCTGAGCGGCAGCAAAGCTGCAGGTTCAGAAGTGGTGAAAACCGACTACAATGTGATGCAAGCCGGCTTCCGTGTAGGCGGCGCATTGGTAAAGAACAAATTGTTCTACTTCTTCAACGCAGAAATGGAAAACCGCAATGATCCGGCAACCGCGTTTTTGGCCAACCGCCCAGGATTGAGCGGACCAAACGTAACCCGTGTTCGTGCCTCTGCCCTTGATTCACTTTCAGATTTCCTGAAATCACGTTATGGATATGACCCTGGTGCTTATGAAGGATATTCTTTGAAAACTTCAAGCCTGAAATACCTTGCCAAATTCGACTGGAACATCAACCAGAAACACCGCGCAGTATTGCGTTACAACCAACTTCGCTCTTCACGCGACGTGCTGATCAGCAACTCCGGTGCTGTGAACGGAAACCGCAGAGACAACCAAACAGCGCTCAATTTTGCCAACTCCAACTATGTAATCAACAACGACATCTACAGCGTGATTGGCGAATTGAACAGCACCCTGAACCGCCGCACGCACAACAACTTTATCATCGGTTTCACGGCCAACCGCGACTACCGCTCAAGCAACGGCGGTGTGTTTCCGCTGGTTGACATCCAGATGGGTGGCACCACCATGACCTCGTTCGGTTATGAACCCTTCACCGCCAACAACATCCTGAACACCAACACCTTCCAGATTCAGGACAACTTAACCCATTATGTAGGCAAGCATACCATTACTGCCGGTATTGCCTATGAACGCTTTGCTTTTGAAAACACCTTTGCGCCAACCTACTACGGACATTATACCTTCAACAGCCTTGAAGATTTTTACCGCAGCGCCAATGGCGATACCGGAGTAAACGTACGCCGTTATGCCCTCACCTACTCAGCCCTTGAAGGTGGAGCACTTCCAACAGCCCGTCCGGTGGTAGCCCAAACTTCAGCTTATCTGCAAGATGCTTTTGCGGTGAACAGCAGGTTGAAAGTAACCGCCGGCATCCGCTTTGACCTGCCGATGTACAATGATCCCGAAGTAAGCAACCCGCGTGCAGATACCATGACCTTCCGCGACGAGAACTACAATCCTGTAAAATTCTCTACCGGCAAGCTGGCAAACCGCAACATCCTGTGGTCACCACGTGTTGGCTTTAACTGGAATGCCAAAGGAAACCGTGACATCCAGGTGCGCGGTGGTACCGGTTTGTTCTCAGGCCGTCCTGCCTTCGTTTGGATCAGCAACCAGTTGAGCAACAACGGCGTGCTTACCGGCTCCATGCGCTTCGACAATACCAAAGCGTATCAGTTCAGCCCCGACGTTACCCGCTACATCCCGTCAAACCCCACCACGCCTCCATCATACAACCTGGCACTTACTGACCCTGATTTTAAATTCCCTCAGGTATGGAGAAGCGACCTCGGCGCAGATTTTAAATTACCCTTTGGTTTTGTAGGAACCACTGAATTTATGTACACCCGCACCATCAACAACGTGGCGTACCTCAACGTGAATCAAGAGAAGGCCGCCGGCACCTTCAGCGGACCCGACAACCGTTTGTATTTCCCTGGCCGCGGCTTGAGTGGAAACGCCCAAAACAACGCCATGCGAGTTCAGGACAACATTACCGACGCTATTCTGCTTACCAACACCAATAAAGGATACAATTACAGCGTAACCTTTAAGTTGGAAAAGCCTTTCAGCAACAACTGGTCTGCCATGATGGCGTATAACTTCAGCGAAACCAAAGACGTGATTTCAGCCGGTTCCATCGCCTTCAGCAGCTGGCGCGACAACCGTGCTGTGAATGGCAACAACCTGCCCGACCTCGCATTCTCCGACCAGGATCAGCGTCACCGCATCATTGCCAGCGGAACCTATCGTCTGGTATATGGCAAGAACGACAAACTTTCTACCTTGTTTAGCGCCTTCCTGCAAACCGGAAACCAGGGCCGCTTCTCTTATTTCTACAGCAACGACATGAATGGCGATCAGCTCACCAACAACGACCTGATCTATATTCCCAACAAAGCGGAAGACCTGAAGTGGAAGGCCACCACCTCCGGCGGCGTAACCTACAGCGAAAACGACCAAATTGCCGCATTCAACGCGCTGCTGGAAAGCGATAAGTACCTGAGCGCAAACCGCGGAAAATACAGTGAACGCAACGGCGCTTTGCTCGGCTGGATCACCACCATTGACCTGAGCATCCAGCAAAATTTCAGTGTTGGCGCACCTGGTAAAAAGCATACCCTGCAACTGCGCATGGATATGTACAACTTTGGCAACATGATCAACAACAAATGGGGCGTAAGCAAGGCGATAAACTTCCCCAACTTGCTGCGCTATGAAGGTGTTGATGCCAATAACAATCCGATTTATTCCATGAACCGCGACCGCAACAACAAACTGATTTCCAAGGTGACCGATTACCGCGCCGGACTTGAAGATGTTTGGCAGCTGCAGTTCGGTGTTCGCTACATCTTTAACTAAACTTTACCCTATACCTCTTCAGAAAACCATCCACCCTCGGGGTGGATGGTTTTCTTTTTTTTATCCCTGCCGTACTTTCGCTTCATGCAACACAGCGGTCAATATGAAGACTTCCTTAGACACGTTTTTGAACACGGAACTGAAAAGTCTGACCGCACAGGAACCGGAACCCGCAGCGTTTTGGGCGGGCAGCTCCGCTTCAACCTTGAAAACGGATTCCCGCTGATCACCACCAAAAAAGTCCACCTCAAAAGCATCATCTATGAATTGCTGTGGTTCCTTCGGGGCGATACCAATACCGCTTTTTTGAAGGAACACGGTGTAAGCATCTGGGATGAATGGGCCGACGAACACGGAAACCTCGGTCCGGTGTACGGCAAACAATGGCGCAGTTGGGAAACCAAGGATGGACGCACCATTGACCAGATTTCTGACGCCATAAACCTCATCAAAAACAACCCCGACAGCCGCCGCATTCTGGTGAGTGCCTGGAACGTGGGCGAACTGGATCAGATGGCACTGATGCCCTGTCATTGTCTGTTTCAATTTTATGTAGCCAATGGTGCCCTGAGTTGCCAGTTGTATCAGCGCAGCGCAGATTTATTCCTGGGCGTGCCTTTTAACATTGCCAGCTACGCACTGCTCACCTTGATGATGGCTCAGGTTTGCGGTTTGAAACCTGGTGAATTTGTACACACCTTCGGCGATGCGCATATTTACAGCAATCACTACGAACAAGTGAAGCTGCAGCTGTCGCGCGAACCCCGGCCATACCCTGTAATGCAACTCAATCCGAATGTTCAGGACCTGTTTGCCTTCACCTACGAAGACTTCAGCCTGGAACATTACGACCCATGGCCTGCCATCAAGGCTCCGGTTGCGGTTTAGCAGGTCTGGAACTGATCTTATGCACGCCGATGCCTACTTGTCCGGCGTTTTTTAAATTGCAGGCTAAACCTATTGACGATGAAAACATATGTTCTAAAAACCGGATTTGCTGCACTCACAGCAATTTCTTTACTCAGTTCCTGTGCAAGCAATTTCTCCCTCACCAAACGCCGCTACAGCAATGGCTTTCAGGTGCAAGTCGGCTTGTTCGGTAAGGAAAAACAGCAGCAGCAAACTGCTACAACGCCAAACAAAACCGCCGATGCCCTGCCCTTTGAGGCCCTGAACGCGCAAAAACAAAAACAACTTGCATATCATCAGCAACCTGCAAGCGCTTCTGCACTTGATATACGTTTTACCAAGACGCCGCATGATGCACGCATCCAGACTGGTGCAATTCCCTCAGCACAACAATCCGAAGTATCCCGGGGTGAAAAATACCTGGCAACAGCTATTTTGAGCCATTCTGCCAAAAAGCCGGCAAAACAGGGATTGTCGCAGCAACAAAAAATGGACGACAACACCTTGTTGTACCTCATCGTTGCATTCTTCATACCATTCCTGGGGGTGTTGTTGTACGAGGGGGAAATCACCAACCGTTTCTGGATCAGCCTCCTGCTGACGCTTCTGTTTTGGTTGCCCGGCTTCATTTATGCCGCGCTGGTTATTCTTGGTGAAATCTAACCCGTTAAGCATATATCAGGAAAAAGCCGCTCTTGAGCGGCTTTTTTTATAGGCTGTTGGCCCGATCCGGAACTGGCGCCCCGGAAACAAATAAAAAGCAAAAATACGCGGCGACCGGATGCCACAATGCAACGTGTTCTCAACATATACACCGGCAGGCAGGGGCCTTCCATTTTTGCTACCTTTGCGCGATTTATCCCAACATGCCTAAAGATTCTTCCATCAAAAGCGTTCTGATTATTGGTTCCGGACCCATCATCATCGGACAAGCCTGCGAGTTTGATTACTCCGGAAGTCAGGCGGCAAGGTCTCTGCGGGAAGAAGGCATTGAGGTGAGTTTGATCAACAGCAACCCGGCCACCATCATGACCGACAAGCTGAACGCAGACCATGTGTATTTGTGGCCATTAACGCCACAAAGCATTGAAAAAATCCTGCAGGAGCGACACATCGACGCTGTACTGCCTACCATGGGCGGACAAACGGCACTTAATCTGGCCAAAGAATGTGATGAGTTAGGCATCTGGCAACAGTACAATTGTCGCATCATTGGTGTAAACATCGAAGCCATTGACCGCATGGAAGACCGGGAAAAGTTCCGCCAGCTGATGGGTGAACTCGGTGTAGGGGTTGCAAAAAGCCAAATTGCAAACAGCTTCTTGGAAGGAAAAGAAATTGCCCAGCGCATCGGCTTTCCGTTGGTCATCCGTCCCAGCTATACGTTAGGAGGAACCGGTGGTTCCATTGTTTACAAGAAAGAAGAATTTGACTCCGCTTTGCAGCGCGGACTGGAAGCAAGTCCGGTGCACGAGGTATTGGTAGAACAAGCTGTTTTGGGCTGGAAAGAATATGAACTGGAGCTGTTGCGCGATGGCAAAGACGACATCGCCGTAATCTGCACCATTGAAAACTTCGACCCGATGGGCATCCATACCGGCGACAGCATTACCGTGGCGCCGGCAATGACCCTAAGCGATGTAACCTTCCAGAACATGCGCGACATGGCCTTCAAAATGATGCGCAGCATGGGCGTTTTTGCAGGCGGTTGCAATGTTCAGTTCAGCGTGAATCCGGATACGGAAGAGATCATTGCTGTTGAAATCAATCCACGTGTAAGCAGAAGTTCCGCGCTGGCATCAAAAGCGACCGGTTATCCCATTGCGAAAATTGCGGCCAAGCTGGCTATTGGCTACTACCTGGATGAACTTAAAAATCCGGTAACCAAAACCACCAGCGCGTTTTTCGAACCGGCCATTGACTATGTGATTGTTAAAATCCCCCGTTGGAATTTTGATAAGTTTCACGGAGCAGACCGCCGTCTGGGATTCCAGATGAAAAGCGTCGGTGAAGTGATGGCCATAGGCCGCAGTTTTCAGGAGGCGCTTCAAAAAGCCTGTCAAAGTCTGGAAATTGGCCGCCACGGTTTGGGTGCAGACGGCAAAAGCAGCCGCAACCTGGACGAACTCCTGCATGCGCTGGAATACGCCAGCTGGGACCGGCTCTTTAAGTTGAAGGATGCGATTTCCATGGGTGTTCCACTCACGTCCATCCACAAAATCACCAAGATTGACCGATGGTTCCTGGAGCAAATCAGCGACCTCGTAAAAACAGAAACTGAAATCAGACGCTACCAAATTGGCAACATCCCTGCAGCACTGCTTCGACTGGCTAAGGAAAAAGGCTTCAGCGACCATCAGATTGCCTGGCTTATGGGCAATTGTACTGAAGACGAGGTGTTTGAGAAAAGGCAATCACTGAATATTCGCCGGGTGTACAAAATGGTAGATACCTGCAGCGCGGAATTCCCAAGCCCTACCAATTACTTTTACAGCACCTTCGACGGCGAAAATGAAAGTGTGTTCAGCGACCGAAAAAAGGTCATCGTGCTTGGCAGCGGCCCCAACAGAATCGGTCAGGGAATTGAATTCGACTACAGTTGCGTGCACGGCATCCTGGCTGCACGCGAAGCAGGTTACGAGGCCATCATGGTAAACTGTAACCCGGAAACGGTAAGTACAGATTTTGACATGGCCGATAAGCTGTACTTTGAGCCCGTTTACTGGGAACATCTGCGCGAACTGATCGCCAATGAGCGGCCTACAGGCGTAATTGTGCAGCTTGGCGGCCAAACGGCTTTGAAACTGGCTGAAAAATTCCACGAGCATGGGATTCCAATCATCGGCACATCCTATGAGGACATGGACATAGCCGAAGACCGCGGACGTTTCAGTGATCTGTTGGCTGCCCTTGATATTCCTTACCCGAAATACGGCGTCGCGCAAGATGCCGACGAAGCGGTGCGCATTGCCAATGAGGTAGGATATCCTGTTTTGGTGCGCCCCAGCTATGTGCTCGGTGGTCAAGGTATGGTGATTGTTATTAACGATGAAGACCTGGAACGCGCCGTGGTTAAACTGCTGGGTGACCTGCCTGGAAACCGCGTGCTCATTGACCACTTCCTGGACCGTGCCGAAGAAGCAGAAAGCGATTGCATTTGCGATGGCGAAGACATCCACATCCTCGGCTTGATGGAACACATAGAGCCTGCCGGTATCCACAGTGGCGACAGCAGCGCGGTTTTGCCTCCATACGGATTAAGCAAAGAAGTAATCCACCAAATGGAAACCTATACCGAAAAACTGGCTAAAGCCCTGAAGGTCAAAGGTTTGCTCAATATTCAGTTTGCCATTAAGCATGAACAGGTTTATGTAATCGAAGCCAATCCGCGCGCCAGCCGCACCGTGCCGTTCATTTGCAAAGCGTATAATGTTCCGTACATCAACCTCGCCACCAAAGTAATGCTGGGGGTGATGAAGGTGAAAGATTTCGTGATTCCCGAACGCCCGCAGGGTTGGGCCATTAAAAAACCCGTATTCTCATTTAATAAATTCCCAGGCGTAAGTCGTGAACTCGGACCCGAAATGAAAAGCACCGGCGAAGAGATTGTATTCGTGCACGACCTGAGGGATCCGGGATTCCGGGACCTGTATAAAACCAAAAGCATGTACCTGAGCTATTGAGTTCAACTAAAGAAAACGGCCCCTAAATTCGCAACCATGAGGAATTTCATCATTTATGTATCTGTGGGTGTTTTAGCCCTTACAAGTGCTTGTACCCAAAAGGTGCGTCAAGAGCAAACCACTGAACAAAGTGGTGGTACTGTGAACAACAACGAAACCAATAATGCTGCAGCCAATGAGCAGCTAAACAGCATTGGTATTCCCATGCGCTTGCCTTATGCTTCAGATCTGGAGGCGTATTACCTGGTAAATTGTAAATTGAACAAAACCAGCAATGGTGGAGCTCCGGATCCCGATGTTTGGGCTGAGCGCGGTAAAATCGTTTCCCGCCTGGAAGCCTATGAACAAAAATATAAGGGTAAAGAACTCGAAGAGTATTTGAAATGGGGCAGCGTGGCAGCCAATGCCATCAACAATTGCCCTTAAACACCGAGAATGCGCTGATACAGGGCAATGAGTTTGTCTTCTTGAGATTTCCAGGAGTAAAAAGCCTCTGTTGCCTGTACGCCGTTGCGTGCCATTTTTAGTCGTAAATCGGGGTTGTCGGCCAGAGTAAGAATAGCCTCGGCCAACTGTTTCGGATCATCCGGAGGTACGCAAAGACCGCATTCATTTCGTTCCACCACGCTGCGGTACAGTTCAAAATCTGAAGTGATGACTGGCAATCCCACACTCATGTATTCGAACATCTTGGTGGGATAGCTCCATTCAGAGTTTTTCATCCGTTTAATGATGCACAGCCCTATGCCCATGGACATACTGAGCCGGTAACCATCCGGCAAATCAAGCCTGCCATGAAAAAAGAGTTGTTTCTTGATTTCTTCATAAAAAGGCAGGGATTCTATTTTCTGCGCCAGACCTGAATACAATGCCCCTACACAGTGAAAATGAAAAATCCGGCCCTGTTGTTTCAGCATCCACAATGCTTCTGCAATCTGCAAGAGGCCCCGGGTTTCCAGCAGAATGCCAATGTAGAACAGGTTCTGCTCCGGACGCGGTTCCACATTACGGTATGGTTTAAAAAACGTTAAATCAGGGTAATTCAGCACCACAGTATAGCGAGCACCCATGGCAGCGTAATGAGGCGCATAGGACCGCTCTGCCAAAACCAGTTCCATGCGTCGTGCCGCCCTTTGCTCGAAAAAACCGTAGATGCGCGCAAGCATTCCCTTGTTTCGAATCCAGGGCTTGTCGAAGATGTCTGCTGCGAAATGTTCGTGCACATCGAAAACCACCTTCTTGCCCAACAGGCGCAGCCACAATCCACAAGGAATCAGCTCCGGGTCGTGAAATTGATACAGGTCGGCATTCACACGAAGTGCTTTGGGAAACATGCGCAGCGAGGCTGTAAGCATTTCCCAGTATCTGTTTTTCAACCTCCTGAATGGAATGATACGCACACCGTCAACAAGCTCTTCGCGATCGTGTACTGCTATCAGGGTGACCTCGTAAAACCGCGCCAGGCTCCTGCATGATTTATAAAAAATCCTGGTATCTCTGGCTACATGCAGGCTGGTCAGGTGGCAGACGCGCGCGGTTTGCTGTTTCACGGGGATTCAAAGATGCGGCATTGGGCTGGAAATGTATGTCGCTGGAACCGAAGTAAATCCAGGAATTCACGTTGGTTTTTCCTTGGCCAGGTGCGCCAGTTTCCACTGGAATATTGTATTTCCGCATTGAACAAGCGAAGCTCTTTTCCCTCAAATAAGCCCATGTACCAAAAATGCGGCTGAAATGCGCTGATGTTTATTCCGGTTGCGCTGCGCGAAAACCCAATGCTGTAGGTCATGGGCAAATGACACCACTTGAAAATGTCGTAAGCAATGAAATCGCCGGGAGAATACAGAATCAACCCGGTTTTGAGGTCTGCAGCATGTTGGTATTCGTAAAACTCCCAGGGCTGGGCATTGTGCGGGTGCGTTCCAATGATGAGGTCTGCACCCGTTTCTGCCATAATGCGTCGATAGTTCCGAATAACATGATCTTGCGGAAAGGCTTGATATGCATTGCCTCCGTGCAGTGAAATCACCAGTACCTCCGCACCGGCGGCGCGCAGGGCTTTTGCTTCCTGCACAATCGGGGTGAAATCGGCATTCGGAACATTTAATGAAATAAGGTTGGTGCTCCACGGAGCTTCTGCATTGGGTGGACAGGTATTTAAAGAGTACGTCCAGGCGGAAAACCCAAAAGAGATACCCTGCCTTTGTATCATGTGTTTTTCGGGATTGAACGCAGCTTCCCTTCGGGCGCCAACAGCCACAACACCTTTGGCATCCAGGAAGTCCAGGGTTGATGTTAAGCCTTCCGGACCCTGATCGTGCATGTGGTTGTTGGCCACGGAAAGTACATCATAGGATCCTTTTCCGCCGTTGGTGAACACCTGCCACAGTTGTTCGTTTCCGTTGAAATACATGTTGTTCAACATCAGCTCCGGAACCCAAGCAGCCGGTTTGTTCAGATCCATGGGCGTTTCCAGATTGGCAAAAACCACATCTGCTTCAAAAAACGAAACTGCATCTTCCCACAACCTGCTGGTATCGGCGTCCATCAACACTTTGTACGGCATCAAATCGCCACCAACACTCATGGTACACTCGGCTTTACCGTCCAGGCGTGCAGCTTGTTTTCTGAAATGCGCTTCCTGTTCCGGGGTTTCTCCAGCCCAGTGCGGAAATGCATAGTATTTATATCCGAAATAGAGCAGCGCTTTGCCATTGTAGGTTGCCGGATTCTCTTCAAAATTCCTGAGCGGGCGTTTCCAGGTGCGGTGCACGAACACATGCAGCAGGCAATACACAAAGCGAAGCAAACCGTTCACTAAAGCACCGATGTTGCTCAGTGAAACAACCGGATTAAAAAAGGCCACGGCTCAAAAATACACGGCTGCAGCGATTACAAGCGCGTCAATACAGCATCCCACAGGGCTTTTCGGTGCTGTAGTGCCTGTACTGAAGCGGTTGCCGCTTCTTGCCAACGCGCATCGTCATCGCCACAAAGCGCCTGAACCATATTCCAGGAAAGCGGTCCGTGGTGGTCGCCATCGACCTCAATATGTCGTTCCAGGTAATAGTTGAACAGCTCCAGTTCTTCCGGATGTTTGCTTTTGATTTCACGAATCAGTTCCATGAACATATCCGGAATCAAATCCTCTCGTCCAAAGGTGAACACCGCAGCCAGCACATGCACCTGCGCCTTTGTGGCCACATCCAGCGTGTAGCGAACAAAAGCGCGCACCTCTGCCGGAGTTTGCGCCACTTCAAACGCCGATTCCAGGCTTGCTCCTGAACACAGGCTTTCCAAAAACCGTTCAATACCCGAAGTGTCGGCACCGGCCTGCTTCATGGCTTTCAGGTAAAGTTCGAAATGACTGATGTGCCCGCCGTCGGGATCCACATCTGATTCTTCGCCCAAAACAATCTCATTAATGAAGAACCGTGTATCCGCATTTCCCTGGGGAAACCATGGCACATGCACACAGGTAAGTTTTGACTGAAGCGCCTTCAACAAACTCATAAAATCCCAAACTGCATAAACATGATGTTCCATCATCAGCCGAACGCCCTCTAGAGTTGCAATTCCGCGATACATCGGATGACCCGTAATCTCATTGCGCACACCCGCAGTGGCCGTCTTGATGAATTCCAGACGCATGGCCCCTGTTTCATTTTTCATGGCAAGAAAACAATCCATCTTGTTGTTAGGTTCATCCCAACTCATTGATTTTCTTCAAGTTAAATGGGTTTTAAAAAATTGGGCTTGCCCACCTGGCACTTGGACCGTGGAATTATCTTTGTCGGTATGGATATTTTAGCCCTTCTCGTTGGACTTGCGCTTGGTTTTTTACTTGCTTATGCGGTGCTTATGAACCGCAATCGCCAGCGCGATGTGGAGCAACAGGCCCTTCTTTCTGCTGCACAGGAGCGCATCAAAGGCCTCGAAGAAAAAGTTCAGGAACGAAATGAATTCTCCCAAAAACTGGAAAGCCAGTTGCGGGAAGCATTCGGACAAATTGCGCTCGATAACCTGCAAAACCAAAGCAAAGCTTTGCGGGATGAACACACAGAAACACTGAAACACCTGCTGGATCCGGTGCGCACCAAGCTCACAGAGTTTGAAAAGCGGGTAAATGACACCCACGGAGAAAGTCAAAAAAGCGCCACAGAACTTAAAACACAAATTGAACTGCTTACCAGGCTGAATCAACAAGTGACCGAAGAAACCCAAAACCTCACCAAAGCGCTGAAGGGTGATACCAAAAAACAGGGAAACTGGGGCGAAGTGATTCTGGAGCGGGTTCTGGAGCGTTCCGGCCTGACCAAGGGACAAGAATACGTAACACAGTTTCAAACAGAAAATCAATCTGGCGACACCATAAAGCCGGATGTGGTGATTCACCTTCCCGACCAGAAACACCTGATTGTAGATGCCAAGGTGAGTCTTACGGCATACGAAGCGTTCATGGCAGCCGAAAACGAAGCCGACCGCGAAAAGCATCTGAAAGCCCATATCGTTTCCATGCGCAGCCATGCAAAACTGCTTTCGGAGAAGAATTACCCCAGCGGAAACGGCCTGAATGCTCCGGAGTTTGTGTTGATGTTTGTTCCTATTGAATCTTCATTTGCGCTGGCAGTTCAGGGCGATGTAGACCTGTTCACCTACGCCTGGGATTTGCGCATTGTGATTGTAAGTCCAAGCACCTTGCTGGCCACGCTCCGCACAGTTGCCAGCATCTGGAAACAGGAAAATCAAAACAAAAACGCCTTGGAAATTGCCAAGAAAGCCGGCGATCTCTATGATAAGTTCACAGGATTTGCCGATGATTTGATCAAGGTGGGAAGACAGATGGATACCGCCAAAGACACCTATTCCGATGCCATGAAAAAACTGGTTGACGGCACCGGAAACCTGGTAAAACGTGTAGAAGAACTGAAGAAAATGGGCGCCAAAGCCAGTAAAAACATCAACCCTGATTTGCTGGGCCGCGCGCTGGACAAGGAATAATCAGGATACCGGAATCTGCAGACGCACTTTAAGCCGCTGCACGCGCTGGGCCATTTCCACAAGTTTTTCCGGATTCATGCGCTTCAGCGATGCAATGGGAATCGCCATGCGCGGATTTTTTTGCAGTGCCTCCGCATGCTTCTGGATGAACATCCAATAAAGCGCATCCCACTCCTCACACCAGGCTGATTTTTGAAAATGCCCCATTTTCCTCAGGTATGCAGAACCTGACACATAGGGTTTGGTAACCATTCCCCCGAAATCGGCATATTGACTCATGCCATACACATTGGGAACCATCACCCAATCGTATGCATCGATGAACAGTTCCATGAACCACTGATATACCGCGTCGGGATGAATACCCAGAAGCAGCATCAGGTTTCCGTGAATCATGAGCCGTTCAATGTGGTGGCTGTATGCGGTATGCCGCAAACGGCTCAGGGATTCATCAAAGGGATAAATCCCGGTTGTGCCGCTGTACATCGCCTCCGGCATTGGCGCAAACAGTTGCAGGGCGTTCGCTGTGCGCATCTTGTTTCCTGATTTGTGGTAAACGGCGCGTACAAATTCTCGCCAACCCAAAACCTGCCGCACAAAACCTTCTAAAGAAGGCAAGGGAATATTTTCTGCAGCGGCGGCATTCAGGGCACGGTCAAGAACCTGATCTGGCGTGAGCAATCCGATGTTCAGCAACGGACTGATTACCGAATGGAACATGAACGATTGACCGGGAAGCATCGCATCCTGATACCTTCCAAAGTTCATAAACCGCTGTTGCAGAAACGCATCCAGCCAGATTTCTGCTGCCTCATGTGTGACCGGATATTCCCAATCATCCAGCAAACCGGGGTTGTTTGGAAACTCTTCCAAAGTGCTTTGAATGGCCGCTTTAACGATGGCGTCCTCGGATACTTCGGGCAATGGCGGAATGTATAAACCCTGAGGCGTTTTTTCTCGGTTTTCCACATCGTATGTCCAGGAGCCGCCAAGCGGTTTTCCCTGTGCATCGGTCAATATTCCGAGTTTCTTGCGAAAGTGAATGTACCAGCTGGTTTGGTGTGTTTTGTGCTCGTCAAGCCACGCAAGGGCCTCCGCTTGGGGAATCATGAAACCCGGGTTTGCGTATAGCACCAGACGGATACCATTGCGCGCGGATGCGCTTTCCAGACGCCGCTTCAACAGATAGTCATCCGGATCGGCAAGGTGCACCTCCCGAACACCCTGCCGGAACAAAAGCTGCATCAAACCCCTTGTTTCTGCCGCTGCGGACCATGCCGAAACGCGGTGAACTGTATATCCTTGCAACTGCAACTGCCTTTCCTTTGCCGCCATGGTGGCACGGTGAAAAGCAATTTTCTTTTTGTGGAAGGAATACTGCCTGAAGAACAACACATCTTCCACCATCCAAACATCCCGGCCTCTGGATAAAGCAGGATGCACAGCATAAAGCTGGTGCGGATAGATGAGGGTTACCGCATTCATGCCGACTGGGTTTTTGATTGACGCGTGTTCTTTGATTCGTTCCGGCAGCGGTCACTGCAATAAAGAACCGTTGGCCAGTCGCGCTCCCATTTCTTCCTCCATGAGAAAGGTCTGTTACAGTTGATGCAGACCTTTTCAGGCAAATCTGATTTCCGCCGCATGCGCATAGGAAAACAACAAGAAGGCGTTCAGCTTGTTTCGTTTTTTTTTCGTGCCAGACTTAGCCCGTCGCGAAATGGCAGCACAAACACATCCATCTGCGGATGACTTGCCAGGGTTTTGTTAAAGACATCGATGGCTTTCGTATCGCGGTCTTTTTCAAGCTGTTTTGGGTCGAGCACTTTACCACTCCACAAGGTGTTGTCGGCGATAAGCAACCCACCCGATCTGAGCATGGGAATCAGGCAATCCAGGTATTCCGGATAACGGGATTTATCCGCATCTAAAAAAACCAAATCAAACTGCAGGTTTTGGTGCTGTTTCAGCCATTCCATCGCATCCTGAATTACCGGTTCAATGTGCGACGCATAAGGAGAAGCCGTGATGTTCTCGCGAATGCTGCGCTCCAGTTCCGGATCTTCTTCCAGGGTAATGAGTTTCCCACCCGGGGCCAAACCCTCGGCCAGACACATGGCTGCGTAACCTGTAAAGGTTCCGATTTCCAGCGCCAGGACCGGTTTAATGAATCCGCTGAGCATGGACAGCATCCGACCCTGAAGATGCCCGCTCAGCATCCGGGGATTGATCTGTTTCAGGTGGGTATTTCGCACGCATCTGCGGAGCCATTCGGGCTCAGGACTGCTGTGAGATTCACAATAATCGGCGAGGGCCTGTTCATGGACATTCATTGGTGCTTCAAATGTATCTCCGAAAGAATGTTTTGCATTTTTAACTGTGCAGTAGGGTGGCTTGGACCAAAAACAAAGCTTTCTTTTTTAATCATGAATGGTTTATATATTCGCGGAAAATAGATTCTACTATGTACTGGACACTTGAACTGGTTAGTTGGCTTGACGATGCGCCATGGCCCGCGACCAAGGATGAGTTGATTGATTACGCCATCCGTTCCGGAGCACCCCTGGAAGTGATTGAAAACCTTCAGGAGCTGGAAGACGATGGTGAGCCCTACGAGAGCATTGAAGAAATTTGGAGTGATTATCCTACCAACGATGATTACTTCTTCAATGAAGACGAACTGTAGCGGTTGTTTACCCTGTTGTAACGGTGTTTTTGGTGTCTGATCACTCAATCAGCACGCATCATATTATTGCCTGTTTTAAGTGTTTCAATTCCTTCAGGATGGCATCCTGAAGCTGTTGCGTGTTTGTTTTTTCTGAAGCAGAAATAAACACTACCGGATGGTGTTCTTTAGCAATCCAACTGCTTTCAAAATCTTCAAGGCTCATGGTTTCTAAACCAAAATCGTCTTTCGGTGCAACGTAGGAATCGATTTTATTGAAGACCAACAAAACCGGTTTTTTTCCGGCGCCAATTTCGTTCAGTGTTTCTTTCACCACTTCCATTTGCTTCTCGAAATGCGGACTTCCGGCGTCTACCACATGCAATAAAAGGTCGGCTTCCAACACTTCAGACAAGGTGCTTTTGAAACTTTCTATGAGCTCGTGAGGCAACTTCCTGATAAACCCAACAGTATCGCTCAACAAACAGGAGCTGATATTCCCGTTGCTGTCCATAGGATCCCACTTTCTTACCGTGGTATCCAGGGTGGCGAACAGTTTGTTCTCAGCCAGGATATCGGCTTTGGTCAGCAGGTTCATGATGGTACTTTTTCCCACGTTGGTGTAGCCCACAAGCGCTATTCTGGGTTTCGAGCTGCGACCCTTCCGCTGCACCGCAGCCTGACCTTCAATGTTCTTTAAGCGTTCCTTCAACACCTGAATCTGATTCCGCAGCGCACGACGGTCGGTTTCAATTTCCTGTTCACCGGGACCGCGCATACCAATGCCACCCTTTTGTTTGCTCAGATGCGTCCACATGCGGGTAAGGCGCGGCAACAGGTAATGGTTTTGTGCCAGCGCAACCTGCCATTTGGCCTGAGCTGTTTGGGCATTTTGGGCGAAGATGTGAAGGATCAGGTTGCTGCGGTCCAGGATTTTCACGTCTTTGAGTTCGCCCTCCAGATTCCTGATTTGTGCCGGACTCAGCTCGTCGTCGAAAACAACCATATCCGCTTTGTGTTCCGCCACAAAAGCAACGATTTCCTCCAGTTTTCCAGAGCCTACATACGTTTTTGACGATGGTCTGTCCAGCTTTTGGATGAAGCGTCCGATGGTTTTCGCGCCGGCTGTATGTACCAGCAACGCCAACTCATCCAGATATTCCTCGGCACTGTATTCATCGTTGGATTGCTTGATGGAAACAGCCACCAATACCGCTGTTTCCGGTTCGTGATCGCGTACAAACTGTGTTTTATTTCTGCGCATGCCCGCGCAAAGTTAGTTGCTGCCCGTGCCTATCTTTGTTCTATTGGTGGCCATGCGTGTGTTGTTTGTGAATCCTTTGCTGCCCGTGCTCTGCATGGTGATGTCTGTGGCTGCAGATGCGCAGGTACTGAGCTTCAGCAACACCCCGCGAATCAACCAGCGCGGCGGATACAACCGGGTTCTTGGTGAACACGATGCCGGCATCTATTTATTGCGTTTGCGGAACGCAGAAGGCCGTGGTGTGGTATCTCTGGAACACTATTCCCACAATATGGCTTTCCAGCATGAAAAAACGTACCGAATGGGTGCCGAACGCTTGGTGAAGGCACACCTGCTGCCTCAGCACTGTGTGCTGTTTACCGGCGCTGCAGACCGAAGTCACGGCGTATTTACCCTGGGATACAAAAAGTTGAACGCTGCATTGGAAGAAGTGGCCCAAAAAAGTGGACTGCTGACCTTCGACCGTTACGATTTCTACAAAGACCAGGTTCTTGCCAGTGCCGATCGTTCAGGCAAAAACTGGGTTTTTTACGCCGACAGCAGAGATGGTCAGGGACGTCAGGTGTTGGACATCGCGTTGCTGGATAGTTCTATGGCACCCCTGTACCGGGAGCAAAAAATACTTGATGTTTCGGCGGATGCCTTTCGCTTGCTCGATTTAGAAACAGATCCCGAAGGAAATGTATATCTGCTGGCCTCAGAACAGCAAAAAGACAAACGCAAAACGGATCCCGAATCGGTTCGGGTTGTATTGTATCAATGCACAGCATCCGGCCTGCGTTGGTCGAGGGTGGACCTGAGCCGGGGTGAAGTGTTTATGAGTGGCACGCGCATGGTTTATAACGACAGCCTGGGTGAAATGGTTGTGGCCGGATTCTACAGCCAACAAAACCCAGATGGCGCTGATGGAGTATTCATGTACTCCGCCAGACCTGATGGCATGGAACGTCAGCGCATTCAAACTGCTTTTTCAACGGATTTTGTTTCCGGCATTGTTGGCGCCCGCCAGGCAGATGTTTCAAACACGCTGAACAATTTCCGCATCCGGAAAATGATTCCGAGGAGCGATGGCGGTTTGGTGCTGGTGGCCGAACGCTATTATGTCACCCAGCGCGTAGAGACTACCTATATCAGCGGAATTTCACAAACCAATACCACCAATTACTACCACCACGATGAAGTGATTTTACTGAGCCTCGACGCCTTGGGAAATATGGAGTGGCAGGAAGTAATCCGCAAAAGGCAAAGTGCCCTGCTTGGTGCATCACAATTTTCAGGAATAGGGGTTTGTGCCTTGCCGGATGGCGTTGCCGTGCTTTACAACGAACAAGGCAACGGGGATGTGATGCAGGTGCGTTTTCAGAAAAACGGCAGCCGCACGCAACGCATCCTGCTGCGGAGTGAAACCTCGCTTACGGCGCTATTTACCGCAGAAGGTGCGCAAACCGGCTATAACCGGTTGGTATTGCCTTGTTTACGGAACAAACAGATTTCCCTCCTAAAATTGACTTATTGACGCTCCTGCAGCATTTTTGTTCCCATGATGCGCCTCCTGCAAAACATTAAACCAAGCAGTGCTTTGTGGGTGGTTATATTCGCCTTTATCCTGCGCACGCCTTACGCGTTTGTGCAACAAGGTGCTGCTACTTTTTGTGATACGCCTTTTTTTCCGGGGTTCTTTTTGTGGGCACAACAAAATCCTGTTTGGGATAATGTTCTGGCAACCGTTCTGGTATGCACCTCTGCCATGTTGTTAAACCGCGTATGCATCAACCAGGATGTAATTTATACCCATACATACCTTCCGGCCTGGTTTTTTGTACTTGTGAGCAGTTTGATTCCCGCTCAAATGCACGTGCATCCTTTGCTGTTTTCCAACATCCTTATCCTGATTGGCTTCAATTTTCTGTTCTCTTTATTCCTGTATGAGGGACCATCGGTGCTCATCTACTTAACGGCCCTGTTTTTCGGTGCCGCAGCCATGTTTCAGCTGCAACTTCTGGCTTTGTTCATCTTTATCCTGGGTGCCGTAATCCTGATGAAAAGAATTACCCTGAAAGATCTGCTGGCGGCATTCCTTGGGCTGCTGATGCCCATTTATGTATTGTTGTCTGTTTGGTACATGCTCAACAGCAACAAGGTAGCGGTTTATACCTTCGTGGGAAACAGACATGTGGCCACCAACGCAGAACTATTGGCACTTTGGCCTTATGCGCTTTGTTTCATTCTGGTCATTCTTTCGTTCTTCAAAGTGTTTGCAAACTTCTTCAAGAACAACATTCGCACACGAAGAATCAACCAGGTTTTGATCTTCTACTTCACCTACATGTTGCTTTATCAGTTCTTTTCTGGTGTCTGCAGCGCGCTGGTAGATATTTGTTTGTTGTTTATTCCCAGTGCTGTTTTTATTGCTTACCTGCTGGTAGGAACCAAATACCGGAGGCTTAAAGCAATCGCCAATATGTTGTTGGTAATCACGGCCATCTTCTCGCTGTACGGTTCATATCTTGGCTCATTACGGCCATGAATGCCTGCGCTGCATGGTGTCCGGAGTATGTGTTGACATTGCCTGAAAGGCATCCTTTTCCCATGATCAAATACCAATTGTTGCGTAAACAGCTGCACAGCGATGGTATTGTTTCTGAGGAAGCCTTCTTCGCGCCAACAACACCGAATATTGAAACCCTGCTCAGGGTGCACCACGCGGCTTATCTGGAACAACTGCTCCATGGAACTTTATCCATTGCCGATGTTCGAAAAACCGGATTTCCACAGTCACCAGAAGTGCTGACGCGTGAACTGCTCATCGTCGGAGGCACCATTCAGGCAGCACAGATTGCCATGAAACACGGTATTGCATTCAACCTTGCAGGCGGAACACATCATGCCCACCCCGGTTTTGGCGCCGCGTACTGCCTGCTGAACGATGTAGGAATTGCTGCTACTTACGCCGTTTCCTGTTTGGGCGTTTCCCGGGTTTTAATTGTAGATCTGGATGTGCACCAGGGCGATGGAACAGCAGCCATGTTTGCGGATTCCACACAAATATTCACTTTTTGCATGCATGGCGCCGGCTTGTGGCCGCGTTCCAAACACCGGGCTTACTACCACATTTCTGTACCAGAAGGCACAAAGGGGCCGACTTACCTCAACATGCTTGAAAAAGCGTTACACGAGGCTTTGTTCCTCATCAAGCCTGATTTGATGTTTTATATTGCCGGTGCAGATGTATTGCACGGTGATAAACTGGGCAACCTGGCGCTTACTGAAGAAGACTGCCGGCTTCGCGATGCCTTGGTTTTTGCGCTTTGCAGCGCACACAACATACCTGTGGCGGTAGTGATGGGTGGTGGTTATGCACCTTCGGTGCAAGCCGTTGTAAACGTACACAAAAACACCTTTCGAGAAGGTTTAAGCCTTTATACTTCGGGTTAACCTACGGCTTCTTTATGCCGAAGCGCAGCGATACCAAGTTTGTGTACAAACCTGTTCCGCTCTGGCCAAAACCGCTGATGGCATAATCCAGCGTGAAGTTGCTGAACCTGATTCCGGCACCCGCAGACAACTGCGTGCGCCATACTTCTTCCTGGCCCGTTCGTGGCGTGCGCTGCAGGTTGTATGTGCCGCAGCGCAGGAACAATACGTTTTGCTCTTTATCTTCTTCCAATAAATAACCCCACTCTACACCCAAATGCGGATCCACACTGAACAGGTTGCTTCGGATCAGGGTATTCCTTTTTCCATCGCTGGTGATGTCGATATTGCATTCTGCCTGCAACATCCATTGATCGCGGCGAATCTTTTTGGCTGCTCCAAGTATCAGGCGCGGCAAACCGATTTCAAGCGTGCGTTCTGGGATGGTGTTTCCTGTGAGGGCTAAAACCTCTTTTTGCCGATCGGTAAACGAAAACTCCCATGCGTTGAAACTGCTGCTCACATCGCGGGCAACGACGCCAAAACTCCACCCCTGTTTGGGGATAACCGCACGGAATGCTGCATCAAAACTAAAACCCCAGGCCCGCGCAAAAGGACCAACGGTGCGGTGAATCACCTTCAAACCACTTCCGAAGCTGAAGCGAGCGCGACGGTAGCGGGTTTTTATGGTTTTTCCATAGTTCGCGTAAAACCCGTAATCGGCAGCTGAAAACGTACTGATTCGGTCGTAGTTGACCTGTCCGTTTTGGATCAAATCCAGCGTGTTCAAAATTCCGTCCACCCCAAAGCGCACCACACCGATGCCGAAGCCGTCATTCTGAGCACCCTTCACAGCAAAAGACAGATAATCGTAGTTGGCCAGGCCCTGATAATAAGAAGCATGCATGAAACTTCCCTGAATCTGATCGTCAAGATCTGCCAATCCAGCAGGATTCCAATAACCGGCATAAGCATCATGTGTGCTGGCCACCACGGCACGACCCATGGCAAAAGCACGTGCGCCAACGCCCATATGCAAAAACTCATTCACATACTTCCGCGCTTCCTGGGCCTGTACCTGGAAGAAAAGACATTGAAAAAACCCTAAGAGAATTGCTTTTTTCACAAAATTTTGAGGTTTTCAAAAATACAGGCTTCTGCCTCGGGAAGCACGGCCTTAAAAGCGTTTCGTGCAGTTGTATTCCATTCTTCGCTTACACCTGCCCGCATGTAAATCTGCATCATACTGTAGGTAAAAGCTTCATCATCGGTATAGTGATACAGGTATTTCACAGACAGAAACCGGTTCCAGTGCTCTATGAAACGGGTGTTGTGTTCATGTTTGCCTGCGGATAGCAAACCGTCCAGGGCTTGTACCTGCGTTTGACTCAGGCTTTCATAAAACCGATCCAACTGCTCGGGATGCTGTTTCATCAGAACCCTGTCGAGCATGAGCTCAAGCACCAGATGTGCCGCCAGCCATACACGTGGAACATGGTTTCCCAGGTGATGCGCCTTAAATATTTGGTTCAGTGCTTGGTTACCCACTGTAAAAAACAGCGACTGATGGAACGCCTTATCCCGCTCCAGGTGACGACAACTGCCATGAAACAATTCCAGAGCATGCGCATCCAGGTATTCCTGGTTTACGTTTTCTGCTTTAAAACGCTGTCGGGGGAGGAAATTCCTGATGAGGTCAGGCAGAACCAGGCCGGCGTTGTAGTGGTGCCGGTCTACCTGTTGGTCGATCAGAAAATGGGCAAAGAAGTTCAAACTGTTTCAAAAATACAGCTGCTGCGCCTCTCAGGAGCAACATGGCACAGAACCATTGTTTCTGAAGATTGTTCCTAAGGAATGTGGTATATAATTTCCCGCACAAGCATCATCGGTTTTGCCGGAGTATTCTGTTTTATGGGCTGTACCACTTCAAAAGGAAAGCAAACGAATAAAATGGATACAGGATCTTTTTCTGTTGTGAAAACGGAAGCGGAATGGCAGGAACAACTGGGGCCCGAAGCTTATCGGGTGCTGCGCGAAAAAGGCACGGAAAGGCCACATTCAAGCCCATTTGACCAACTGTGGGATAGCGGTACTTATGTATGCAAAGGATGTGGCGCTGAATTATTCTACAGCAGCACCAAATTTGATGCAGGTTGTGGCTGGCCGAGTTTTTATGCAGCCATTGGCAAAGAGCGTATCAAAGAAATTGCTGACTACAGCCACGGGATGATCCGCACAGAAGTCGTTTGTGCCAAGTGCGGCGGTCATTTAGGGCATGTATTTCCGGATGGATACGGACAACCTGGTGGCATGCGTTATTGCATCAACGGAATCAGTTTGGGTTTCATCAAAAAGCCCTAAAAAAAGGAATGTCCCGCAGGGGGGGCGGGACAATTCCAAATCAGGGGGGTATGTTCGCCTCTTTGCCTTTCCGACGTAATTGCCGGTCCGCTACTCAAACGCAGGGCACAACATAAAAAGACCTGCACTTGAATCAAAAAGGCAAAAAGGGTTGCAAGTGACTTGCGCTTGCTTGATGATTCAAAGATGAAATCACTCGGTGTTCAGGCAATATCAGAGTTCACCAATTGCCCATCGTGCTTCATCAATTGCAGCATTTAACGCATGCCCATGAATTGCAGAAACGTTTCACGCATGTCTCGGGAAAGCGGGATTTCGTCGGTGTTATCCATGACAACACTGCCGCCGTCGGCTTTGATGTATTCAACGATGCGGTCCACATTTACCACATAAGACCGGTGCGGACGGAAAAAGCGATTGTTCTTATTCAGGGTGTGTTCAAACTCTTTGATTTTCCGGCTCACCAGTATGTTCTTCCCATTATTCATGATGAAATGGGTATAGCTGCCATCTGCCTTCAGGTACACAATATCTTGCAGACATACGAACAAAACGCCTCCTGATGTGGGCAGTGGTATTTTTTTCACGCCTTCCACCATTTGCTCTTTGAGTAAGGCAATATCTGAAGCGTCCAGCCGATTCTCTTTTTTATGTTTTCTTACCTTGTCAATAGCCACTTCCAATTGATCCAATTGAATGGGTTTTAGCAGATAATCAACGGCAGAAACCTGAAAAGCCTGAATGGCATACTGGGTATATGCCGTGGTAAACACCACATGAATTTGTGTTGGGTCGATGTGTTCGAATAAGGATAAACCAGATTGTCCGGGCAATTCCACATCAAGAAATACCAGTTCAGGTTTCTGGTCCTTAATGAGTTCCACGGCGGTGGGCACATCGACAGCAACACCAACAACGCGCACATCCGGAAAATGCGTTTCCAATAATGCTTTCAGCACATTTTGGGCGCGGGGTTCGTCTTCAACGATAACAGCATGAATAAGGGTAGTCATAGAATATGGGTTTGGTTCGTTTATATTTCATCCAAAACAACCGGCACTTCCAGTATTACTGTAGTACCAGCCGACTCCCCCATTTCATCTTTTTTATCCGTGTAACGCACGGCAATGGCGCTGTCACGATCGGCGTTCAACAATTCAAGCCTGCGCTTGGTGGCACTGGTTGCGAACGGTTTGTGCGTGCGGAAACTTTCAATTTGTGCACTCCGTTCACGACCAATTCCATTGTCGTTCACGGTGCAAAATAGAACTTTTTTTTCTTCTTCTAAACGAAAGTTTATTCTCAGTAGTTTTTCACCTTTTTTATGCAGCAATCCGTGCTTCAGCGCATTTTCTACATATGGCTGTATCAGCATGGAAGGCACATGAATATGGTGGGGTTTTAAGCGTTCATCCAACCCTATTTCAATAGTCAAATCATCTCCAAATCGCAGCGCCTCTAAATCCAGATATACGCGCAAACATTTGATTTCATCTGAAAGCCGCACCGTTTCTTCTTCGCTCATGTCTAGGGTCATCCTCATCAAATCACTAAACTTTCCGAGGTAACGCATGGCCTGTGTTTTCTCATTCATCAGGATAAACTCCTGAATGCAATTCAGCGCATTGAACATAAAATGAGGATTCATCTGAACCTTCAATGCCTGCAGCTGAGAACGCTGTAAGTCCTTCTCAACGCGGACCCTTTCCAAATCTGTAAGATGTTTCCTGTGCCTCTTTTCCAGTTGAACACGCACATACATTGCCGACCCGACAGAGAATATAAAAAATAAGAAAATGTAAAACGCATCCCTCTGCCAAAAGATGACCTGTCCGAAGATGCCTGCGGGAACGTGTGCGTGAAAATATGATAGCTCTAAGAACATACGAAATGGGTGTATATGATTTAAAAAAGTTCTTGAAACGGGAAATGTTGAATATCGAAAACCGCGGCCCATTTTTCTTTATGGGCACCCTTTTGCGGTTTTGGAATCCGATCAGCGGAATGCAGACATAGGCATATTTAACCACTCTAAAGCACTGCGGTGAAGCATATCGGCTTTTAAATCCGCGTCTATGTTCAAACCGTGAATTAATGCGCCGGGAACATCTTCGCCTAAGGGAAATGGATAATCGGTGCCCAGGCATATCCGTTTGGGCCCCATCAGTTCCATGATGTATTCAAGCATCCGCGGTTCGTGCACCAGACTGTCCAACCAGAATTTTCCCAGATAGTGCCTTGGATTATGCGGATTGTCAACAGCAACAAGGTCAGGACGGGCGCGCCAACCGTGTTCAATACGACCCAAAGTTCCGGGAAATGAGCCTCCGCCGTGTGCAAAGGCCACACGCAGGTTTGGCAGTCGCTCCAAAACACCGCCAAAAATCATGGAACAAATAGCCAGGCTGGTTTCGGCTGGCATGCCAACCAACCAAGGCAGCCAGTAATTCGGCATTTTCGCTTTAGCCATCCACCACCAGGGATGCACAAACAAAGACATGTCCAAATCCTGCATTGCCTCGAAAATGGGAAACAGTTCAGGTTGGTTCAGGTTCCAGTTGTTGATGTGGCTACCGATTTGAATCCCGCGCAAACCAAGAGATTTACAGCGTTCCAGTTCCTGAATAGCCAAGCCTGTATGCTGCATGGGCAAGGTTCCCAGCCCCACGAAACGCCGCGGATTTCTGCTTACAACCTCGCCAATATGGTCGTTGAGGTACTGACTGATTTCCAATGTGTCCTTCGGTTCTGCCCAATAGCTGAACATCACCGGAATGGTGCTGATTACCTGAACATCCACCGGATGTGGAAAGGCGTCGCACTCATGCTCACGAACTTCAGGACTCCAGCAATTGTGGTCAATTTCGCGGAAAAACGCATCATCAACCATCATTCTGGCACAACAGGGTTTGTGGTGTTGTAACCATACAAATTCACCATATCCGAAACGTTCACGCCAACGAGGTAAGTGTTCGGGAATGATGTGTGTATGGATGTCTATGGTAAAGATTCGCTGCTCCATGCTTAATGTTCCTGACTCTTCTGACGTTCTTTTTCGAGCAGTTCTCTGATTTTCTTTTCTTCCCAGTCGCGGCTGAAAAAGATTTTTGAGCCAAAAACGCCCCACCAATGGCTGGCCACACCTATGCCCCAGCCCAGCGTGGTCCAATAAAACCAAAACACCTCTGGAGTGCTGAGTAAATTCACAATTACCAGTACAATGTTAACCAGCAGATAAATGATAAAATGGGTATAAAAACCGCGGATGGCCTGCACGCGGTTACGCATGCGTTCTATTTCCGATTTGTTGAATTGTTCCATCCCTTAATCCTTTTCCACAAAACGAGGGTCGCTTTCCATCACATGGCCACAAGCTTTACAGGTTCGTAGTTCCACGTTGTTGTAGTAGTGTTTGAAATGCGGAATAAAATCGTTTTCTATGTTGTGCAATTCAAAATAGGTTTCGTGGAGCTTGTGGTTGCACTTTTCACAAAACCAGAGCAAACCATCCCTAAAACCTTTGCCTGCCCGAACCCGTTCAATGACAAGTCCAATACTTCCCTCGCTCCGGCCTGGCGAATGGGGAACGCCACCAGGCAGTAGGAACATTTCTCCAGCATTGATTGGTACATCCACCGCTTTTCCGTCAACCTGGATTTTTACGTTGATGCTTCCTTCCAGCTGATAAAACAACTCTTCCGTTTCGTTGTAATGATAATCTTTACGGGCATTGGGGCCACCTACAACCATCACGATATAGTCTTTTCCCAAGGGATAAAGGTTTTTATTGGCTACCGGTGGTTTCAACAAATGCCGGTGTTCTTCGATCCAATGCATCAGGTTCAATGGCGGGGTAATTTCCATAGTGCGCGCAGTGTGTTTTTGATGGGGTGAATTTACTTCAAAAAATGATTGCGGTTCAGAATGTGGGTGTTTGAGGATGTAAACAGCCTGTTGAAGTCATACCATCTCAACCCAATATCAAGGTAAAACGGGTTCTGAAAACCGTTGTTCCAGTTCCAGTAGCGTTAAGCGCACTTCTTCTTGGGTGTTTGCCATGACGAGGCGATTGCGCATTTCTTTGAAGTCGGCAATTCCTTTGAAGTAGCTGGCATAATGTCGGCGCATCTCAATGACGCCCACTTTTTCCCCCTTCCAGGCTACGCTCCGCTCAAAGTGGGTACGGCATGCATCCAAGCGCTCCAGGAATGTTGGCAATGGCAACAGGCTGCCTGTGTTTATGTAATGTTTGATTTCCCGGAAGATCCAGGGATATCCGATGGCGGCCCGGCCAATCATCACACCATCAACGCCATAGCGGTTTTTATAAAGAACGGCTTTTTCAGGACTGTCAATATCTCCGTTTCCAAAAATGGGGATCTGCATTCTTGGATTGTTCTTTACGGCCGCGATCAGCGTCCAGTCTGCTTCACCTTTATACAACTGCGCGCGTGTTCTTCCATGTATGCTCAAGGCTGCAATTCCTTCGTCCTGAAGTCGCTCTGCTACTTCGAGTATGTTTTTTGACTGATCATCCCAGCCCAATCTGGTTTTTACCGTCACGGGTTTATTGGTGCGGCGAACCACGGCACGCGTTAGGCGCACCATCAAGTCCACATCTTTCAGAACGCCGGCTCCGGCACCTTTACACACAACTTTTTTAACCGGGCATCCGTAGTTAATGTCAACCAGATCCGGGTTTGTGGCGTCCACAATGGCTGCGGCCATTCCCATAGCATCTTCATCTCCACCGAAAATCTGAATACCAATAGGACGCTCGTAATCAAAAATATCCAACTTCTGGCGGCTTTTGATGGCATCACGGATCAAGCCTTCGCTGCTGATAAACTCGGTGAACATTAAATCGGCACCATGTTGCTTGCATACGTATCGAAATGGCGGATCGCTGACATCTTCCATGGGTGCAAGCAGCAATGGAAATTCTCCAAGTTCTATGTCGCCTATTTTCACCAACTTTGCCCGCAACAAAGGTACAATCAACCTTTTTCTATGAACCACGGATTAAGCACGAACCTGCTTTTTTTATCCCGGCTCTTTATGCTTGCCGGTGTTTTTATGCTCAGTCAGGCTGTGTTTAGCATGATTGGTATTGCCTTGTGCGCAGCACTGTATGACCTGAGTTACGGGGAAGTTGTTACGCTGATCAGCAAACCCAAACTCAGCCCGGAGGGGGTTTACACGCAGCGTTGGGTACAATCTTTTTACAACATCGGATCTTTTTTGGTCAGCGCGGTGGTTTTTACCGGCTTCTACAGAAAACAAATTGCGAATACCCTTGGACTACAGTCCCCGCTGAAAAGCCGTTGGCTCCCGGTTTTGTTCCTGTTGTTTATACCAGCTGTTTTTGTGATTTCCGGGCTTTCTGAACTCAACCATCAACTTCCCGGCATCGGAAAATTTGCCAACCTGAATCAACTACAGGAAACCAGAAACGCCTTGCTGGATGTGTTGTTGCATAGCTTCCACCCTGTTGATGTCGTTTTGCTGATATTCACACTGGCGGTCATTCCGGCTTTTTGCGAAGAGGTGTTTTTCAGGGGTTTACTGTTGCCCTTTTTTGGCGATTGGTTGAAGAACAGACACGCCGGGGTTTGGATCAGTGCCGTCCTGTTCACGGTACTGCATTTTTCTGTGACCCAGTTTCTGCCCATTCTGTTTATGGGTGTGGTTTTGGGTTACATCTATGTGTGGACACGCAGTATTTGGGCGCCTGTTCTGGTTCACTTCCTCAACAATGCCAGCACGGTGCTGTTTCACCGCCTTTCAGAACAGTATCCGGATATTTCCCTATTCAAGGATGATTACCAGGCTCCGGTCGCCATCTTTACGATTGCTGCGGCAGCCATGGCCCTGATGCTGTTTTGGTTACATCGCAAAAGCCTTAAAGAAACACAGAATCACACTTTATGGCCTTGAACAACTTCAGTCAGCGGGCACTGTTTGGCGCTGTTTACGTAGGGTTGCTCACAGGAGCAACATTGGCTGGCGGTTGGTGGTTTGTTTTGTTGTGTCTGCTGCTTGTTGCGCTTAGCCTGTATGAACTTTACGCCTTAAGCCTGCCGTGCCGCGGTATCGGTTTTCGGTTTGTATTGCTGCTGCTCGCCTTGCCACATTTTGCCGTGCATGGACTTTCTGAATGGGTTTACGTGGAACAGGCTTCTTTCCCGGGCAGCGCGCTGATCCGGCAATTCTTGTTGTTTTGGGAACATAACCTTGGTCGCTTCAGTTATCTTTTTGTTTTTCTCATCACACTTTTCTCTGCAAAAAGAGATGATTTACTATTGAATAACGGGGTGTTTGCCTTGAGTTTGTTCTATGTGGTCTGGCCTTTGGGTGAATTGGCGAAATGGCCTGAAATTCTTGTGATGTATGTGTTTTTACTCACATGGAGCAGCGACACCTTCGCCTACCTTGGTGGCAAGGCTTTTGGACGACATAAACTATACGAGACCGTTTCTCCTGGTAAAACATGGGAGGGCTTCTTCTCGGGACTATTGGGAACAATACTGGTTGCCTGGGTTTATGTTCACTACCGTGAAATGGATCAACTGTTTATCTACCTTGTTGCTCCTGCTGTACATGTAGCAGGAACGCTTGGTGACCTTACAGAAAGCCTGATGAAACGCAATATCGGGGTGAAAGATTCCGGAAACATTATTCCTGGACACGGTGGCATTCTTGACCGCCTTGATGCCATGCTCTTCATTATACCCGTTGTGGCCTTTTTGCTCCATCTATTCGAAATTCCCTATCAGCCATGAATAAATTAGAACACATTGGCATTGCCGTTAAAGACCTTGAAGCTTCTGAACGGTTGTTCAGCCTGCTTTTGAATACCACACCCTATAAACGGGAAGAGGTGGAAAGCGAAGGTGTGCTTACCTCGTTCTTTCTGGTTGGCAACGTAAAAATAGAACTCCTTGCTGCCACAAGAGCGGACAGTGCCATTGCAAAGTTCATAGAAAAAAAGGGCGAGGGAATTCATCATCTTGCTTTTGATGTAACCCACGCAGAACAAACGATGGACAACTTACGCAATGCGGGGTTTGAATGGATCAACCAAACACCCAAAGACGGTGCGGATCAGAAGCGCATCGCGTTTCTGCACCCCAAAAGCACAAATGGCGTGCTTACAGAAATTTGTCAGGATAAAGAGGCTTAAGCCGAAATTGGCCATCTGAGCAACACTTCAGGAATCGGCTCCGGTTTTCATATTTGGGGCCCCAAAGCAAGGAAGAAAATCCTTGAATCATGAACAAATCCTAAGCGCCTCGGGAATCCACAAATTCATGGAGATGCCATGTTCATCTTGCGCAAGCGGTGCCAATGGACTCAGTTTTTGGCCTGAGATACAGGCAAGTGCAAGGGCGTCTAAAAGGTCATCCGGCTGAACCTGCTTTCGTGGAAATTGAGACAAGCCTTCTTCAAAATAATCGGCCACATTCTTCATGTATTGCTTTAATATCCCGAGCCGTTCCCGTTGACCTTCCTTGGTTTTTTTTGTGTTGTACAGGGGTTGACGTTTGTTGAGGAACATAAATACCAACTCCGGGTGGGATTCGTAAAATCTTCCGCGATGCTGCGGGTTGTTTTTAAGAAGTTCATCAAGCTCGCGGATACGTGGAACAATGTTCCAGCATTGGATGCTGATGCCTGATCCCTGATACTGTTTATTAAGCGCGCAGGCTTCCGCATATGTATGGGCTGAAAGCGCTATACGGGAGGGTGGCGTAAACAAAGTGGAGGCTTTCCTACCTAGCAGGGGTCTTACTTCCTGTTCTACGCTTCGTGAAACACCTCCTCCGCTCAAACCCAAAGGCATATCAATGATGATGTTACCCTTGGGAACAGACAACAGTAAATCTTGAATATGGGTACAAAGAACCCATTGGCCGGCATAGGTTACCGAAATCCAACCGCCCCGGCAACCGTCAACGCCAACCGGTTCATTGTGTTCCATGGCGTTGCACGTGTATTACTTTCTTTTGCCTGTTTTGGGTTTGCGCCCTTTGATTTTCATCACATAACGCAATTCCTTTTCGTTGAGGAAACGCCAACGACCTCTTCCCAGGCTGAGTTTATCAAACTCACCAAGCAGCACGCGGTCCAAACTTTTCACTTCATAACCGAAATGCTCGAACATGCGTCGTACTATCCTGTTTTTACCGCTGTGGATTTCTACGCCGAGCACCGTAGGTTCCTCTTTTTCTACAAACCCAACCTGCTCGAAGCTCATCATCCCATCTTCTAATTGAACACCGGCAATCCAATCCATCATGTGTTCCCTGGAAGGTTTTCTATCCAGTTTCACCCGGTAAATTTTCTTGATGTTGAACGATGGGTGCATGATTTTCTGTGCAAGATCACCGTCGTTGGTTACAAGAAGAACACCGGTTGTATTGCGGTCCAGGCGGCCCACCGGAAACAGGTTGTCTGCTGCGGGCAATTGGATGAGGTCCATCACCGTTTGGCGGCCTTCCGGATCATCTGTGGTGGTTACATAGCCTTTGGGTTTATTCAGCAGGATATAAACCGGTTTCTGGGCAACGATTCGCTGACCATCCAATTTTACAACATCACCGGGCTGAACCTTAGTGCCAAGTTCCTGAACCACTTCGCCATTAATGCTTACGCGACCCTCCTGGATAAAGGCATCAGCGTCTCTTCTGCTGAAAGAGCCACTCATGGCGATGAATCTGTTGAGACGCACCTCTTCATGCGCTAAATCGGCACCCTTTTCGAGCATTCCGGAGGTTTCACGGAATTGTTTACCCCTTCCCTTGTAATTGCTGGGACTGGGTTGATCATCCATTTTTTTGAATGAGCGCTTTTCTGGTTTACTGAAATCCTTGCGCGTATTATCTCCTTTGGGCGATCGGTCGCGCTTTATACCGGCCTGGTAATTACCCTCTTTTCGCGTAGCATTCCTGAATTCTCTTTGCGGCCCTGATTGATTTTTTTCATTGCCTTGAGAAGATGTTCGCTCTGTATTCCTATTGAACGCGTTTTGAGGTCTTTCGTGGTAAGATCCTTCTTTTCTATCCCTGGAATAGCTGCGTTGATCTCCGTCGGAACTGCGCTTCCTGAACGCTCCACTGCGCTCCTCGCCTTGTGCCCCGCGATAGGGTTTTCGTTCAGAATCTTTCCTAAACTTGTTTTGAGGCCGGTCTTGGTAAGATCCTTCTTTTCTGTCCCTGGAGTAGCTGCGTTGACCTCCGTCGGAACTGCGCTTCCTGAAGGTTCCACTGCGCTCCTCGCCTTCTGCCCCGCGATAGGGCTTTCGTTCAGAATCTTTCCTAAACTTGCTTTGAGGCCGGTCTTGGTAAGATCCTTCTTTTCTGTCTCTGGAATAGCTGCGTTGATCTCCGTCGGAACTGCGTTTCCTGTAAGTTCCGCTGCGCTCCTGGCCTTCCTGGTTTCTGTTAAAACCACGGCTATCGGGTTTCAACGATCCGCCTGAGCGTTCTTGAAAAGAGCCTGTTCCACGTTTCGCGTTGGGTTTGTACCCTGGTGATGTGTCATTGCCAAAACGGGTGGTTTTTTTCCGCTCGTAGTTGCTGCCTGTGTCTCTTGAAAACCTTGATGTGGTTGTTCTTTCTGTTCCCCTTCCTGATTCAGGTTTTCTGGAATCATCAAATGATCCGTAAGGCCTGCTGTTTGGACCGAATCCTCCTCTTGTTGTTGTTCTTTTTGCCGGGCTTGTATTTTTTTGAGCTGTTCTGGTGCGCTGTTCGCCTTTCAGTCTTTTTTGGAATTTTTCACCACCCTTGCCTGTTGAATCTTTCTTGTTGTTCAAAATAGAATAATGTTCAAAGATACAAACAATATAAGCCTTAACGTTCGAAGGGTTTCCATTTGCCGAAACGACAGTAAACGTTTACAAACGTTTGTAAGCGTGCTGGTTTTGTTTGTGGTTGTTAAGATTGCTCCATGGTTTTTCGGAGTATAAACAGGATGGTCGTTGTCTCTGGATTGATAGAAAATGGGCCAGAGTCCAAAAAAGACAACCTCGGCAGGGAACTGCTTTCCTTTTGGATGCGTGTTTCCGGTGACTTATATATGATTCAGTTCAGGGGGATGATGGTGCATCGGGCGCAACATGTTGCGCCTGGTATGCGTTTATTTGTTCAGGGGAACATGTTTTCCAAGTGTTTTACAGGAAAGGATGGCTTAAAACATCAGGTTCCATTAATTGTGGTATTTGATTTTGAGCTCGCCGACTAACTGTATTCATAGGATCGTTTCGCCATAAACGTTGTGGCAGTTTTTTGCCGGGGTTGTTTTTAAACCTTGCACCTACAGAAGGTGGTTAGGGTTTCCCTTTGAAGCGTGTTACTTTTGTGCTTTATGGATTATGTGCGGTTTACACTTGCCAACGGATTGCGGGTGATTCACCATCCAATACCAGAAAGCAACACTGTTACACTAAACATTTTGTACAATGTTGGCGCAAGAGATGAATCTCCGGAGAGAACCGGGTTTGCCCACCTTTTTGAACACTTAATGTTTGGTGGTTCGCTGCACATTCCCAATTATGATCAAGTTGTGGAGTGGGCCGGTGGGAATAACAATGCTTATACAAACAACGATTTCACCAATTATTATGTCAATGTTCCCCTAGAAAATGCGGAACAGGCCTTTTGGCTGGAAAGTGATCGTATGTTGGGTTTGGCTTTTTCAGAAGAAAGCCTTCGTATTCAGAAAGGTGTTGTTATTGAAGAGTTTAAACAACGTTGTCACAATGCACCCTTCGGTATGTTATGGCATCATATCCGTGGATTGGCATACCATGTACATCCATACAGATGGCCGACTATTGGCTTGGATATAAACCATATTGAAACCGCCACTTTAGATGATGTTAAAGCATTCTATCATCAATTTTATCATCCAAACAATGCTGTTTTGTGTGTTGGAGGAGCGTTGAAAGAGGAGGAAACAAGGGAATATTGTGAACGTTGGTTTGGAAGTATTGACCGAATAGGGAAACGGAACCTAAACCAATATCCCGCAGAACCTGTTCAGGAGGGTCGTAGGTTTATGGAAACCACGGATTTACTTCCACAGAAGGCTGTTTTTCTGGCCTTTCGCACACCAGCATTCAATGATGGAGACTGGCCAACGGCCAGTTTGTTTTCCGAGTTAATTGGGGGAACAGAAACATCGCCTTTGTATGTTGAATTGGTGAAAAACAAGCGCCTGTTTTCAGCTGCTGAATCTTTTTACATGAAAGGCCTGAGTGAAGGATTGTTTGTGATTTATGGCATACTCGAAGACCATGTAGCACATGCTGCTGGAGAAGCCGCAATTCGTGAACTGCTAGATCATTATCGAAATACCCTTTTCCCCGATAATCACCTGTTACGGGCAAAACACCAGAGCTGCACAAGGCTGTTGTTTGAAGACACGAATGCGATGAATCGGGTTCAAAAACTGTGCTATTACGAGCACACCAACACACTAGAATCGGTTTTCCGTAAAGAGGTTTTGTTGTTACAAAGCGTCCAAGCAGATGATTTACGAACTTGGGCGGAATTGCATTTGACAGACTCCGCGGCTAACGTGGTTTACTATAGTCCGAAAAAATGAAGATAGATAGAACTACTGGCCCCGCCTTTGCGCCAATAAAACAATTAAGGTTTCCTCATACAGAGCCTCTGATCTTTGCTGGTGGAAGGAAGGCTTGGTTATACCCTACCAACGGAATAGGTGTTGCGAAACTGTACCTCCTTTTTCCCTATGGTTATAGAATTGCGCAAGAACCTTGGGTAATGAAAGCAGCCGGACAGTTGATGTTATCGGGTAATGAACTTTTCAGCGCAAGAACCATTCAAGAAGAATTAGAAACCATTGGTGCAACTATTGATATTCAAGTTGAAGCACGTTATCACCAGGTGGTTATTAGCGCTGGCACAGAGCATTTGTCTGAAGCCTTGAGAATCTGGCTGAAATACAGCGGTAGTGTGGGTTTCCCGCAACAAGAACTTGATGTATATGTCTCTGCCGCTTTAAGCGATTTACAGATGAAACAGACCACACCTCGTTATTGGGCTCATCGGCGTCTTATGGAGGCAATGTGTGGTACGCAACACTACCTTGGAAGATTTTCTGAAGCCATTGACCTTCAGTCTATTAACCTTGATGGTTTAAAGTATTACTCGAGGTGTTTTTCTGCGGGTGTGCCCTGTTTTATGGTATTGTGTGGAGAAGCTTCTGCTGAGCATTTAGAAGCGTTGGCAGCTGCATTGGGAACCTCAAATTTTGAATTAAGCAGCCCTGAAGATGTACAGGAACCTCTGGAACAAATGTTCTGGAACACACCCGTAGAACATACCAATCAGGCGAGTATTTCCTGGGGGCTTCCAGGGATAAAATTCTCTGACGAGGAATATTACGAATTTTGGGTTTTAAACACGCTTCTAGGTGGTTTTTTTGGAAGTCGATTGATGAAGAATATCAGGGAAGAAAAAGGGTTGACGTACGGCATCCATTCTTCTCTTGTAAACCATGGTTTTGGATACCATTGGTATATTTCCAGTGAAGTAAAAGCTGGCAATGTGGCTTTGGTAAACGACGAAATACGCAAAGAGCTTCAAAGGCTGTCATCAGAACATGCGTCACATGAAGAGTTAGAAAAAGTAAAACGCTATTTATGCGGCAATCTTAAAATGAGTTTTGACGGCGTGTTTAGTATGGCGGCCAAGCGCCGGGATTTGATTCTTTTCAATAGATCTGAAACATTCTACGAACACGCAATTGCCGGAATCACAGCTACAAACCCAGAGAGGATCAAAGAACTTGCTGGCAATTTTCTAAAACCGGACGCGTTTTATGTTTCTGTTGCCGGGGTAACACAATAGTTGAACATTGAAGCGTTTCCTTTACCATATTGTATTCTTCATACACGGAATGGCCGCTTCTATTGTTTATGGCCAAAACAATCCTGATATCAGAAGAATTTGTCTCGACAGAATCAATGGAACAGTATCTATTTTTTGGAGTGCATCAAATGCTTCGTGTTCCACGTTTTCTGCTTATGAGATATGGGGTCGTGAAGACACAACAAACCTCTTCATCTTCCTTAAATCTGAAGTAAACAGAACAACCACAAGCAGTGTCATTGCTTTACCTAATCAAAAGCGGTGGCAATTTTACATTATAGCCAAATATGGTTGTTCCGGTTTTCCCAGTTACCACTCCGACACAGTTTTTATTGATGACCAGGAACCGCTTCCTGTGGCTTTGGATTCGGTAAGTATTGACTTGTTCGATCAGAAGATTGTTGTTGGTTGGCAGAAAAGCTTAGCTAAAGACTTACAGGGTTACTTTCTTTACAAAGTGGGGTCAAGCAACGCCATAATAGCTGATACAAACGCCACCATTTACAAATTCTCCAACCTGGTTTCGTCTGGCACGGGAAACCGTATTTCGATAGCGGCATATGATAGCTGTATGCAAGCGGGTTTAATCAGCGGATACCATGAACCTGTTTTGCTTTCAAAGTACGATTCAAATTATTGCCAAAAACTTTTTAACCTTAGATTTTCTCCATACATAGGTTGGTCGGTTTCTAAATATGAAGTTTACGTTTGGGAAGAAGGATCTGTAGGTTACGAGAAATTAAAAACACTTACTCCAACTGATATTCTGTCATTTGAAGTGGTGCTTAAAAAACGAAATGTCCCTTTCAAGTGCTTCGTACGGGCTTTTAATCTTGATGGAACTATAAGTAGTTCTTCAAACATTTTAACCTTAAGAAACGACAGCAGTGCAACGCATACATACGCAAGAATCAAACGGGTCAGTGAATTAAATAAAACCATAGAAATACGTGCAGAATTCGACAATCCCAATGGAAAGATAAACAATGCTTCAATATTCATGAGCACGGATGGTTTCACGTGGAACATGTTGACCCAATCATCTTCTTCGCCCTTCAAGGGGTTCGTGGCAAACAGACCGGTTAATCTGTATTACTTTAAACTTGTAGTTGAAGACAACTGCGGCAATAAAATTCAAGGCGATCCAATATCTAATAATCTTATATTAAACCACAACCAGCCCTCTGGAACATTAACATGGAATAGCTATTCCTATTGGGAACACGGAGTTCAAGACTATTCAGTACTTGAGGGTACATTGGATTCCCGACTTTCCACGTGGAACATTAACCAGGTCTATACTGACAACTCCCAGGCTCATGTTATACAAAGCAGTAACGACAAAGCACGCTGCTATTGCATTTTAGCCACAGCGGTAAAACACCCGATCAATGGCCAGGTCGATAGTTCTTATTCAAACATTATATGTCCCTACAACACCACACAAGTATATGTGCCGAATTCATTTACACCCAACAATGATGGTAAAAATGAAACATTTACGGCATATGGTTCGAATTTGGATTTAGACCGATCAGAAATAACCATTGTGAACCGCTGGGGTGAAATCATAACCACAATGTCTTTACGCGAAGGTTGGAATGGCAAAGATCGAATGAACAACTATTGCCCAACCGGTATATATGCCTATATCATTAGAGCGGTACTTAACGACGGCACCCACTATCAAATTCAAGGAACTACTTTACTTATACAATAATCATGAACACCTTTGCATTCGAAAACAAACCCGATTGGTACAGGCGAAAGAACATTCACAAACGAACATTACGTAGCCTCCTACACCAACTGTTCAAAGACTTCGGGTTCCACGTGAAACATGTTTCATTCATTCTATTAAATGACGAAGCCCTACTTCAGATAAATCGAAAGTATCTAAAACACGATTATTACACTGATGTTATCACATTTAATCTTAGCGAAAATCAGGATTTTATAGTTGGGGAGGTTTATATGAGCATGGATACAATCAAGTCTAATGCCGCCCGATTTAACTGTTCCATAAAGGATGAGTTTTTACGTGTGACGATTCATTCCTGTTTGCACCTCTGCGGACTTAATGACGAAAACGAAAATCAGCAAAAAGAAATGCGTCATAAAGAAGATTACTACATACAAAGATTCTACGAAATCGATACAGAAGAACAAGGAGATGAATAACAATCAGCACTACGACATTATTGTAATTGGCGCAGGTCACGCTGGTTGCGAAGCTGCTGCTACCGCTGCCAATCTAGGTTCAAAAGTCCTATTGGTTACTATGAATATGGAAACAATAGGAAGGATGAGTTGCAATCCTGCAATGGGCGGCGTTGCTAAAGGACAAATTGTTAGGGAAATAGATGCACTTGGTGGCTATTCCGGCATTATTACTGATGAAACAACCATCCAGTTTCGCATGCTAAACAGGTCTAAGGGACCAGCCATGTGGAGTCCTCGCGCCCAAAATGACAGATGGCGCTTTGCCGAAAGGTGGCGATTACAACTTGAACAACTTCACAACATATCCTTCATCCAAGACTCAGTAAAAGAAATACTGATTGACCATAACAAAGCCATAGGTATTACAACAGCCCTTGGGGTCAAATTCACAGCTAAAGCAACGATCCTTACTGCAGGAACCTTCCTGAATGGTGTAGTGCACGTGGGACTCAACAATTCCTCAGGTGGACGCATGGGTGAACCTGCCGCTACCGGAGTAAGCGAGCAATTACGCTCCCTCGGATTCACTACCGGCAGAATGAAAACCGGTACTCCACCTAGAATTGACGGCCGAACAATCGACTACTCCTCCTTGGAAGAACAGGCCGGAGATGAAGAAGCTTTCCGCTTTAGCTTCCTGGAAACCCAACGATTGTTGCCTCAAAGGAGTTGCTTTATAACGTATACCAATCCATCCGTTCACGAAATTCTCCAAGAAGGATTCTTAGAATCACCAATGTATACGGGTAGAATCCAAGGTCTTGGTCCAAGATACTGTCCAAGTATTGAAGATAAAATCAACCGCTTCGCTGAAAGAGACCGGCATCAAATATTTGTAGAACCCGAAGGATCCGATACCGTTGAGGTTTATTTAAACGGCTTTTCTACATCTCTGCCACATAACATTCAGCTTCGTGCACTTCACGAAATCCCTGGGTTTCGTCAGGCTAAAATTTTTCGTCCTGGATATGCTATTGAATATGATTTCTTCCAACCAACCCAACTACACAACACATTAGAAACCAAACATATAGCAAGCCTTTATTTTGCTGGTCAAGTAAATGGAACTACTGGTTACGAGGAAGCAGCTTGCCAAGGATTGATGGCCGGTATTAATGCTCATCTTAAAATAAACGAACAAGAAGCTTTTGTTCTAAAACGCAATGAAGCTTACATAGGTGTACTCATTGATGACCTAATTAACAAAGGAACCGAAGAACCTTACAGGATGTTTACATCCCGAGCTGAATATCGTTTAAGTCTTCGTCAAGACAATGCTGATATTCGCCTTACCGAAAAATCAAATAACATAGGACTGGCCTCCGACGAGCGGTTAAAACGTACAGAACAAAAAAAGCAACACGCATCAGAGATTCTACATATACTGAACAAGAAGTGTATTGACATCGATGCAGTTAATGAATACCTCACACAAGTCAACACCTCAACAATATCAGAACCAACTTCATATACAAAACTCCTCTCACGCCCCCAAACAGACATTCGCTCGCTTAGCCACTTACCAGAATTAAATGACCACCTTTTACCCTACCCTCCAGAGCATCAACAAGAAGCCGAAATAAGGATCAAATACCAAACGTACATAGAAAAAGAGAACGAACAAGCAGAGCGACTCAATAAACTGGAACACTTAACAATACCAACCGGATTTAAATATCAAGAACTCAAAGCACTTTCCGCAGAAGCAAGAGAAAAGCTCAACAACATTAAACCAAATACCATTGGTCAAGCATCACGCATTAGTGGTATTTCACCAGCCGATATATCCATATTACTTGTACACTTTGGACGCTAAAAAATTCCTCCGCCTGCTGTTTCCAACATTGGCTCTTTTCACCAACTGCGCTAATCCAGTATTGCCCACAGGAGGTAACAAAGACAGCATACCTCCAAAAATTCTTCAGATACATACAAGTGGCTCAATACCAAAATCCGGTAGCCTTACAATAACTTTTAATGAAAACATTCAACTGAACAATCCAGAGCAACTCATACTTACAACACCAAAGATTCACGAAATAAAATACAGGGTAACTCTAAACCGTCTAGAAATTTCTCTCCATATTTCCGACTCATTACAAAAGAATAAGCAGGAAGACAAGAGCTACCTTCAAATACTGCCTGGCTGCATACAAGATCTTAATGAAAAAAATAAATTTCCAGAAACCATTTTAGTACCGCTGAAACAACCCTTTACCTTAGACTCAAACTTATTCACCGGAACAATCAATAACATCCTGCTCCCAAATAAAACCAACCTCAAAGCATTCGTCTATAACGATACATTCCATAAGAATGAAAAAAATCAAATGGAATACACTCAAATTTATGATGGCTCCAAATTTGCTCTTCCCATCATATGGATGGTTAAAAACAAAAGCATCCTATTCCTGGATGACGTCAATAAAAACCATTCGATCGATACCAACGAATACTACACGATTCATAAGCTCATCAAAGATTCTGCTCAAGCATTAAACTTCAGCTATTCCAGTTACCCAGAAAAATTAAAACTCCAAGTCTTTAGATACGGCAATTCAGGCATGATAACGGGTTTATCAGGAAGTAAAATAATAGTCCCAAATAACACTCCATATCATCCAGATACCGCCCTTATTTCCATTTTAGATACTATAAATCCTATAAACATTATAGATGAACACGGATACAATTACAACCTAAAAGCAGTATTAACTGAGTGGGTCACTGCATTTCATTTTGAACCTGATAACGATACCTCACAATTTAAAACAATCACAATAAATCACACAATACCAAAAGAAAACAAAGACACCATTGTAGTCTACGCCGGCAAAGACAGCAGTAAACAAATAATTCATTTATTACCTCCAAATAAAATAATCACTAATAGTTTTAAATCCAATGCAACCAAAATCATATTCAATAAACTTCACAATCATATTAATACAAAACAATTAACTCCTCGCATTGAACTGCAAATACCGAATAAACCGGAGAAACTGGGAACTATCCAATTTTCCAGACCAGAAAACGATTCAACATCCTACATTCTTTACTTACTTTCTAAAAAATACAATTACACCTTTTACTTTCCAGGAAACCTGAAACAACAAACCATACAAGCGCCTGAAGGGTTATACGATTGCATCATAGCCTCTGATATCGACCGCAATGCATATTTTACCCGTGCATCTATAACGCAAAACATCCAAGAAGAACCAGCTTTCTTAATACAGAACATCAGCATTAACACAAGATTAGAAAACACCATCATCATTAATAATATGAACAAATGATGGCAGAAAAGAACCTATACTGACATGAATAACTATCCAATTTGTATGGATAAATAAACAACCGAATCCAATATGTTAATTCGCGTTAATAAGGACCCTATTTAACCCCAACCTATTAACCAGAATTATCATCAACAAAACCCTGTGCAATAACAATATTTATCAATAATCTCCACAATATTCGAATATAAAACATTGATAATCAATGACTTACAAAAATTAAAGACCACATCCCATGTTTGAAAACTAACTATAGCAGTACTTCAAAACCTCTTAATCCACAAATCCACAGCCAATAATTATTTACTATAACTAATTTAAAGGTATTATTTCTTCTTTCTCTGTTGATGAAACTCCGTAAAGTGCCTAAGACTTATTAAGCAGGAAATGAATAGTTTTGCTGAAGAAATGGAACAGCGAATAGTCAGCATACGCAAACAGTTGGAACAGCTCATCGAGGAGAACAATGTGGGTGCTGAGGAATTCCGACTGAAGTTTCTCGCCAAGAAAGGCCTCATTCAGTTGGAAATGGATGCTTTCAAGAATCTTGCTTCTGATGAGAAGAAACGTTTCGGTAAAGACCTTAATGAACTGAAGCGAAGTGCTGAGGAGTTTTTTGCGCGCCTTCAAGAGCGGGAATCAGAAAAGGCTGCGCTTGTACCAGAAGATGCATTTCACTTGCCTGTTTACCTCAACGAGCCTGGGGGAAAGCATCCTATAAACCTTGTTCGCGATGAACTAGTACAAATATTCCACAAGCTGGGTTTTGAACATGTGGAAGGTCCTGAATTGGAAGATGATTGGCACAACTTTGGCGCACTGAATTTTGCTGAAAACCATCCTGCACGAGACATGCAGGATACATTTTTTGCCGGCACATCGGTACTCCGAACACATACGAGCAGTGTTCAAATTCGTGAAATGGAGCAGAGAACTCCCCCAATGAGGCTGATAATGCCTGGCAGGGTGTTTAGAAATGAGGCTGTAAGTGCGCGCAGTAATTGCTTTTTTCATCAGCTGGAGGGTTTATATATCGACAAGGATGTCAGCTTCGGAGATTTGAAACAGACCTTATTTTATTTCATTCAGGAGCTTTTCGGTCCTCAGGCCAAGGTACGCTTCCGACCCAGCTACTTTCCTTTTACTGAACCAAGTGCAGAATTGGACGTGTGGGTAGGAACAGATACAGAAGATGACTACCGACTCACGAAAGGTACAGGGTGGCTGGAAATTTTAGGTTGCGGAATGGTGCATCCCAATGTGCTGAAGAATTGTGACATTGATCCTGAGGTCTACAGTGGTTTTGCTTTTGGTCTTGGTCTCGATCGCATATGTATGTTGCGATACGGTGTTAAGGACATAAGAGATTTTTTCACAGGAGATATAAGATTCCTCAGTCAATTTGTCTCCCTCTGAAATACATATAGAATTGGACTTACCAGATGGTAAGCGCATCTATTTTGCCGGCGATTTCCACTTAGGTTTTCCCAATCGTGAGCTAAGCAGGAAACGAGAAGATTTATTGGTTTCCTGGTTGTCTTCTATACAAGGAAATGCACGGGCTATATTTCTGATGGGAGATCAATTTGATTTCTGGTTCGAATACAATCATGTTGTACCTGCTGGATATGTCAGGTTCCTCGGAAAAATTGCGGAATTGACGGATGCTGGAATAAACGTGTTCATGTTTAGAGGAAATCATGATATGTGGACACGTGGTTATTGGTCCAAAGAATTAGGTGTTACAGTAATCAGTGACTCTTGTATCCTAGAAAGCGCAGGAAAACGTTTTTATCTGCATCACGGGGATGGTTTGGGTAAAGGCGAAAAGCTATATAAAATTATGAGAAGGATATTTCGTGCACCATGGTCTTCCTGGCTTTTTGCACGATTACATCCGAACCTTGGCTTTTTTATCGCGACTTCCTGGAGCAGGAAAAGCAGGAAAGCCCAAGGAAACAGGTATAGTATGTATATGGGTGATGATAAAGAGTTGTTATACCAATATGCACTAAACATGAAAGAAGAATATGACTATTTCATTTTTGGACACAGGCATTTGGAACTTGATATCAAAATTCATGAACAAACCAGATATTTAAATACAGGAACATGGCTCAAGGCTCCTACGTATGCGGTTTTTGATGGAAACGATGTGCAACTGGTAGCGTTCAAAAAATAAGATGATGAAATTTCTTTTAACCTGCTCAATCCTTGCGCTAACAACAAGGGGAATTTATGAGCAAATTGATTATAAAGAATATAAAAACGAACAAGGAACTTTTACATGTATAGCTGCTTCACCCAATGGATACACTGTAGCAGCTGATAAGGAAGGCATCGTGTATCTATGGGATCCATCCGGGAATTTACAGAGCAAACAATCCTATCATCAGTTTGGACAAGTAGCTTTAATTGACGCGTCTAATCCCCTTGATATATTTATATATTTTCGATTGAATCGCAGGCTACTCGTGCTTGACAACCAGTTGAACACCAAAAAAGAACTTGATTTCAATGCACTACAAAATTATTATGTCCTTGGATTAGGTAGATCCTCAGATGGCAATTGCTGGATTATTGATGCACGGGAACGATTACTCCGAAAGATAGACTTCTCAGGAAAATCTTTGCAAAGTCAGACAATTAATTTAAGAATCAACTCCAAGGGTTTCAGCGCGATACGTGATAATGGAAATTTAATCATGTGCGGAGCTAAAGAAGACACGATTTTAAATATCTATACCTCCTCGTTAATTCCACGGCCCGGTTTCATAAAACCACGTAAATCATGGAGTTCCTATGGTAACAATATCTATGTGCCGATGGACGATTCAAGGGTTGTGTCGTTTAATGTTTCAACAGCAAAAAGAGATACGCTGTTGTGCTCAGGTACCTTTGCACTTCATGATGTACAAGTATCCTCCAAAGGCATGGTGAATCTAAATCAGGGCAACCTGGGCTTTTACAGAAGCGGCAATGAATAAATTATTAGAGAAACTGGAGGCAATTCATGCCCGTTTTGTTGATACGGAGCAGTTGTTGAGCAGCCCTGAAATTATTGCCGACTTAAAACGTTTTGCCAAACTCAACAAGGATTACAATACGCTGAAAGAGCTGGAAGAGGTCTATGTGCAGTACAAACACTTGTTGCATGAATTGGATCAGGCCCGCGAAATTCTTCAGCAGGAAGACGATAAAGAAATAAAGCAACTGGCTCTTGAGATCATCGAGAAAAACGAGCTTGAATGTTCCCAGTTAGAACAAAAAATCGGGCTGTTGCTGATGCCCAAGGATCCACAGGATGAGAAGGATGCTGTATTGGAAATCCGTGCGGGAACAGGAGGAGATGAAGCGTGCTTGTTCGTTGGGGATCTGGCAAGAATGTACCTGAGGTTTTGTGAGCAGCGCGGTTGGTCGTGTGAAACTATTGACTATAATGAAGGAACGGCGGGAGGATACAGTAAGTACATCATGCTCATCAGGGGTAATCTGGTGTACGGTACCTTAAAGTATGAAAGTGGCGTCCACCGGGTTCAGCGCGTGCCCCAAACAGAAACACAGGGACGCATACACACTTCGGCTGTAACCGTTGCAGTGTTGCCGGAAGCAGAAGAGATCGACGTGCAACTGAATGAGCGTGACATCGAATTACACACGTCACGCAGCGGGGGTGCTGGCGGGCAAAACGTGAATAAAGTTGAAACGAAGGTTCAGCTGACCCATAAACCAAGCGGAATTGTAGTGGTATGTCAAACAGAGCGCACACAGCTTGGAAACAGGGAAAAGGCTATGAATATGTTACGCACACGTTTGTATGAAGATACGGTACGTAAGCAAGAAGAAGCCATTGCAGCACAAAGGAAAACGCTGGTTTCCACCGGTGACAGAAGCGCGAAAATCAGGACATACAACTTCCCGCAAAGTCGTGTTACCGATCACCGAATTAACCTTACTGTGTATAACCTTCAGGAGGTATTGCACGGAAAACCTGATGCAATCATAGAAGCGCTGCAGCTTGCAGAAAACGCGGCACGCGTGCAACAGGGAACCTCAGATGGCTAACAACTTAAACCCCAGCTGCCTGTTGTTGCGCTGCTGTATCTGAGTTCTTTTCCGGCTTCGGGGCAGGAGCGCGGCGAACAGGGGCTTTATTGGCGGTTTTGCTCATGGATTCAGCGCTTCAATATCTGGCTGTGATACAAGCGCCCCATACATCGGTTTATCAAAAGGGAGTTTGTATATACCAATGACAGCCTTCAGGCCATCAACGTTGCCCCAAGTCAAAAAAAGAGTTGCCTGGAAAGGCGCAATGTTTATTTGGAAATCAAGGAGCTGATGCCCTGGAACAAACCAACACCGTCTGTATTAAACAGATGTACGAAGGCTGCTCTTTCAGGGTGAGGCATCATGCCAAATACATTCTTTCCTGCATTGCAAACCCCGGCAATGTTGTTTGCCGAACCATTGGGGTTGGCATCTTCGTTAACAGTTCCAGCAGCATCGCAATAACGGAACAAAACCTGTCCATTTTCTTCCAGCTGTTTCAATGTTTCGGCATCGGCGTAATAGCGGCCTTCTCCATGCGCAATGGGTATGTTATAGGCCTTATGAGCGTCGTAGTGCGACAACAATGGAAGACTGGTATTCACAGGCTTTAAATACACGTTGCTGCACGTAAAGCGCATGTTGGTGTTTCGGAGCAAAGCTCCGGGAAGCAGACCGGATTCGCATAAAATCTGAAAGCCATTGCAAATACCCATCACATAACCGCCTTTATGGGCAAAAGCAATTACTGATTCCATAATGGACGACTTGGCAGCTATGGCACCACTTCTCAGGTAATCACCGTAGGAAAAACCACCGGGCAGGAAGATAAAATCGCAGGACTTTAAGTCGGTGTCCTGGTGCCATAAGGTTTCAACAGAACCAGGGCAATGTTCTTCCAGGGCCGCAATGAGGTCCTTGTCACAATTAGATCCGGGAAATATTACAACTCCGAAACGCACGATGTGGCAAAGTTAAGCATTAAGCCTCAGCTGCTGCGCGCAGCGTTTAACAGTATCGCTCAGGGGTTCAAATGTTATTCCCAGCGCACGCGCCTTTTGGTTGTCATAGGTGGAACGGTGCCGGCTTACCCGGATGTTCTCTGACGACAGGGGTAACAAGGTTCCCAACACAGGCTCCGTCCAACGGATGATCAGATAAAACAACCAATACCAAAATCCATTGATAGGAACAGATGGTTCGGGTTTTCCGCAGGCTTGTGCAAGGGTATGCAACAGTTTTTGGTAAGAACAGCTTTCAGCAATGGCGATATAGCGCTGATGCCTGATTTTTTCATCAGCCAGCTTCATCATCAATTTCACGGTATCTTCAACAGAAACGAACCCATTGGTTCCCATCGGAAAAAAGGTCAGGCCACGACTGATTCTGTGAAAGAACATATTGGATCCGCTGATTCCGTCGCCGGCACCAATGATGATTCCCGGATTAACAATGGCTCCGGAAAGACCTTCTTCAAACCCCCGCCAGACCTCCAATTCACTCAGGTGTTTGGAAATCGCATAATTGGTATTCAGAGGATGATCGTTCCATTCAGTTTCTTCGTTGATTGGGGCATCTTGTTCACTTCTTCCGAGCGCAGCGATGGAGCTCACATGCAATAAATACGGTGTCTTGCATTTCAGGGCGGCATGAACCAGGTTGGCGGTACCCTGAACATTGGTTCGCATCATCTGTGCAGCATCTTTTTTATAGAAGGAAACAAAGGCTGCACAATGAAAAACCACGTCTATTCCTTTCAACGCTTCTTCCAGGGAAAAAACATCGTCAAGGTCGCCGATTACCCATTGTAAAAGCGGATGCTCGGAATCAATACCATAAAGGTTCGCCACTTTGTTGAACAAGTTGAGCTTACTGTGTTCGCGTTTCAGGGCAACCACAAGCGTGCCACGCTGCAAGAGGGAACAGGTGAGGTGTGCCCCCAACAACCCGGTGGCTCCGGTTACCAGTGTTTTACCCATTGATGCTTATTTTTTCCAGTTGAGCTGCGAACTTAACCGAAACATAGAAGTTATTTGAACATGCGCATTGCAGTAATCAATGGACCCAACCTGAACTTGCTGGGAAGCAGAGAACCGGAAATCTATGGATCCGGCAGTTGGGATGCCTGTGAACAGGATTTGAAAAGGCAGTTTCCAAGCGTTGATTTTTTCTTTCATCAAAGCAATGTGGAGGGTGAACTGATCAACCTCCTGCATCAATATGGAACGCCCGGGCCTCAACAAGCTGATGGAATTGTTTTGAACGCCGGAGGCTACAGCCACACTTCCGTAGCCATTGCAGATGCTGTGTCGGCCATTGCCGTAACAGTCATAGGCGTGCATATCAGTAATGTGTACAAACGGGAACCGGAACGCCACATGGAACTTATAGCGAAAAGCGCCACGGGAGGGATTTTTGGTTTGGGTATGGAAGTCTATACCCTTGCTGTGCAATGGTTCTTGCTTCGGAAGAAGTGATTATCAAACAACCACGTTGATGATGCGGCCCTTCACGATGATTAATTTCTTTAGGGGTTTTCCATCCATCCACTTCACCACTTCCGGATTTGTAAAAACAGCGGCTTCCATTTCAGCATCGCTTGCATCGAGCGCAAACATGATGCTGGTGCGTGTTTTTCCATTAATACTCACGGGATAGTTAAACGCTTGTTCCACCAGGTATTCGGGGTTGAAATTGGGCCAAGAAGCCAGATGAACACTGCTTAGATTACCCATCATGTGCCACAATTCTTCCGCGATATGAGGGGCAAAGGGCGCAAGCAAAACCACCAAAGGTTCCAGGATGGCGCGCTTCTTACACTTCATGGACTGAAGCTCATTTACAGCCACCATAAACGCGGAAACAGAGGTGTTAAAGCTCATGTTTTCGATATCGCCACTTACCTTTTGAATGGTTTTATGCAGCACCTTCAGTTCATCTTTGCCAGGTTCTTCATCTGTCAAAACACAAGCCTCTTCCTGCACATACAAGCGCCACAGTTTGTTTAAAAAGCGACTTACCCCTTCGATGCCGTTGGTATTCCAGGGTTTGCTGTCTGTTAATGGACCGAGGAACATTTCGTACATGCGTAAGGTATCAGCACCATAGGCATCACACACGTCGTCGGGGTTTACTACATTTCCCCAGCGTTTGCTCATTTTCTGACCATCTTCTCCCATGATCATGCCTTGATTGACGAGGCGTTTAAAAGGCTCATCCCAAGCGATTAAGCCAAGGTCAAACAGAAATTTTGTCCAAAAACGACTGTACAGCAGATGGCCTGTGGCATGCTCGCTGCCACCCACATAAAGGTCAACCTGGTTCCAGTATTCCAGAGCTTCGGCACCGGCAAAACGTGTAGCGTTATGGGGGTCGGTGTAGCGCAGGAAGTACCAACTGCTGCCAGCCCAACCAGGCATAGTGTCGGTTTCGCGCTTACCGTCGGGTGTAGAAACCCAATCCAGAACACCGGCAAGCGGACTTTCGCCCGTTCCTGAAGGTTTGTAGCTGTCCACGGCGGGCAATTCCACGGGTAGCGCTGCTACCAACCTTGGAACACCGGCTTCGTCAAATACTACGGGAATTGGTTCACCCCAATAGCGCTGACGTCCAAAACCAGCTTCCCTGAGTTTGTAATTTGTTTTGCTTCTTCCAAGGTTCCGAGCCTCAACTTCTTCCAACATTTTCGCAATGGCTTCTTTTACAGATAAACCATTTAAGAATGCGCTGTTGATACAAACACCATCTTTAGCAGCATAAGCTGCCCCAAGAGGTTCTTCAAGTGTTTCGCCTGTCGGCTGAATCACGGGAATGATGGGCAATTGGAACGCCTGGGCGAAATCAAAGTCGCGTTCGTCGTGGGCAGGAACGGCCATAATAGCTCCTGTTCCATAACCCGCCAACACATAATCGCTTACCCAAACAGGAATGGCTTTTCCGGTAAAAGGGTTTACCACTTCGAGTCCGGTAAATACACCCGTTTTGTTTACCGAGGCCATGCGGTCAATTTCACTTCTGTTTTTAGCCTTTGCAGCATAAGCCATAACGACCTCACGCTGTGCATCGGAACAAAGTGCTTCCAGGCCATCATATTCAGGCGCCAGAACCAAAAAACTTGCACCGAAAATAGTATCTGGCCTGGTGGTGAAAACGGGAATACTGCGGTTCGTGCCTACGCAGGAGAAGCTGATTTCTGCGCCGGTGCTTTTGCCAATCCAGTTCTTTTGAATTTCCTTGATGGAATCACTCCACTGGAGTTCATCCAAACCATCCAACAGCCGGTCGGCATAAGCGGTGATGCGCAGGAACCATTGCTTCATTTTTCTGCGTTCAACAGGGAATCCGCCACGTTCGCTCACCGGACCTTTTTGCGGGTCGTTTACAACTTCTTCATTGGCCAGCACCGTGCCCATTTCCGGACACCAGTTCACCGTTGTTTCGTCCAAAAAGGCCAGGCGGAAGCGATTCAGAACTGCTTCTTTCTGCGCATCACTGAATAGTTTCCACTCGCCGGCGCTGAAGGAAATGCCAGCTTCTTTCAGCGTATCAAAGGGCGCGGCACCCTGTTCCACGAACTGTTCCACCAGGGTAGATACAGGACGAGCCTTTTGTACAGAAGAATCGTACCAATGGTTGAACAACAGCGAAAAAATCCATTGAGTCCACTTGTAATATTCAGGATCGCAGGTGCGCACCTCGCGCGACCAGTCGTAACAAAACCCCATGCGGTCCAACTGCTCACGGAATCGGCGGATGTTTGCATTGGTGGTGACGGCTGGGTGTTGTCCGGTTTGGATGGCATACTGTTCAGCAGGCAATCCAAAAGCATCATAACCCATTGGATGAAGCACATTGTAGCCATTTTGCCTTTTGTAACGGGCTACAATATCGCTGGCAATATATCCGAGCGGGTGGCCAACGTGCAGGCCGGCACCCGAGGGATAGGGAAACATGTCCAGCACATAATATTTTGGTCGGGAAGGGTCTATCTCTACTTGATATAAACCCTGTTCTTTCCATTGCTGTTGCCAGCGGGATTCTATTTGTCGGAAAGGATATGAAGCCATGAAGCCCGCGAATTTAGTTGTTCTGCGGGCTTCAGTAGCGGGTTGTTACCCGGAATTAAACAGCGAAACTTTCACCGCAGCCGCAAGTGCGTGCTGCATTTGGATTGATGAAACTGAACCCTTTCCCGTTGAGGCCGTCGCTGAAATCGAGTTCTGTGCCACACAGGTACAGAAAACTTTTCATGTCGCAAACCATTTTAAGGCCGTTGTGGAAGAATTCCATATCGCCAGGTTTGGATTCGTTGTCGAAGTCTAGGTTATAACTCAAACCAGAACAACCACCACCTTTAACGCTTACGCGCAGAAAATATTCACCCGGCTGGATGGAGGCATCCCGCATCAAATCCATGACCTTGTCAAAGGCTTTGGAAGAGATGCTCAGGTCAGAATTTCCTGCATTCATGATTAATGGTGTTTGGCCTGATTGTCAACAATGGGCTCAAGACCCTGCTTCACGCGGTAGTCGTTGATGGCGGCTTTGATGGCATCTTCTGCCAGCACGCTGCAATGGATTTTCACAGGTGGAAGGGCCAACTCTTCTACGATGTCCATATTGTCGATGGACAGCGCTTCATCCACACTTTTGCCTTTCAGCCACTCGGTAGCGAGGGAAGAAGAGGCAATGGCAGAACCACACCCAAATGTTTTAAACTTGGCATCTTCAATCACATGCGTTTCGGGATTCACCTGAATTTGCAGGCGCATCACGTCGCCGCACTCAGGAGCGCCTACCAAACCGGTTCCTACGGTGTTGCTGTTTTTATCCAGGGTTCCGATGTTCCTTGGGTTGGTGTAGTGGTCTATTACTTTCTCAGAGTATGCCATAATGATGTTGGTTATTTGTGTACAAAGATATTATTTGGAACAAGTCTAAACAATCAATGTTCCTGCCATTGAACACTTTTCAGGTCAATTCCTTCTTTAAACATTTCCCAGAGTGGGCTCATTTCCCGGAGGCGCGTCACAGCTGTTTTTACGCAGTTGATGGTAAAATCAATTTCTTCTTCTGTGGTAAAGCGGCTCAGGCCAAAGCGCAGGCTGCTGTGTGCGAGTTCGTCGTCGAGACCCAGGTTTTTAAGCACGTAGCTTGGTTCCAGGCTGGCGCTGGTGCAGGCACTTCCGGAGCTCACGGCAATGTCTTTCACACCCATGATCAGGCCTTCGCCTTCTACGTATTTGAAGCTCATATTGGTGCAATGTGGCAGGCGGTGTTCGCGTGAACCATTCACATAGCTTTCTTCAAGTTCGAGCAGCGCGTTTTCAAGTTTATCGCGGAGTTTAGACAGCCGCTCTGCATCGGCGTGCATTTCGGCTTTGGCGAGGGCCGCAGCTTTTCCGAATCCTACGATGCCCGGAACATTCAGGGTTCCGCTGCGCATGCCACGTTCATGTCCGCCACCGTCCATTTGGGCGGTAACTTTTACCCTTGGGTTTTTGCGACGTACGTAAAGCGCACCAATTCCTTTGGGTCCGTACATTTTGTGCGCAGTAAAGCTCATCAGGTGGATGTTGTCTGCAATCACGTCCACGGGAATTTTTCCCACGGCCTGGGTAGCATCGCTGTGAAACAATACACCTTTTTCGGCGCAAAGGGCACCAATTTCCCGAATGGGTTGAACAACACCTATTTCGTTGTTGGCGTACATGATGGTAACCAAAATGGTTTCCTTACGCATGGCTGCTGCCACCTGAGCGGCGGTAACCAACCCATCGGCCCCTGTTTCCAGATATGTAATCTCAGCACCGGCTTTTTCAAGATGCTTGCAGGTGTCGAGAATGGCTTTGTGTTCGGTATTTACGGTGATGATGTGGTTTCCCTTATCGCGGTACATTTCGAACACGCCTTTCAGTGCCAGGTTGTTGCTTTCGGTAGCGCCGCTGGTGAAAATGATTTCCTTATCGCTGGCGTTGATCAGGTCACCAATATCCTTACGGGCCTGGTCCACGGCGTCTTCGGCTTCCCAACCAAATGCGTGGTTGCGGCTGGAAGCATTGCCAAAATGTTGTGTGAAAAAGGGCATCATGGCTTCCAACACACGGGGATCAACCGGAGTGGTAGCGTTGTTGTCGAGGTAAACGGGTAATTTAACCATAGATTTTTTCGTGTCTGTTTAGACAGCTTCTAAACTGCAAAAGTAAAACATTGGCGTTGGGATAAGGTTTGTTTGTGCGAGATAAAAAGTAATTCCGTGTGGAAATTGAATGGTGTTGACTTGCCTGGCTTGTGATCATCAGAACAGATTCACTACCCACATTACCGGAGGTGGTCTCTAAAAGAAGAAAAACCAGTATATACGATCTTCTTGTGCAGCAAGACTGCGATTATGAGGGTGGACAGTGTTTCACGGATGATCGGGTGCAACCCGAACCTAATATATAGTTGAGGTAGAAAGAAGCAAACCACGACAAACACAGACAGTGATTGCTGCCGCTTTGTCAGGTGTTAAAACAAAGCAGCTCCCGCCCATATTTCGTCGGATAATGACTTAAATTTGTCCTTTGGAGTAGTTTGTGGTGCATTGTTTGCCAAACCCACTCCGAACGAAGCGTTTGCCCAAAACAATGAACGATCAACAACAACCAAAACCCCAGGAGCGCAAACCGCGCTTTAATCCCAATTGGATTTATGCCTTGGTGATTCTTGCCTTCATCATCATCAACTTTTTTCCCAAAGAACATGGCAAGCCAAGCTCCTGGAACGATGTAAAACGCATGGTGCTGAGTGAAGAAGTAGAAAAAATGGTGGTGTGGAATGAAAGTGAGGTTGAAGTATTCCTCACCAGCGAGGCGCTGGATAAAGAAGAACACAAAAAGTTAAAAGGCAATGCCGATGCGTTCGGCAGCGATGTTCCGCAGTATTATTTCGAAACAGAGATTGATTATTTCAACAGGGAACTTGAAGCGCTCAAAGGGGAGTTGAAAGCAAAGAACATCAACCCAGACCTGGCGCTGAAGCTGGAGTTTAAAACCCGTGCCGATTATACCGGGCAGATTCTGAACTGGTTGTTCTTCATACTCATTTTCGTTGGTTTCTGGATGTTGGTGATGCGTCGGATGGGTGGTAACTCTGGCGGTTCAGGCCCTAACATCTTCAACATAGGCCGTGCACGCGCCCAGTTGTACGATAAAGATACAAAGGTGAATGTAACCTTCAAGGACGTAGCCGGACTTCAGGAGGCTAAAATGGAGGTGATGGAAGTCGTTGACTTTCTGAAGAACCCCAAAAAATACACCAACCTGGGCGGCAAAATTCCGAAAGGGGTATTGCTGGTGGGCCCTCCCGGTACAGGAAAAACCTTGCTGGCCAAGGCGGTTGCCGGTGAAGCAGGAGTTCCTTTCTTTTCGTTGTCGGGTTCTGATTTCGTAGAAATGTTTGTGGGTGTGGGAGCAAGCCGGGTTCGTGATTTATTCAAACAAGCTAAAGAGAAGGCGCCCTGCATTATTTTCATCGATGAAATTGACGCCATCGGCCGCGCCCGTGGTAAAAACCTGGTGCAAAGCAGCAATGACGAACGCGAAAGCACCCTGAACCAATTGCTCGCCGAAATGGATGGCTTTGGAACAGACAGTGGTGTGATTTTGATGGCGGCTACCAACAGACCCGATATTCTTGATTCTGCACTGTTGCGCCCCGGCCGTTTTGACAGACAGATTTCCGTGGACAAGCCAGATCTCATTGGCAGGGAGCAGATTTTCAAAGTACACCTGAAGCCGCTTACGAAGCTTGCGGCTGATGTGGAAGCGAAAAAGCTTGCAGCCCAAACACCGGGTTTTGCAGGTGCAGAAATTGCCAACGTGTGCAATGAGGCCGCGCTGATTGCCGCCAGAAAAGGGAAAGAATCCGTGGAAATGCAAGATTTTCAGGATGCCATCGACCGCGTGATTGGTGGTTTGGAAAAGAAGAACAAGTTGATTTCTCCGGAGGAAAAGGAAATTGTGGCCTACCACGAAGCAGGACATGCCGTTGCCGGTTGGTTCCTGGAATTTGCAGATCCGCTGGTGAAGGTTTCCATCGTTCCACGCGGAGTGGCCGCATTGGGATACGCACAATACCTTCCCAAAGAACAATACCTCTACCGCACCGAGCAGTTGATTGACTCTATGTGTATGACCTTGGGTGGCCGCGCTGCGGAAGAAGTGTTTTTCAATAAAGTAAGCACCGGCGCCCAAAACGACTTGGAGCGTGTAACGAAACTGGCATACAGCATGGTTACCGTGTACGGAATGAGTACGAAGGTGGGCAACCTGAGCTTCTACGATGCACAGGGTGAATATGGATATCAAAAACCCTACAGCGAGAAAACTGCCGAACTCATTGATCAGGAGGTGCGCGAGTTGGTAGATCAGGCATATACCCGCACCAAAGGCCTGCTGCTGGAACACAAACAGCACACAGAAGCACTCGCTCAGGAATTATTAAAGAAAGAGGTGCTGTTCCAGTCTGATTTGGAACAACTAATCGGCAAGCGCCCATTCAACACCAAAACCACCTACGAGGAGTTCATCAACAGCGGCACTGAAGAACAAGGCACTTCAGAAACAACACCTGCGCCAGAGACGCAGCAACCTGAAGCATCTGCTGAAGCACCGTCAGAATCCTAAGCGCAGCTTATAAATCCCAAATGAGGAGCAGCGTCGCGCCGGCTCCACCTAGTTTACCGGGGAACAGCAAACCCTCAACACTGTTGATGTCCATGCGCACGCGAAGGTTTTTAATGGTGCACGAAACAAAGGCGCGCACATCGAAAGCATGAACGCCTCCGTATGCAAGTTGAGAACCGTAATAAAACCGCCCCTTATATTTTCCATACCCAAAGCTGACCCTGGGAATAAACCCGGGATAAGCACGGTACACCAGGTTTCCAAAGATGTGTCGCCCATTACTCAGGTAAACACCTTTGGAGAAACTGAACAACGCCGGGAGGGATACCAATGAATTCAGACCGGAACGGCGCGGATTCATGCGGTTCAGCAAGGTGTCAAAATAGTTGCTGAATGAAGCGTTGCTGTCGATGCCATATGGTGTGAACGGCACCTCCCATCCATTAATCCCGAAGGCAGAGTCTTTGGTATAAGAAGCACCCGCAGCGCCTAAGGAAACCAGGCCCAAGTCAGAAACAGAAACGCGCCAATAATGTGATTGTTCGTTTTTCCCTTTCATTCCACCAAACTGAAGGTTGATGGAAGCGCCGTGGCTGAGCGGATAAAACCCAAGGTCGTTTTTGTCCTTACGCGTAACATCAAGTTGGTAAGACAGGTTCAGGCTGTCGCCAAGGGCGGAAGTGAACAGATGCGCACGCGGCATGGAGAGACGGGTGTATTCGCGCATAAACACCCAGGACGCTCCGGCTTCAAACCAATAGTTTCCTTTTCCCGCAGGCTTTATTGTTTTTATGTAGCTGGCACCCAGTTGATTCCAGGACATGCTGTTCAGGCTGAGTTGCTCACTCCGCATGGTGGTGCCGGCAAAAGGTGCGTTGCCGCGAAAAACCAGATTAAAAGCATCTTGGTTGAAGCTTGCCCCAACCAGGTTTGTGTACTTATAATCCAGCGACCAGTATCCTGTTTTGGAGGGAAAAACGCTATGCGCCTGATCATTAAAACACACCTGAATCGAGTTTTCTCCCTGAATGGAAGCCACCCCTGATCCAATACGGTCAGCCGTTTTACCAATCATATTGTTGTTTAGCGTTCCGCCCTGCACACGAAATAACGCGCCTGCAGGCACCTTGCTGCTGTAATACATGGCCTGTGTGGTGATTTCGAGGTTGCTCGGAAGCACATATTTCGTAATTACCTGAGTAGGACGGTGTATCCTGTCCAAAGGTGTGTTTTGTGCGGAAAGTACAAGATTGCTGTCGCGCTCTTCTTGAAGCTTACTGCTGTCCAATGGGGTGTTTTGTGCGGAAAGTACAAGGGCAATGCTTATTGCCGGAAAGAGCAACAGCGCTTTTTTAGTCAGAAACATGCTGCGTTAAAAGGAATTAGCAATGGTTACTTGACCCACCAGGCGAAGTTTTAGCCTGTAGAAGGAGTACAATTTTCTGTAGTCGGAACCCTCTGTGTTCAGGCGCGGCACAAACACGATGTAGCGCGCCCCGCGGAGGTTTACCATACCTGTTTCAGACACCGGTGCCAGCAGTGTTGCCGCGGAACGGGCAATCACCGCGCCATTGGCCTGATTCACGGTCGAAGCAGGAATCTGTGCCTCAGGAACGATGCTGTCCAAAACAAAACGATTGGCATCCAACAAATAGGCTTTCATGCTGATGCTCACCGGGTAATCGTTCTCGGCGTAAATTTTCAACACGGCACTTTTTGCCTGTTCTATTCCCTTAATCGCGCCAAGGTTTAGCACCTGTGTATCCCGGAAATACACACCGGGAGATTTGAAACTGATCGGCATGGAAGCATCCAGGTACACGTTCAGAGGTTTGTCGTGGTATAAGAAATCCTTCCAACGGGTGGTATTACCATTGGGATTCATCTGCAGGTTCAGGTCGTAGGCAAGCTGGTTGGGCAGGTTGCCAATGAAACTGCGCACGTTGGAATTACTGGTGTTTAAAATGTAGGAAGTTTCCCAAGGCGCCCAAGGCTGGAAGGTGGCGGCGTTGATGTCTGTGTTCACGCCGAGCAGGGTAGGAGCGACCAAGGGAATGGAGGTGTTGTTCAGGGAGTTCTGGCTTTCCAGACTTTTGATCAGCACACGTCCCTGGGCGCCAACGCCGTTGGAAACGCGCACGCGCAAAGACACATTTTCCGGTTCCAGACTGCCGCCAATACCTTTAAACAGATCCACAAGCTGAACACCGTTGATTTGCTCGTTCGACTGGCCGAAGTACCCAATCGCCCATTCGGGTTCAACACCCACAATGCCGTATTCCACACGCACGCTGTCGTCGAGCGAAACGTTTACCTTCCGCCCACTGCTGTCCAGGTTCACAATGACAATCTGGTGGAAGGTGTTTACCGTATCGGTAACAGAAGGGTTTTTACCGCGGTAATCAACCACGTAGCCATTCATGTCCACATCTTCCACATATTTTTTTGTTTCTCCCGGAACAGCGGCGGGCACCTTGATGATGCGTTCAACACTTTGTCCATTCTTCACCACATTGGGGAGGCGGAAGGTCATGGTCAGGTTTTCCTGAATGGTGGTAGAAATGCGGATGCGCAGGGTTCCTTTTCTGGCCTGAACAAACTTGAGCTCAGGTCCGCCCATTTCCATACTGGTTCCTTCATCCTGGTACAGCACATTTTGACTGGGGAATGCAGCTGTTGCGGCTCTGGGTTTGAGTCCATTCACCGTGAGGTTCAACTGAACGCCTTTAAATGCATCAACCACCACAGGTCCGCTGCTGGCGTCGGTTTTCAGTGTTTTTATCTGCGCAGTAAGTGTTTTGTAAACAGTTTTACCGGACAGCGATGTTCTGGAGTTTTGCCGGGAATTAGGGGCCAGGTTGTAGAAGGTTTGGGTGCTGACAACAGAGTTGTCGGTTTTGTTCCGAAGCTCAAAAGTCACTTCAGAAAGATTGACCGGAAGCTCATTGAAAATCTCCATGGTCAGCCAGCCACTGTCGAGCGTGGCGTATTCGAAGAAGGCACTGGCGTCAAGATCTACCGGGTTGAGGTTGGTGAGGTTTTGTGCCGGAATCACCTGCGTGCTGCCGTGTGCCAGAATGAATGCAGGATTGATTTCAGCAAGCGTAACCCTGCGCGAGATGCTCTGGTCATTCAGGCGCAGGGTTTTCAGTGTGAAGTATCGGGTAACAACCGTATCGGGTATTTTGATTCCGTCCAGACGGTTGCTGGTATAAACGAGTTGGTTGTATTCCAGCGCATAACTGCTGTCGCCGGCCTTGTTAAGCAGGTTTCCTGTGTACAGTTGGTCAAGGGCGATGTCTGCACGGGCTATGGGTGCAAGGTATTCAGCATCCCAATAGGTGGAATCATTTTTCCTGCAGGCACCGAGTGTCAGGACAAGACAAGCAGACAGGAATACGCGGGAGTAGGAGCACATCATGTTATAGGTACACCACCAGGGTGTTGGATTCTGTTCAGGAATGAGCCAACTGCAGGTCTTTACCGGACCCGAGCTGGCGCATCAAACGCAGGTGTGAGAAGAAGGCCTCACGGAAGGTGGGATATTCCAGGTATGGAACATTGTATTTGGCCGCAACCTGTTGTACAATTTTACGCACATCCGGATAATGCACGTGGCTGATTTGCGGGAACAAATGGTGTTCTACCTGAAAGTTCAGGCCGCCTGTAAACCAAGTCCAAAATGCAGAGTTGGGAGCAAAGTTCGCAGTGGTAGCCATTTGGTGTACAGCCCACTCCTGAGGAATGCGTGTGCGCACATCCATATTGGCTTCTACAAAGTGTGTTTTTTCTACCACGTGGGCCATCTGGAACACACAACTCAGAATGATTCCGAGGGTAATATGCAGCGAGAAGAAGCAAAGAACGCCAGCGCCAACACCCAGGAAATAGATGGGAAGTCCGAGGTATACAACTGTGTACATCAATTTGGTTACCCAGAAAATCACATGTTCATGGACAGGGATTTTTGGAAGATCTGTGGTGTATACGCGGCGCTTGAAGTACTTTTCAAAATCAGCAACATACATCCAGAACACAGAACTGATGGCATATAAACCCATCATATACACATGTTGGAATTTGTGTGCAGGTTTCCAGGGTTGGCTGGGACAATGACGCAATGCCGGAATTTTGGCGATGTCGTCATCAACACCATCTACATTGGTGTATGTGTGGTGAATCACATTGTGTTTTGTTTTCCAGATGAAGGCATGGCTGCCCAACAGGCTCATGATGTTACCGAACCAATTGTTCACGCGCCCTTTGGAAGAGAAGCTGCCGTGGCAGGCATCGTGCATGATGTTGAATCCAGCCAGTGCATGAAATACGCCTACCAAGGCAAACAAAAGCACCGACGCCCAAACAGGAAGTCCGGCAAACAGTGCCAATACCAACAAAGTCGGAACGGCCACCATGATGATGGTCGTTTTGGTGTACAAACGGCGGTCGCCGGTTTTCTTTATTCCTTTTTTCTTGAAAAACTCGTCTACCGCTGCACGTAACTCTCCGTAAAACTTGTTCCCCTGATTTTCAAATACTGGAGGAGGAACATTCATTTTTGAAGTATTCATTGATGATTTACTTATGTTGTTTCACAAAGATAATCAAAGCCTTGGCCATGAAGGCACATCCTTAGAATATACTTTTTTTGCCACATGGATTTACCGGAGGCTTTTTTAGAACGCCTGCGTGGTGATTATGCCGGCAGTTATGTGCAAAAGATACAGGCTTTTGAACAGCCCGGAGGCGTTTCTGTAAACCTTCACCCCAGGAAATTTGGCATCGCAGCGCCTGGCGCCGCAAGTGCTGTTTTGTGGAATACAAGGGGTTTATTTCTTGCCCCAAGGCCTCAGTTTGTGTACGACCCGTGGTTTCATGGCGGTGCCTATTACGTTCAGGAGGCCGGAAGCCAACTCACCGGAACTTTGTTTTCCATGCTTCAACTGCCGGCGCAACCAACGGTGCTCGACCTCTGCGCCTCGCCCGGCGGAAAGAGTGTACACCTTTCGAATTTGCTTTCGGGCACAGGCGTTTTGGTATCCAACGAACCCATTAAATCTCGTGTGGGTGTGTTGCAGGAAAACCTGAGCAAGGCTGGTTGGGATAATCTTTTGGTCACGCAGGCGGATCCGGTGGCGTTTCGCGGGCATGAAGAACGGTTCGACGTGATTCTTGTTGATGCGCCTTGCAGCGGGGAAGGGATGTTCCGTAAAAGTGAGGAAGCCCGCGAACATTGGTCGCCCGACCTGGTGCGCTTCTGCGCGGCCCGACAGCAACGTCTGCTCGATGATGTCTGGCCTGCATTGAAACCCGGCGGATTTTTGTTGTACAGCACCTGCACCCTGAATCGTTCTGAAAACGAAGGGCAACTCGAAACCCTCTTGCAATCTGCGGATGCAGTACCGGTTTCCATAAAACTTCCTGCCGTTTGGGGATTGGCGGAAGGGAATAGTGACACTTCCTGTTGGTATCATTGGCCGGAAAATGGCGGGGGCGAAGGTTTTTTTGTTGGGGTGCTTCAGAAGCGGGGCCAGGTGGATGAATCCCGGGAACCGGTCAAGCAGCAGTTGGTAAAACGCAAGGAAATCAGCCGGCCGGCGTGGGTTTCTGAAGGTGCGCACCTGGTTGAACGCGAAGAGGGGTTGTACCTCATCAGCGAAAGGGCTGCCCGCTTCAGCACGATGTTGCATCCGGTCCGGGTGGTACATGTCGGCAGCCGCGCGGGTGCATTCATGGGAAAGAAATTCAAGCCCGATCCTGAATTGGCGCTCAGCGTGCATTTCAACAGCGGGAAAAGCGCTGCGCTTTCATTGGAAGAAGCCCTGTTGTTTCTGTGTGGAGATGGCATTCTGCCTGAAACAGCTTCTGAAGGATGGAATGCAGTTTCTTTTGAAGGACTGCCCTTGGGCTGGATCAACCACCTGGGTCGCCGCAGCAACAATCTGTGGCCTCAGGCATGGCGCATCCGCAACCGTCCCACGCAACCGTATCCGTTGCCTTTTTGGTTCACACAGGCCTGAAAACAGCACACGCGGCTTAACTTCGTTGCATGCAGTGTTTGAAATATATGCTGGGCCTCGCACTATTCTGGTGTTTCGTCCCAGGGAAACTACAGGCTCAGTCCGTTTACGCTGTAGATTATGAAAGTCAGGCGGATGTGAAGGTTTTTGTGGTGAGTTACGAAAGCCAGGCAGACCTTAAGGTTTATAAGGTGAAATATCAGAGTCAGGCCAGCGGCAACGACGGCAAATGGTTTTTCACGGATTATGCCAGTCAGGCCAAGAAGAAAATCTACTTTGTGAAGTATGAAAGTCAGGCAGATTTGAAGATTTATTTCGTGGATTACGAAAGTCAGGCGGGCTGGCGCACACAGGCAAAGAAACACCTGTTGTATTAAGCATCACTCGCGGCAGCCGAGCACCGAACAAATGGGACACAGCTCTGGCTTGTGGCCACGCGCCGGACAAAACTGTCTTCCGAAGAAAATAATCTGCAAAT
>JBIKKI010000197.1:0-3136 GCA_044360435.1 Bacteroidia bacterium
CCTGTTGCTCAATTTGTTCCTGCTCTTGCAGGAAACGGCGCATGCCGCCTTCCAGGGTTTCCAGCAGGCGGTCGTTGTACACGAACTCATCCGAATCATCGACAGCGGCCTGCGCCAAATCGGGCGGAGGCATGGAATGCAAAACCTGACGAAATACGCCGTCGGGTTCCTGAACCTGAAAAGGAACATCTTCCGTCGCCTCGTCCAACCAGGGCATCGGCACCAGTCCCTGGCTGATGTGCTGCATCAGGGCGATCGCCGCTTCCAGGTCGCGCAGATTCCCATGGTGCCAGGTGCGGCCCTGGTGGTCAAAGAACAACAGGTGATTTTGCTCCGGTTCCAGTCCAAGCTTGCGCGCCATCAGCATGGCCGCCATGCCCAGGTCGAAACCCAAAACAATCTGATGGAACAGGAGGCGTTGTTTCCGTGGATGCAGGCTGCGCAGGCCCGGAAAATGGTACTCCCAATAGGTGACCGCATCTGCGGCTACGTCGGGGTTCACCCGCAAATTCGGCGGAAATGCCAATTGCATGTCCTTCGCTTTCAGTGCAGCACCTAACTCTTTATGAAAATCTGCATGCAACAACTCATGCATGCGCAACCGTGAATCCAGGTACACAAATGCATTTCTGGGGAAGAAAAAAGAAAGTCTGTTGGTGATGCGTTGGAACATGTTGTAATGATAAATTTAATGACTCAGGTGATCCACAAATAAAATACAATATCGAAGGGATGACGCACGCAGGTCATCTGATTATTTTTTATACGCCGCTGCATTAAAAAAGAAGGCTTGCTGCCACGCAACCGTCGCGCAACAGCAAGCCATCTGCACGGCCATCCTTACATCCCGAAGATGCAGTCGCCACCTTCAAACACATGCAGTCTTCCTTTTTCCAGAGGCTGCCAGTGTTCTGCTTCGGTAAGCGCTTGTGTGGCGATGATATAACCCTTTAAATCCGGGTCTTTCTGTTCCTCGAGGTTCACCGTGATGCCGTCGTCTTTGTAATAAATCTGCCCGAAGGGCGCGATGCGGCGGGTGAAATACAGGGACTGCGTTCGGGTTTGGGTATGCCAGACAAACAGGCGCGTACCGTCGCTGAACAGGAGGTTCATTTTGCCGTCATTGTTCAAGGCCTTGAGCAATGCTTCCAAAGCCGCATAATGTTCCGGCTTGTCGGTTCTGAGGCCCTCGGCCTTCATGGAGTTCAGCAGGTGACAAAACGCGCGCTCCGAATCGGTTTTCCCCATCGGCGCATACGCTTTTCCGGTGAAGCTCAGGTGCTCGTTTTCCAGCACGCCGTTGTGGGCAAATACCAGTTCCCGCTTGCGGTAATTCCGTGCAAAAGGATGGGTATTGGCATGGGTAACATCGCCATGCGTCATGTAGCGGATGTGGGCGATGATGGTGGCGCCCTGTACCACCTGTTCCTGCGCCAAAAATGCCGCCAGTGCATCGCGCATGGCCGATGCTGAGGTTTTAATGACCTGCGCCGTAAAATCCCGCTGCGCCGCATCCGGGTACCAGGCCATGCCCCAGCCGTGCTCGTGGTGGTCGGCGTGCTGCCTGAAGTTGCCAAACGACAAATTGGGTCGTACCGGCTTGTTGAAGTGAAATCCGAGTAGTTCGCACATAGTTTCTGTTCTTGTTTTAAGTTGAATCCCGGTGCAAAATTCAGGTGAGGAACGCCTCAGCGCGGAAAACGTCAAGGTTGACATGCCGCAAGGCGGCCTTATACGCTGCGCTGCATGATGCAATCGGTTTGCGCGTCGGAGCCGAGCTGAAACACGTGCGTTCCGGTAATCCGAAAACCAAAGGCCTGGTAAAAACGGATGGCTTTGTGGTTGTGTTCCGACACGCCCAGCCAAACGTTGTGCTTCCCCAACTGCTGCGCTGCAGCCAAGGCCCGTTCCATCAGCGCCGCGCCGGTGCCGGTTCCCTGATACACTCCACGCACGTACAACCGCTCAATTTCCAGGCTGTCGTTGCCCATGTCTTCCGACTGCGCCGCGCCGGTATTGAGCTTCAGGTAGCCCAATGGCTCGGGTTCATCCGGCCGCCACGCGAAATAAAAAGTGCTGCCTTGCTGCTGTAGTTCTTGCGTGAGGCGCGCTTCGCTGAAGGCTTCCTGCAGGTAGGCGCGCATGTCGTGTTCGTTGTTCTGCGCTGCAAAGGTTTCGTAAAACGTGGCCGCACTCAGCGCCGACAGCTGCGCGATTTCTTCGGGCTGTACTTCCCGAATCTGCACCTCCTGCCTGTGTGGGTTTGTCTTCATGCGATGGCCTGGTTTCCAAAGGTAAAGCGCCGTGCAGAATTGTCTGATGAGGTGACGTTTCCCGGAATGCCTGTTTAAATTGCGCCCGTGCAGCGTGTTTTCACCTTCAATCTTTCAGCCCCGCAGCGGCTGCATCTGGCCCTTTCTTTGCTGCTCACGGGTTTGTTCCTGGTCTTCCTGCTGCCGATGGGACCGGGCATCACGCCCGACAGTGTAGGCTATCAGGAAGTGGCGCTGAACATCATGCAGGGCCGCGGCCCGGTGAACCATCAGGGTCATTTCGTGAACCACTGGCCTCCGCTGTATCCGGCCATGCTCGCGCTCTGTGCCTTGCTCAGCGGCCTCGATATTTCATCAGCGGCCATGCTCCTGCAAGGACTGCTGTTTTTTGGGTATGTATGGCTGCTGTTCCGCATCGGTCGGCAGTGCAGCTTTTCACCCCTGCTCAGCGTTCTTCTGGTGCTGGTTTGCTGTCTGCTTCCGGGCATGTTCAACTTTTCCCGGCAGATGAGTGAAGGCCTGTTCAACACCTTGCTTCTGGCCCTGCTGAGTGTAGGTCTGGATACAGCCAAAAAACCCAGGCCGCTGCTCTTGGGCGTGCTGGCTGGTTTGCTGTTCCTTACGCGCTACGCCGGCATGGCGTTTATGGCAGGAAGTGCTGCCTTTCTGGTATTGGTGGCTGTTCCTGACTGGAAGCGCATGCTGCGGATGTTGTTCCTCTTCGGAATAGGCCCGGCCACGGCCATGGGCGGCTGGATGCTGCTGGAACAATGGATGCACGCAGGTCATTTTAACCGCAGGCCCATTTTCCATGCCATTCCGCCGCATCAATAGATATCGCTGTCGAAACAAGTAAACACACA
>JBIKKI010000198.1:0-3132 GCA_044360435.1 Bacteroidia bacterium
TCAGCGAACAAGGCCTGTTCCTCACCAACCACCACTGTGGCTTCGGCGCCATTCAGGAGCTGAGCACCACCGCTGACAACATCCTCGAAAATGGTTTCTGGGCCAAAGACCAAAGCCAGGAACGCCCCGCCAACTTCCATATCGCCCTTCTGGCGAAGGTGGAAGATGTGACCGATATGGTTCTGGATGGTATTGCCATCAACGGTCCAGAAGCAGAACGTACCAAAGCAGTTGCTGAGGCCGTTCAGAAAATCACCAAAAAACTCGCCGATGGCGAAAAAGAACAGGGCAACGAATACAAAGTGGAACTGGTTCCCTTCTACAACGGAAACCGCTACCTGGCCATGTATTACATGGTGTATAAAGACATTCGTCTGGTTGGAACACCTCCGCAGAACATCGGAAAATTTGGTGGCGAAACCGACAACTGGATGTGGCCACGCCATACCGCCGACTTCAGCATGTTCCGTATTTATGTGGGCGCCGACAATAAGCCTGCTGAATACAATGCCGCCAATAAGCCTTATGCGCCCAAGCACTTTTTCCCCATTTCGCTGAAAGGCATCAAACAGGGCGATTTTTCCATGATTATGGGTTATCCCGGAAGGACATCCCGCTATACCTACAGCGAAGGCATCCGCTACTTCAGCGAGAAAGACCGGCCCGCCCGTGTTGATGTGCGCAGAAGCATCCTCGACCTGTATGAAGAATACATGTTTAAAGATCCGGCCATCAAGTTGATGTATGCCGACAAATACGCCGGACTGAGCAACTATTGGAAGAAGTTCATGGGCGAGCGCGATGGCCTGAAAAAGCTGAACATTTACGACCGTCGGAAAAGTGAGGAGCGTGCTTTTGAAGCCTGGATGAATGCCGAAGAAGTACGCAAAGGCACCTACGGTGAAGTGATGGGCTTGTATGATGAAGCTTATCAGGGTATGAACCAGTACGGCATGTTCGGTCTGTATCTGGGTGAAGCCATTTTCAACAGTCAGCCGTTCTCTGTTGCTGCTTCCTATATAGACCTTGCAGATATGCTGGCCGATAAAGCCAAACAAGCCGATGCCAAAGCCATGGCCGAGAAAATGCTTGGCACCGTGGATGAAACCTACAGGGAGTTTTATGCGCCCATTGAGCAAAATGTGCTCGCAGCGATGATGAAGATGGTTTACGAAGGTCTTGATCCTACCTTACAACCTCTGGAGTTCCGCAACTGGATTGCCAAATACAAAAACGATTATAAAGCGCTGGCCGCTGATGTGTTCAAGCGTTCCATCTTTACCGACGCTGCCAGGCTGAAGTCATTCCTTGCCAAGCCATCTGCTTCCATCAGCAAAGATCCGGTGATGGTCATCTGGAAGGCCTTTATGAAGAAGAATGCTGAGCTGCAGCCCATGATGATGGACATCAACACCAAGCTGGCACGCGCCAACCGCTTGTTCCAAAGCGCCATGCTGGAGATGAACCGCGACGGCAAACTGATTACGCCCGATGCCAATGCCACCATGCGCCTTACCTACGGTTCTGTGCTGAGCTATGATGCGCGTGATGCCGTTCATTACAACGAAATCACTACACAAAAAGGTGTGCTGGAGAAATATACTCCCGGCGATATTGAATTTGATGCGCCTAAGAAGCTGATTGACATGCTGCGCAACAAAGATTTTGGCAGCTATGCCAACGCCGAAGGAAATTTGCCAGTATGCTTCCTGACCAACCACGACATCACCGGTGGCAACAGCGGCAGCCCCGTGCTGAACGCTGAAGGCCACCTGATAGGTACCGCTTTCGACGGGAACTGGGAAGCCATCTCTTCCGACTTCGCCTTTGAACCCGACCTGCAGCGTACCATCTCTCTGGATGTGCGCTATACGCTGTTCATCATGGACAAGTTCGGCGGTGCCTCACACCTGCTGAATGAAATGAAGATTGTGCGCTGAGGTTCAGCCGCGAAATGATAAAAGCCCGGGGGATTTCAATCCCTCGGGTTTTTTTATGCTTCAGCCTTTTCAGAAGGCGCATCATGAACCTGTAAATTGAAACGCTGCGTTTCAATTTACAGGTTCATGGTCCTGCATTGGCGATGCCTGCGCGAGGAATCAGGGGCAATCCTGCCTGGTTTTCTTCAGGCGACCCACATCAAAGCCAAGTCCGGTGGCTTTCTGCAGCAGCTGCTGATAGGTGGCTTCATCCATGGTGCGCTCCCTGCACAAAATCCATAAGGTGTTTCGGTTGGGAGAACCCACCATGGCGTGCCTGTAATTACTGTCCAGGTCGATGATGTAATAATCGCCACGGAAGGGCCAGAAAAACTGCACGCGCAGCTTCCCGTTTCCGCTGTTTTTCACCGGAAAAGCCTTCCCACGTATGCTGTCGATGCTGTTTGATTTGGTGTTCAGACATTGGTTGTACACCCGCACATAACCTTGTTCATCTGCCGTGTATTCGGCAAAGGTGCAGGCACAGTTTCTGGAAAAGCGCAACGGAATGCTGGAGATTTCATACCACCTTCCCTGATACTTCTTCAAATCGACCTGAACCACCGGAAGGTTTTTGGCAGGGCGACAGGCAACCCACAACACCACCAACAGCGCGGCAAGTCCAAAGGCCAACAGTATTTTCATTGCTGCAAGTTAACAACTGAGGCGAAAGCACCGTGGCTGCAGCAACAGGATCCTTGTCAATTCAGGAAATAATCGTCGTCACCTTCCAGACGCAGGTTTACATAACCGGTGCCTAAGGCTTCATATTTTTTTCGGTTCAGCTGATAATACTGCGCCGGCTTGTTGGCTACACCCTGTTGTTTTTCCTCCAGAGGGTGAAGGAATCCACTGCGCAATAGCTTTCTCCGGAAGTTGCGCTTGTCCAGTTCCCGGCCCAAAATTGCTTCGTAGAGATTTTGGAGCTCGCTTAAGGTAAACTTCTCGGGAAGGAGCTCGAAACCGATGGGACGCAGCTGTATTTTCCGCTTCAGTTCGTCCAGCGCATGTTCGAAAATATCGTTATGGTCGAATGCCAGCTCAGGAACTTCACTGATGGGAATCCATACGGCCTGTGCACTGAATGATCCCGGTTGTAACCTGCAGGCTGCCGCATCAATCAGGCTGAAATACGCCACAGTGATTACCCGTG
>JBIKKI010000135.1:0-5991 GCA_044360435.1 Bacteroidia bacterium
ATAAAAGGTTTAAAGCGGCTTAACCAAGGAATCATCATGCAAAAGGGAAGCCGCAGCTTCCCTTTTACGTAAAACGGAGTAAGTTTTAACCCCCGGTTTATTCGAATTCGGATTGCAAAATCTTCTTGATTTCGATGATGGTTTCTTCTTCCAGAGAAGTGCGTTTCACCAAGTCTTCGTTGCTGGTGCGCAGCACGTCTTTAGCGGTATCGCATCCGATGGCCTTCAGGTCATCAATCATCCACTGTTCGATTTCGTCGCTGAATTCATCCAGTTCCACATCGCCCTCGTCTTCTTCATTGGTTACGCGGTAAACATCGAGCTCATAGCCGGCGAGTTTGCCTGCCAGACGAATGTTGAAACCGCCTTTGCCAATGGCCAGGGAAACCTGATCGCTGTCCAGATAAACCTCTGCGCGCTTGGTGGCTTCATTGATTTTGATGCTGCTGATTTTTGCGGGCGACAAAGCGCGCTGAATGAGCAGGGAATTGTTGGTGGTGAAGTTGATTACGTCGATGTTTTCGTTGCGCAGTTCACGCACGATTCCGTGGATACGTGATCCTTTCACACCCACGCAGGCGCCTACGGGATCAATCCGGTCATCATAGCTTTCAACGGCAACTTTGGCGCGTTCGCCCGGCTGACGTACAATTTTCTTGATGGTGATGAGTCCATCGAGGATTTCCGGTACTTCCAGTTCAAACAGGCGTTCCAGGAATTCGGGTGCTGTGCGGGAAAGAACGATGCGCGGCAGGCTCTTGTCCATTTCCACACGTAAAACAACCGCCCGAAGGGTGTCGCCCTTCTTGTAGAAATCGGAAGGAATCATCTCGTTGCGGGGCAGAACCAGTTCATTGCCGTCGTCATCCAGAATCATCAGTTCTTTTTTCCAGATCTGATACACTTCACCGCTGATGATTTCACCAACTTTGTCGTTGTATTTGCGGAATACTTCGTCTTTCTCCAGCTCAAGGATTCTGTTCATCAGCGCCTGACGGGCGTTCAGGATGCTGCGTCGGCCAAAGTCGTCCAGGAAAACCTGTTCAACGGCGTCTTCGCCAACTTCGTAATCAGGTTCCAGTTTGCGCGCATCGGTAATGCTGATTTGCAGGTAAGGATCTTCTACTTCACCATCTTCTACAATCAGACGGTTGTGGTACATTTCAATATCACCGGTTTCGGTGTTGATGATGATGTCAAATTGCGCGTCTGCACCGTATTTTTTCCGGAGCATGCTCTTAAAAACATCTTCCAGAACACGGATCATGGTGGCGCGGTCAATGCTCTTGAATTCCTTGAACTCAGAGAATGAATCAACCAGATTGATGCCGATCATTTCGGCGTTCATTTTCTTGGCCATGGTATGAGGTTTGGTTCTTTTGGTTTAATACTTTAAGTCGATGGTGATTTTTGCCAGTTCTTCCCACTGCAGTGATACTGAAGTAACAGGATCTTTCTTTTTTACGCCTGGAATTTCCAGCTGAAGCAGGTTTCCTTCGGCTTGTGTTAATTTCCCTTTCCATTCGCTGCCATCGCGCATCAGTATATGCACATTCCGCCCAATGTGCTTGGGCAGTTGTCGCAGGTTTTGCAGGGGCTGATCTGCGCCGGGTGAGCCAATTTCCAAGGTGAATTTATGGTCGCCGGGATCGCGTTCATCAACGGCTTTGGACACGGCTCTGGAAAACTGGGTAATCTTTTCCATGCTGAGCTGCGTGTCTGCATCAATGGCAATGTTGATTATTGTTTCGTTCCTGTTGGCAGTAACGGAAATGATAAACACATCGGTGCCTTCCGTGGCTGCTTCGGCAATTTCGCGTATGATGGCGGTCAGTGTTCCCATATTCATGATGCAATAAAAAAGGGGACTTTTTGGGTCCCCTTCCTGTTGGAAAGTGAGGCAAAGATAAGCCATATTTCCAAATATTCTGCAAATAGCCTTCGCTGTTCTATTTTCGGCGCTGTGTTGCGTCAACTTCTGCATTGCTGCCTGGGTCTTTTATTACTGCCTGCCTGCCTGGCACAGAAGAAGCTTGTGCATCCTTTGTCCGTAAAGAACCTTCCTGCAGCGCATGCAGCGCGACAGTTTGGTTATGAAATGCGGCAGGGGGAATCTGTGTCCACGGTGCTTGTGCAGGTAATGCAACCGGGCCCGGAAGCCTATGCCATGTCCTTGAACCACGACGGTAAGCTGTATCGCGTCCAATGGCATCCTTCACAAAGCGCGGGCAGCCGGAGTTTGGCTGTAGCATTTTCTGATGATAGTGCCGCACTGTTTCCTGCCGCCCTCATGTTCCGCCTCAGCGATACGCTGTTGAACGAACTGTTGCACCAAGGGCACACGCACCTGGACTTGGTGAAGCCTTACCGCGCTTATGAAGCGGACGGCCGCGCACAGATCGCCGCAGAAGTATTGGCGTCCCTGAGCATTCATGCATGCGGTGATACCCTGCTGCCGGTTTCATGCAACGGTTCAGAAGTATTGCTGAAATGCCGCATGGCCGAGGGTGAAAGTTCAACAGGCCGTTTTCGCCTGTTTTTCTCCGGAACAACCGATCAACCTTTGCTGTTGGGTTGGGATTTTCAGCACAGCGTGCGTTTAACCTGGATTGACCTTGCCGATATTCAGCTGAATCCGCTGCTGTTGCAGCCTGGAAGTTCCCTGTTGTTTCTGTATAACCATCCGGTGATGTATCAGGGTTTGTGGGATTACATGGACGACAGTTTGTGGCTGTACGTGGAACGTGCAGATTCCTTGCTGCAGGGGCGTTATCAAATTTCGGGGAAGGGCAGTTATTCCCGGAGCGGTCGCTTCTTTTTCGAATCGGGGAGGGGCGACGATCCTGTGATGCGCCTGCTTCCGGAATACAGCATGGAAGATTGTGCGCGTTTCGGTTTGGTTTGCGGCAACTGGTTTCTGCATGGCGCCCAGTGGAATGCGCTCATGAACCGGGCTGTGGTGCCACTGGAAGTGAATGAACACAAAGACGTCCAATGGTTTTCACCCGTGCTCAACGACAAGGGGAACTTTGCGTTCAGCCGATTGGTGCGTATGCGCGGGGTGGAACAGGAAATCCGGGTGCTTCGGTTGAAAGACCGTCATTCGGAAACAGTGATGGATGTGTTGCCGAACAGCGACTATCCTATGCTTGTATATTGGCAGGAGGGCACCGAAAGCCTGGAACTGAAGGAAGTATTACCACCTGTCGGAAAAAGAAAACGATGAAGCATCTGAAACCCTTTTACCGCCCAATCAAGTCCATCCATACGTTATGGCTGGTTGCCACGGCTTTGTGTTTCCATTCTTGTGCGGTACACAGGCAGGTAACTTCCACAGATGTTGCACCATTACCCTGTTTCGATGCAGCCACCGAACTGCGCTACCTGCGTCAGCAGCCTGAGCGCGTGGATACTGTTCTGATTTCCATGTGCGGCATGGATTCCTGCGTGGGTTCTGAAGGAAAGACCGTCGGCCTGATGGATTATCTGCATCAAACCTTCGGACTGTCCGTGGTTTCAGCGGCTGCGCTGAAGCCCGAACCACGTGCAAAACATCGGTTGTTGCTGAACGGAAGCATGCGCACAGTTGCTGTGTCTGGTTCAACAGACCGTGGCCGTGGACATTGGTTGCGTACCTGTTCCGGACAGTTGTTTCCGGCTGAAATTTATGAGTCTTCCGGTGTTTTATGGACGCTGCACGAGGTAAAACACCGCGTATCCATGACTGATCCTTTACAACTTTCCCGGGGCGCTGTGCTTACCTACAAATTCCGATATCTGGATACTGCCAAGTTGTGGCAAACCGACACGCTGAAGCTGAAGCTCAGCCGGTTCGACGACCGTGTGCAGGGACGTTTTGCGCGTTACCACGGGCAGATACAGGAGCCCGGCGTGCGTTACGGTACGGTGGATGCAGCGCTCAACGACGAAAAAACATCTTCTGTTTTGTGGCTCTTTCCCGATGAAGTGTGCCGTCCAATGCCCGAAGGTTTTAAGGGCAACTGCAGGTTTTTGTGGTTGAGCCAATCGACTTTGCGACATTGGTTGCAGTCGCGCCGGGTGGCGCCATTTTTCTTCGGAACATTCAGCCATCCGCTTGGAGGAACGCTGCTTTCTTCATTGGAGGAACAGCGTCTGGTGCATGTTTATCCATTAAAATTCCACGGTGTTTCAACAAGCGTGGAAGCGAGTCTCCTTCAATTCCAGGGTGGTTCTTTGCGGTTTTTGCCCTGTAAAGGCAATCCGCTGGTGTTGTCGGCAGCCACTGATGTGGCGCGGCTGGAGTTGATTGCTGTGGAGTGAACATTAAAATTCACTTCGGTTTTTTCTGGTCAGATTCAGACTGCAGTAGTTCCAGGATTTTCGCCGGATCCTGCCGCTGATCCCAAAAAGCAGTAATGATGATTTCTTGTTCTGTTGTTTTGAAAAAGATGCTGAAATTCCCAAAAGTTGCCACTCGGGTTTCGGGAAAATTGGTTGCTTTAAACGCCAAAGGATGTGCGCAAATCACATCAATGATGTTTTTGGTTTGAAGGATGAGTTTTTCTGCATATTCTTTCGATCCATTTCTAATCGTCCAATAGTTCAAAATACCCCTCCTTTGCTTCGCTGCGGTCCATGTCCAGACTACAGATCTTTGAGCCATAGCATGTCATGCTTATCGAGGTCGTTTTGCGTGATTGTGTTTCCGTTTTTTATGTCTTGCTCACTCATTTTGAGTAATGCAATCTGCTGTTCATTCAATTGAACATGATTAAGACTCCCTGAACTGTTTTCTATGAGCTGATGCAATGTTTCAAGATAAGTTCTATCAGAAATAGACAAGATTTTCTGAATGATGCTGTTTCTGAGCCGGTCGGTAGTGTCTTTCATTCTGTAAGTCAAAGTTCGGTTAAGATTATCGCATTACCAATGAAATAAACGTACGGAATTTACTTGTAAAAGATAAGCCGGGGCAAAATTCCGAACCATGGTCATGTGATCGGTTTTGGAACAGGATTTAAGTGCTTCATAGAAGTAGGTAAAGTGCTTCATATCTAATCTCCTTCCGGCGCTACCTTTGCGGCATGAATGCCCTCATCCGCCAACAGCAGCGCACGGCACAGGAAGCCATGGCGCTTGAAGATCATTACGGTGCGCACAATTATCACCCACTTCCCGTGGTATTGAGCAAGGGTGAAGGCGCGTACCTCTGGGATGTTTCCGGCAAGCGCTACCTGGATTTTTTAGCTGCATACAGTGCGGTAAACCAGGGTCATTGTCATCCACGACTGGTGGCGGTGATGCAGGAGCAGGCTGCGCGTTTAACACTTACGTCGCGGGCGTTTCACCACGATTTGCTGGGTGTATTCGAGGAATACATCTGCGCCTATTTCGGTTATGACCGGGTGCTGCCCATGAACACAGGTGTGGAAGCCGGGGAAACGGCCATTAAGCTGGCACGCAAATGGGCCTACGAGGTTAAAGGTGTTACGCCCAACAAAGCGAAGGTGGTTTTTGCGGAAGGAAATTTCTGGGGAAGAACCATAGCTGCGGTGAGTTCCAGTACCGATCCCGACAGTTTCACGAATTTCGGGCCTTTTGTGCCCGGTTTTGAAGTTGTTCCCTACAATGATCTGGAACGTTTGGAGGCAGCCATCAGCGACGGCGATAGCGCGGCGTTTATGGTGGAACCCATCCAGGGTGAGGCGGGAGTCATCATCCCCGATGAAGGTTATCTGGCCGGAGTAAGGGCACTGTGTTCCAAATACCAGGTTTTGTTCATCGCAGATGAAATCCAGACAGGGCTGGGAAGAACCGGCGCTTTGCTGGCCTGCGACCACGAGGCTGTAAAGCCTGATATGCTGCTTTTGGGTAAGGCGCTGTCCGGCGGCATGATGCCTGTTTCCGCAGTGCTCAGCAGTCATGAGGTGATGAATACCCTAAAACCCGGGCAACACGGCAGCACTTTTGGCGGCAATCCTCTGGCATGTGCCCTGGCTGTGGAGGCGC
>JBIKKI010000154.1:0-5220 GCA_044360435.1 Bacteroidia bacterium
CAGATTATCAAAGACGAACAACTTCCGGAACATGCAGCCGCAATGGGTACACTGTTCCGCGAGGGCTTACAAGCACTGAACATCCCGGGCCTGAGTGGACTCAGAGGCAAAGGACTGATGAGCGCCGTGGATGTAGATGCAGCAGTCCTGGGCATGAACGCCAGAACCTGGTGCGAGCGACTGCTTGATGCTGGATTGCTCTGCAAACAAACACATGATCATACCGTGCGCATGTCGCCACCCTTGGTGCTGCAGGCCGCGCAGGTGGATGAAGCACTGAACGCCATCAAGATTTCTTTAGGTTGAAAAACAGTAATTTTTTATATGAATGAGCATAGATTGAATTTCCGCAAGTATTGGAGCATCATTGGCATTGGATTCTTGTTGCTCTCCTTTGCCGCTTGCGGATTGTTCAAGCATCGGGAAACAGAACCCCAAGTGCAACAACATGACCATGACCATACCCATGACGGCAGTGTACACATACGCAGTGAATCCGGTGATACTTCGGAGCAATGGAGCGCACAGCAGTTTCCTTCCTCCAATAACCTGTACCGCATGATGGGCCAGATTGTGGGTGCTGTGGATACTTCTGACCATTTCATTCCAAGCCACGCGGATATGTTCATTGCCAATTTTTCAGAAGCATACCTTCCGCAACAGGCCTCAGGAGCAATCCTGCAGCTGTTGTCTCAGAAATTGGCCGGCTGTAAGGTGTACATTTCCGCTGCTGCACAGCAAGCCGAAAGCAAGATTTTTGTTCCCAGAATGACACGATTGTTGGATCAAATCCGTTTTGATTCTTCCGCGCTTCATTACCGTGGCTGGAGTATTTCAGGCCATTGGCTGTCTTCAGATTTTCCGTCGCTGATTCCAGCAGATTCAGAGGTTCCGTATGCCTGCGTGGTGCGCAAAGGAATCTTGTTGGGTACAATTCGCTGGGAAGACCGGAATCAACTTGCCGCAAAATTTTTGGAACTGCTGAATAAAGAAGGAAACTGAACAGTTGACCGCTCTGCCGTAAGATTTTGTCATGCTGAGCCTGCCGAACCACACGCACATGGTTCGGCAGGCTCACCATGACAGCGGCGCACATGGTTCGGCAGGCTCGCCCGGGACTTTCAGCACCATGACAGAACAAGCGGCCACCATGTCTTGGGAATTTCATATTGTTTTCTTCCACCAGCAGAACACTTCGGAACTTCAAGGGTCACTATGGGCTCATAAACGGTTGAAAAACCCATTGTTTTGGTGTGCAACTGCTTGATAGTCGAGTGGTTTACGCCGAAAAATCCAATTTCGTGAATCAATAATGCGCGCATGTTGTGCCGAAACCGTCATCCGTGAACTGAACCGTTTGCGGAGGTTTTGAGGTGAATAGGTTTGTGGGTAGAAAAGAAATACCCCTTCCTGCTATGTACAGAAAATTATTGTTTCTGTGCGCGTTTTTCGCGTGCAGCAGTACCCTTTTTGTGGCTGCCCAAATCGGATATGAAACCATACCCGCCGGTTCTTATGTGGTCAATTTGGGAGGTACACAAAATGTAAAGACCCTAAAGGCATATGGCCTGTTGTACAACCTGCTGAGCGGGCAATATGTGCCTGTGAAATGGTGCATCAGGTCCGATAAAAGCCGCGACGGCGTAGATTTCACCATTGGCGGTACGGCCTTCCAGTCGGGTGCGTTTGTCATCACCAAGCCGTACAGAACCGCGGCCGTGAACAGCATCATCAGCGCCTGGGAGGCCAAAGGTGTTCAGGGCATTACTACTACTAAAGATGAAAACCTACCGGTATTTGCCACCCTCAACGGCATCCCGCGCTGGTTTTTCGTATTGGACTTACAGAATGGAAGTATAGCGCGGGGCTACTTGCGCAACGCTGAAATTCCGGATTCGGCATCAGGGTTCATTGAGCCTAAATACCTGAACTGCTGTCACGATTTGTTTGTAATGCCTCATGCGGATCCCGTTTGGAGCACCCACTCCAAGCTGTTTACCTGGACGCAAAAAGTTGCTTCCGGAGGTTGTCGCGGCGGCTTATGGGCGGCCTGTCATGCGGTAAGTGCGCTGGAAAACATGGTCAATCCGTCGAATCTGAGCCAGCAAACGAATTTCCTGAGTACCACCACGGGCACGGCTGCTAAGGCCACCAACGGGTATGCCGACCCGGAGAATTCGCTGATGCTGTGGACCAACCACAGCGATGGCACACCGCCCTACAGTTATCGCTTCCCGACGGCTCCTGAAATGCAGTTTTTGGGGAGTCTGGACGGCGCAACCACCAATGGTTCGGAGCAAATATTCATTCCGGTGTCCGGAGGCGGCTGGCGCAGCAGTACAAAAGTGGGCGTGTGGGATCCCGACCACAGTCAGGCAGGTTCCGCACCTCGTGAAGCGGCCATTTTAGCCTGGGGTCCGGCTAAGGGCGACCCCGATGCAGGTTTGGTGATGTATGAAGCCGGCCACAGCCACAACAAGGCTGCTGCAGCGCCTAATATCACCGCGCAGCGGGCCTTTTTCAACATGAGTCTGAATGCGACCATCGGCGTTGATGGCACCAGGAGCAACGCAGTACGCGTGGTTTCCCACTGGGCTTCCGGAGCCAATGTGTTGCAGGGCGGAAGTCTGAACTTTGGCATGCGCGTGGCCGGAGGTGGTGGAAACTATGTATTTCGACTCAGCAATACCTGCGGTGGCAGTCTGAGTTTTGTGAAGGCAGGCAGCGATTCTGTCTATCTGAGTTATACGGCCCCATCGGTAAGCAGCCTTACCGATTGTTTCGTTACCGCCATCGCCAAAGATGGATGTGGCAGGGAAACTTTTTTCTCTTGGCCCGTGCGAATTTCTCCGGCAGCCGCCAACCGTCCGCCCACGGTGCGCAACGACAGCGCTGTCATTTCCGCAAGCTGTAACAACCAATCCTCGGTTAGCCTGAATGTGCTGGCCAACGACAATGATTCCGACGGGCAAACCCTTACGGCCAGTCTGCTGAGCGTAAGCAACGGCACGGCAACGCTGAGCAGCAATGGCAATCTGGTGTTTAAGCCAAATGGAGGCAATGGTTTGTTTTCGGGTATGGCCTATGCGCATTATCGTGCCTGCGACAACAACAGTCCAACGCCCGCATGTTCCAATGGTACTGTGGTGATTCAGGTTGGCGCACAGAACAGCTATGGCTGCTGGAGTAACGAACTCTGGGGCCTGGGGAATGTATATACCAATGATACCTTCCTTGCGGGTCTTGTTGTTGGATTAGATACCACGGGAAGCGGAAATGCCAACGATGTGGAAAATGCATATTACGACCCGGACGGCGTGGGCTGTGAACTCGACAATACCACCGACCGCCTGCCCATAGGTTTCACCAACAATACCACAGAAACCATGAAGCAAAACCTGGATACCATTTTGATTCATTGGAAACCTGTGAGCAACGGAGGCGCAGGCAATCCAACCTTAGTGGTGGAACTGAGCGCCAATGGCAGCAGTTGGGTTAACGCTGCATCATATACACGAAGCAATGCTGCTTTTGTCACCGACACGCTGAAAAATCCACTTTCTGGTGCCCGATACATCCGTTTTTCCGTTACTGCAAACGCAGCAAGAAAGCCCCAGATTGATGCGGTGGAATTCAGGCAATACCGCTGCAACAGCATTCAACCCGAGGCTGAAAACGGCATCGTGAACATCCTTGAAGATCAATCCGCCCGGATTCCGGTATTGCAATGGGTGAATGGCGCTCCGGGCTTACCCGATTCTGTGTTGCGCATCAGCAATGGTCCTTACCATGGCTATGCCAGCATCAACCCCGACCAAACTGTGAGCTATACGCCATTCAATGATTTTGATGGGAAGGATTCATTTACCTATACTGTGGTAAATGCGCGGAACATGCACAGCAGTGCCCGCGTGCTGATCCATGTGCAGGCTGATTTATGCAGCAGCGGACAGCGCGGCGGCTCCTACAAGGATACCACGATTGCCGTGGTGGTAAGCCGCGATGCCTACCTGCGCCAGGAGCGGGCCACTACCAATTACGGAAATGAAAACCGGTTGATGATGGGTTGGGGCAACAAGAACAATAAAGAATTCCGTTCGGTGCTGTATTTCAACCTGAATACCGGCGGTGCGGCCATTCCCACCACCGCCAATGTGTTGGACTCACGTCTGGAACTGTTCCGCAACGGAGGCAAAGACAACGTAACTGTAGATCTTTTTCAGGTGAATGGAAGCGGCATATTCGTAGAAAATCAGGTGACCTGGAACCTCCGCGCCACTGCCAATAACTGGTCCAAGGCCGGTGGCGATTACGGCACTACCCTGTACGGGCAAATCAACACCGGTACAGGCAAATCTGCCAACAATGCCTGGCATTACAGCAGCCAGTTGAATACGCTTGTGCAGGGATGGGTGAGTACACCCGCCAATAACCTCGGGCTGCTTGCCAAGCGCAACGGCGTGTATAAGAAGAGCAGTCTGGCCCAGTTTGAATCGGATGATGCCGCCCGCGATCCCGTGTTGCGCATCCGTTATTCCACCGTGGTGGGCTGCCAAACGATTCCCAACCAAAAACCGCTGATTGTTGCCGATTACGATACCGTGACCTTCCCGGCTTCTGTATCAAGGAATGTGGTAAGCAACGACCGCGATCCGCAGGGTACTTCACCAAATCTGCCGGCTACGGCGCCCATCTACAAAGTGTATGGAGGAACAGCCTCGCGAAGCGGAAATATCATCACCTTCACCCCTTCCAGAGGATTCAACGGAACCGGATATGTGCAATATCGCATCAGCGACGGAACCTTGCTGGATACCGGCTGGTATTTCATCACCTGCCTGAATGCGCCACCGGTGGCCGTGAAGGATTCGGCAACGCTGGCCACATCTGGCGGCTCGCTGAACATCAATGTTCTGGCCAACGACTACGACCCGGAAGGTACAAGCCTCAGTCCGGAGGTATTGCTGTCGCCGAAGAAGGGCATTGCCGAATTGTTCGGCACCCAAATCAAATACACCGGATTGCAAACGCTTACCGGGCTGGATACATTCTGGTACCGCATCAGCGAACCGGCTGCCGGGCAATGCAGTGAGCAACAATGGGACAGCACGTTTGTGGTGGTGCGCATCCTGAACCGTCCGCCGCTGGCATATACAGATTCCGCCTGGGCGGAACCCTGCGAAACCATCGCCATTGCGGTGCTGAACAACGACAACGATT
>JBIKKI010000012.1:0-33925 GCA_044360435.1 Bacteroidia bacterium
AGCGCGCTTCACTGGTGTCGCGGTATAAGGCGTCCAGCATTCGATATACAGATGCCACGCCTATTGCCGCGCACCATTCGAATGGCCCTCTGGGATAATTGGTTCCCAGTTTCATGGCCTGATCCACATCGGATCTTCCTGCGGTTCCTTCCTGAACCGTGTAATAGGCTTCATTGATAATCATGCAAATAATACGCGGGCTGACAAAGCCGGCGCGGCTGTGTACCCATTCCGGGTGGTCAAAGCCCAGTGCGCGACAAATTTCAGCGGCCAGCACACGGTCTGCACCATAGGGGTCGCACAGTTCGAGCAGATTTCTTTCCAGCATGCCCGGAAAATTGCACATCCCAATAAATCCGGAATGTGGAGCCACACCCTGAGCCACGAAGATTGCTTCCAGTTGCGTGTAGCAACAACCGAGAAAATACAAAGGGCCACTTTGTGCGGCATAATGACTGAGAACGGCTGGATGGTCTTCGAAATCCACATCAATTACCGCATCAAACGTATTGAGGGAAGATTGTGGGATATGATTTCGGTCAATTTTGGTAATATTGACCCCTGATGACAATCCCGCAACGATTGATGTTATGGCTGCTTCCTTTCCAGTTATGGCAATGTTCATCGCAGGGCAAAGGTACATTAAGCATGAACAAAGAAATCATAAACACCAGCGAAGCGCCTGCTCCCATAGGCCCTTATAGCCAGGCCGTTTGGGCCGGGAATCTGCTTTTTTGCAGCGGACAAATAGCCATAAACCCACAGGATGGCAGCCTGGACACTGCAGATATTCAAACAGAAACCAAACGGGTGATGGAGAACATCGGAGCCATTCTGCGGGCAGCAAAGCTGGATTTTTCCGCGGTGGTGAAAACCACCATCTTCCTCAAAGACATGAATGACTTCGCCGCCGTGAACGCTGTTTACGGTTCTTATTTTAAAGAAGCCTTTCCGGCACGGGAAACGGTTCAGGTTTCCATGCTGCCCAAAAATGTGAACGTAGAAATCAGCGTAACTGCACTAAGATAAAAGAATATGCCACGTCCAGTAAAAGATCCGGGCTTTAAAAGCTTACACCACTTTCTGCTGCATGCAGCCCACAACATTCACCACCCAGACCATACCTACCTCATTGAAAAGGTAAACAATACCTGGAAAGAGATTACCTACCGCGAGGCACTCGAGCGCATTGACGAAATCGCTTCTTTTCTCTTGCATGAAGGAATTCAGAAGGGCGATCGCATCGCGCTGATTCTGGATAATGGCCCCGATTACTATTACCTGGATCAGGCCATGCAGAAGATTGGCGCTGTGAATGTTTCCATTTACCCAACGCTGACCCCTGAAGAAACCGCATTCGTGCTGAACGATTCTGGAAGTGTGATGCTGGTGGTGGGAAATAACTTCCTGTTGAGAAAGTTTAAGAAAATTGCCCATGAATGCCCCAGCGTGCGTAAGGTGATTATGAATCTGGAGGCTGCGGAAGATGAAACCTACATCCGCTATACCAGCATGCTCGAGCAGGGACGTACGCTTCTTCCATTGAAGAAAGAAGCCTTGGAACGCGCCTTTGAAGCTGTAGGACCAGACGACATCAGCACCTTCATTTACACTTCCGGCACAACCGGTACACCCAAAGGTGCGATGCTTTCGCACTATAACTTCATGAGCAATTGTTACGATGCGCTTGAATTATGTCCGGCCTTAACCAAGGACGATTTATACCTTTCGTTCCTGCCTTTGAGTCATGTGTATGAGCGCATGGCCACCTATTTCTTGTCGTCGTACGCAGGTGCCCGTGTAGCTTTTGCCGAGAGCGTAGATAAAGTGCCACAAAACATTGGCGAGGTTCGCCCAACGGTAATGGCTTGTGTGCCTCGTGTGCTTGAGCGCGTGCACGATCGGGTGATGAGCACCGCAACCCAGAAAGGCGGATTGAGTGCTTCGATGTTTAAATGGAGCCTTGGCGTGGGCGCGCAGGTGCGTCAGGCCAGAGAGCAGGGCAAAAATCCCAACCCAATGCTGGGGCTTAAATATAAGATTGCCGACAAGCTGGTGTTTGGTAAAATCAAAAACCGTCTGGGCGGCCGCATGCGCATGATGATTTCCGGAGGCGGTGCGCTGCCTCAGCATGTGGGCGAGTTTTTTGGAAACATCGGACTGAAAGTACAGGAAGGTTATGGCCTTACGGAAACGTCTCCGTTCATCACCGTAAATGAGTTTCACCGTCAGATTTATGGCACCGTGGGACGTGTTGCGCCAAGCCAGCAGGTAGCCATTCAGGATATAGACAGCAGTAAGATTATAGCCATTCAGGATTACGACAGCTTTGATTCAAACTTCAGTTCAGCAGAAGGAGAAATTCTGGCCAAAGGCCCCAACATCATGCTCGGATATTGGAACCGCCCGGATGAAACTGCGCATGTTTTTGATGCCGATGGCTGGTTTCATACCGGCGATATCGGCCGATTTGAACAAGGTTACCTCAAGATCACCGATCGCCTGAAAAACATGCTGGTGACTTCCATGGGTAAGAACATCTATCCAACGCCGGTGGAAAATGCGTACCTGCGCAGCCCTAAAATTGAACAGGTATTCATCATTGCCGACAAAAAAGAATATGTAACGGCGCTGATTGTTCCGGCCATGGAAGAAATGAAAAAACAGTTCGGTGTGAATGATGATTACTTCAACAGAACAGAAGTATTTATCGAAGAACCGGAAGTGTACGAGTGGATTGAAGCCGATCTGAAAGTATTGGGTGAAGAATTGGCCAAGTATGCCCGCATCAGAGACTTTAAAGTGAAGCGTCACCAGTTTACCGTGGAAAGCGGTGAACTGACCATTACCTTGAAGGCAAAAAGAAAAGTTATCCTCCAGAACTACCATGATGCCATCGAGGCAATGTATTGATATTCATGAGTTTGTGATTAATTCAGTAGTTTTGAAGGCGAATTCTTAATCACACCCTCCCGTGCTGAATTACTGGTCTCTAATGCTGTCCGCTCTTGCTACATCTGCCTTTGCAGCATTGTATATCGTTTTGGGCAGGAAATTTGGGCTTTACGATCATCCCAACGGACGCAGTTCTCATGCCACTCCAACGATGACCAGTATGGGCATTGTGTTGGTTTGTTCCTTCCTCTTCTTTGGATTTACCAACGGTTTCCAATTACCTGATTTGTTTGTCATTGGGGTGCTGTTGCTGGCAACAGTGAGTTTCATCGATGACCTTATCTTTCTGAAACATTCCCTGCGCTTCATGTTCCAGATATTGGCGCTGATGCTCATGTTGTGGGAACTGCCCATAAGCTCACAAAATCAGGAACTGATGGTTCTGGCCATTGCCGGGCTGATTTTTGGTATTGGCGTAATCAATGCCTTTAATTTTATGGATGGCATCAATGGGATGCTGCTGCTGAACAGTTTTGTCATTCTGGGCAGCTTTGGCTACCTCAATGAGTTTGTATTGGATCCGCAGGGAAATCCTTTGAAATTTACCGATACCAACTTCATCATCGCCATGATGATTGCTGTGCTGGTCATGTCGGTATTTAATGTGCGCACCAAAGCGCTGGCGTTTATGGGAGATGTGGGAAGTATGACCATAAGCATGATCATCCTGTACCTGATGTACTGTTTGTTGCTGGATACCGGGAATTACATTTACCTGTTGCTGTTTTCCATTTTCGGCATTGATGCGGGTCTTACGGTGGGCTATAAACTCATCCTCCGGCAGAATATTTTTGTACCCCACAGAGATTTTCTGTTCAAGCGTCTGGTGCATATTGCGCGCCTGCCGCACCTCAATGTGAGTATTGGTTATGCTTTGGCGCAATTATTCATCAATGCGCTGGTGCTGCTGCTGCCACCTTCCATGAAATACGCCCAGCAGCTTTCGCTGCTGTTCATTGGCATTACTGTACAGGTGGTTGCCTACGTGTTGCTGCGCAATACCATGGTGCGGCGTAAATAATGCAGGAAGCGAAGGAATGCTGTTCAACTCGTTGACCTTCCTCTTCCTGTTTCTTCCGCTCTGCCTTCTGGCTTATTATCTGCTTCCATCCGCAGCGCGCAACGCAGTGCTGCTTCTGTTCAGCCTCGTTTTTTTTGCCTGGGGAGGCGTTCATTATACCTTGCTGCTGTTGGCGAGCATGGCCCTGAATTACTTCGGCGCGCTGGCCATTTCGAGGATATCTGAAGATCGAAAACGCAGGCATACTCTGGGCATCTTTATTGCCATGAACCTGCTGCTGCTGGTTTGGTTCAAATATGCCGGATTCTTTGCCCTCAACCTCAATACCTTGCTGACTTCAGGCGGCTTTTCCGCCTTCACCATACCGGAAATTGCATTGCCGGTAGGCATTTCTTTTTACACCTTTCATGGCATCAGCTATGTGGTTGATGTGTACCGAAATGTTACGCCGGTGCAACGCAATCTGGTGCGCATGGCCTTGTATATCAGTCTGTTTCCGCAACTCATCGCCGGTCCCATTATCCGCTACCGACAAATTGCCGCACAATTGGACCAACGCAGCTTTGATGCCAAGCGCTTTACCGAAGGACTGGAACGGTTCTTAATAGGTTTGGGTAAAAAAGTGCTGGTGGCCAATAACCTGGCCCTGGCCGCCGATACATTGTGGGGTGTGGAATTTGCCGACATGTCCAATGCCACGGCCTGGCTGGGTATATTGTGTTATACCCTTCAGATTTATACAGATTTTTCCGCCTACAGCGATATGGCTATTGGCCTGGCCGCCATGTTCGGTTTTGCCTTCCCGGAAAATTTCAACCTGCCGTACACGGCCCAAAACATGAAAGATTTCTGGTCGCGTTGGCATATTTCTTTGTCCACCTGGTTTCGCGATTACGTATATATTCCATTGGGCGGCAACCGTTTCGGTGTCTGGAATATGTATCGAAACCTCCTTTTGGTGTTTCTGTTGACCGGTTTCTGGCATGGTGCCAGTTGGAATTTTATCTTCTGGGGACTTTTTCATGGCGCATTTCTGTTGCTCGAACGTGGAAGGTTTGGCGTCTGGCTTGCGCGTTTGCCTCGTGTATTCAAGCACCTCTATACCTTGTTCGTGGTGATGATGAGCTGGGTCCCGTTCCGCGCCGCCGACCTTGAAGCAACCATGCAGTACTATGGCCGGCTGTTTGATTTCACACCGTTTACAGCGCATAAATACAACGAATACATTCAGGCTTCACTCCTGAACGCTGAATTGCTCCTGGTGCTGTTTGTTGCGGTTTTGGGAAGTGCCGGATTTTTCACCTTCCTTGCGCGACAGGCAGCTGGCCTTCACGGGGCAGCAGCGCATTCATGGCGCTTCATGGCTGCCGCAGGATACCTGCTCATTTTTTGGTGGAGTGTGGCGCTCATTACGGCAGGCTCTTACAGTCCGTTCATTTATTTCCGGTTTTGAACCAGCGTCAATCAATATGGACTTTTGTTTTGCCGATGGCCATCGGGGTTTCGCTTTTGTTGCCCTGGGTAAATGCCTTTACCGGTTGGTTTCCGCTGTTGAATACGGAGCAGCGCACGCCCGCGGCATTTCCAAATGCGCGTACGCCCGTTCAGTCTATTCCCGGACGTTTCGATACCGCCTTCTCCGACCATTTTAGCCTGCGCAGCATGTTGATGCGGCTGTATGGAATGGCCAACCTGAAGCTTTTTCATAAATCACCCATTCCCACCGTGGCTTATCTGGGGAAGGATGGCTGGATGTACATTACCCGGAAGGAACTGGCCACCTTCGACGGCAGCATGCAATTCAGGGGCGGTGAGCTGGACAGCATCGCTGTGAAGTTGCTGCGCAGGGAATCCTTTCTGAGAAACATGGATTGTCGATTTTACCTGGCCATTGCCCCGGTAAAACAGTCGGTTTACCCTGAGTTTCAGCCTGAATTCATCCAGAGGCTGGCCGCAGCCAACAGAACGGATCAGCTGATCAAATACCTCAGGGCCCAAACCCGCATTCAGGTAATTGACCTGAGGAAGGCCTTGCTGGAACGCAAACGGCAGCATGCGCCGCGGATGTTCCATAAAACAGACAACCATTGGAACCGCTACGGAGCCTGGGTGGCTGCAACTTCCATGGCAAAACGCATGGCAAGGGATTTCCCCGATATCAACGCTGCAGATCTATGGAATCCGGGGGTGGACAGCAGTCGTTTTGTATCTGGCAATATTGCCGGAATGATGGCGCTGTCGGGAATTGCGCTCGAGCCCGACATCACAGCCGTGCTTCAAAAAACGCAGGCCAGAGACACCTCGCTGTTCCCATGGCCGGTATTGCCTTTTTCAAACTCCTGGGAATATCAGTTGCGCAAGGTGAACCGAGCACGACCCGGTCCTAAAGTGTTGTTCATCCGTGATTCCTTTGGCAGCGATGTGGTTCCATATCTGGCCGAAGCCTTTGGAGAAACTGTAGCGCTTTTTGACCAGTGGAAGTATGGCATAAACGTGCGGCAAGTACTCGACTTTAAACCCGATGCGGTGATCCTGATGGTGGTGGAGAGCAACCTCGACCACCTGCTCAGCCAAACACCGTTTGCGGAGTTTTAAGCACGGTTTAAGGCGCTTACGCGGAAGAGTGTTTTCGCAGAGGCCGTTAAAAGGTCAGTGCTGTATTGTGCTCAATGAAGTCGATGAGCGCATGAATCACTTTGATATGGATTTCTTGTGCGCGGTCGGCAAATTCACTTTTCGGAGCCCGGATTTCGGCATCACAAAGCGCAGCAGCATTTCCGCCATCTTTTCCGGTGAGTCCAACCACCTTCATGCCCTTGTTTCGGGCTGCTTCCATGGCGCGGATGATGTTCGGGGAATTGCCGCTGGTGCTGATGGCCAGAAGCACATCGCCCGGGCGGCCCAATGCTTCTATGGCGCGTGAAAAAACAAATTCAAAGCCGTAATCATTGCCTACGCAACTGATGTGGCTTGGGTCGCTGATGGCGAGCGCTGCGAGCGCCGGACGATCCTGGCGATACCTGCCGCTCAGTTCTTCGGCAAAATGCATCGCGTCGCAATGGCTGCCACCGTTGCCACAAGTGATGATTTTCCCGCCCGAACGCAATGATTCCACGCACAAAACACCCGCCCGATGAATGGCATCGAGGTTTTTGTGGTCTGACATGAAAGTCTGCAGGGTTTGTGCAGCTTCCTGAAAATGTTGCAGGATGCGTTCTGTGCTCATTTGGCTGGTGTTGATTGTTGGAACTTCTTCAGCCCGGCTTCCAGAAATGCGGCAAATGCTTCGGGTTGGTATTTAAATGATTCCGCGGAACCAGCGGGTTGCAGCATGTTTTCATTGCCATCCAGCAGAATGTAAAGAGGTTGTGCATTAGCCCCAAAATAACAAAGTTCAATGTCCGCATTCTTGGCGCCCAGTTCGGTGATTTTCTCTCCGCTCCAGCGGCTGTAGTAGTGTTCTTCCGCAGGAAGTTTGATTTTATGGTCGTCCACATAAAGGGATGCAATGACGAATTCTTCCCGCAGCAATTTCAGCACGCTGGGATGGCTCCAAACCATTTCTTCCATCTTCCGGCAATTCACGCAACCATGTCCGGTGAAGTCAATGAACAGCGGTTTTTTCAATTCTTTGGAAGCGGCAAGTGCTTCTTCATAATCAAAATAGCCCACCAGTCCGTGTGGCAGGTGCAATTGATCGGAATAGCGAGGTTTCCCTACCACATTGCCACTCAAACCGGCGGCTTCGCGGATGCTTCTGTTGATGTCGAAATCCTGCGTATGCATGGGGGGAAGGTAGCCCGCAAGAAATTTCAGCGGAGCGCCCCACATGCCGGGAATCAGATAAACCACAAAACTGAAGGTGGCAATAACCAGTCCCAGGCGACCGATGCCCAAAGGCCCGGGGTCGCTGTCGTGCGCAAATCGGATTTTCCCCAGCAGGTAAAGTCCCATCAGGGTAAAAATGACAATCCAGAGTGCCAGATAAACTTCTCGGTCCAGCAGGCGCCAGTGGTAGGTTTGGTCTGCAATGCTCAGGAATTTGAGGGCAAAGGCCACTTCCAGGAAACCCAGAACCACTTTTACGCTGTTCAGCCATCCGCCTGATTTAGGCAAGCTGCTTAACCATGAGGGAAAGAGGGCAAACAGTCCGAATGGAAGGGCGAAGGCCAATGAGAAGCCGAACATGCCAACCACGGGTGTAAGGAAGTTTCCGGTGATGGATTGCGCGAGCACGGTTCCGACAATAGGTCCTGTGCAGCTGAATGATACCAGTGCGATGGTGAGCGCCATGAATACCGGGCCCAAGATTCCGCCCTTATCTGCCTGCCTGTCCACTTTATTCACCAGTGAAGCGGGAAGAACCAACTCAAATGCGCCAAAAAAGGAAGCTGCGAATACGAGGAAGATGATGAAGAAGAACAGGTTTGGAATCCAATGTGTACTTACCCAGTTACCGGCTTCTGCACCAAAGGCAAAGGCCACCAATGTGCCTAGAATGGTGTAAATGGCAATGATGGAAAAAGCAAAAACCAAGGCTTCCCGGATGGCAACACTTCTGTTTTTGGTCTTCATGAAGAAGCTTACCGTCATCGGTATCATGGGAAAAACGCAGGGTGTAATCAAGCCGAGCAATCCGGAAATAAACGCAAGGATGAACAGTGTTCCCAAACCTTCTTCCTGCATGGGTATGGTGCCGGCAAAGGTTTTGGGTTTGCAGGTTCCGGCCTGGTTGGGGCCTGAAGCTTTGTAGGTGGATGAAACCGGTGCCGGCGCAACCGCTACAGTCGGCTCCTGAACGGGCGCAGCCGCGGTGTCTGGTGTTGGAGTGGCTTGTGGTACGTCAGGCGTTTCCGGTTCTATGCTGCTTCCGCTTACCGTCAATCCTTTGACATCAAGCATGGCCGACTTTACGGGAACGCACATTCCTGTTGCATCGGTACACATTTGCCCCAGGAAGCGGAAACTTATAACCGGGTTGGGCGCTAAAACCTTGATCTTCTGGCGAAACTCTGCCTTGCCTTCAAACTGACCGGTGCTGCATCCAAAGATGTCGTCGCGCACCATGTGGTCGCCCACACTGCTCAGTTTTCCTGCCAATTGATAGGAGGGATGGGGCGTGAATTCCAGGCTGGCTTCAACGGGCCCTTCCTCCGGCGGACAATCAGTTTCCTCGCTGAACAAATGCCAGGTTGCGGGGATGTTGGAGGTACTGATGATGATTTCAACGGTTTCTCCGGCTTTAATGTTCGTTTTGCTCAAACGATAAGTGAAATCCGGGGATTTGATTATTTGACCCTGCACACCCGCAATAGATAATAGGAGGGAGCCGCAGAGTAAGAGTTTGGTAAATAGTCGCATTGTTCCAGCTACAAAAAAAGAGTTTCAGCACCTGCGTTCAAAACACAGGATGTGCAAATCTGAACGGAGAAAGCAAAAAGTTGTTTTATTTTTTTGTGGATTGTGAAGAAGTATTGGACTCAAAGTGTCATTTGGTGTGCCTGGTCGCTCGTCCTTTGTTGGACTTGTGAGGGCTTGTCTGCACAAACTGCCCAGCGAAAAACTGCAGAACAGTACATAGAGGAGTATCACTACGCCGCCATGCAGGAAATGCGGATGTACAAAATTCCTGCATCCATAACGTTGGGGCAGGGTTTGCTTGAATCTTCCTGTGGAAACAGCCGTCTGGCTGCGGAATGCAACAATCATTTCGGTATCAAATGCCGCAAAGAGTGGCAGGGCGCCAGCTGTATAGAGGACGATGATGCAGCCAACGAATGCTTCCGTGCCTATACCAATGCCATGGAGTCGTACCGAGACCACAGCTTATTTCTGACCAACAGCCCAAGGTATCAGCAGCTGTTTACCTTAGATATTCTGGATTATCAGTCATGGGCAAAAGGTTTGAAAAGTGCCGGCTATGCCACAAATCCACAATACGCCGTAATCCTCAACAACATCATCGCCCGCTATCGCCTTGGGAAATACGATACCATGGTTATTCTGGGAGATGCCTATGAACAGCCGCAGAAACAGGGTGTAGTAATGGAACACGGGATTCCGGCGGTTTATGCGCAGCCCGGTGCAACGCCCAAAGACATTGCACAAACGCATCAACTGGGGGTTTGGCAGATTTACCGCTACAACGATTTGGATCGCGGTGACACGCTGCGCGCCGGTGAAGTGGTATATCTGAAGCCGAAGAAAAGAACGGCAGCAGTTCCGGAACACGTGTACCGCCAAGGTGAAAGTCTGCGTGATATTTCCCAGAAGTATGGAATCAAGCTGAAAAGGGTTTACCACCTGAACGGTATTGAGCCAGGTGAAGCGGTTCCGGCAGGTACAGTACTTCAGCTGCAGAAGAAGCACGCGAATACAGCAGGACAAAAGCCTGTGTTTGAAGAAAGCGCTGTGGTTACGCCGAAGCTGAATCAGGATACGGCCGGCGGTTTGTACACGGTGAAGCCCGGAGAAACCTTATTCGGCCTGGCCAAACGCTGGGGAATGGAACCTGCGCGTCTTGCCGCTGTGAATGGTTTGTCGGTACAGGCAGCCCTGAAAGCGGGTCAGTTACTGGTGCTGCGTGGCGACCTGAAGCCACAGAAAACACTCCTAGAACCGGGCACTGCGGTTGACCAGAAAAAAGGAGTACACGTGGTGATGGGCGGCGAAACATTATACTCCATCGCCAGGATGTATGCGGTTAGTATTGATTCATTAAGAAGCTGGAACAACCTGAATCAGGAACCGCTGCAAAGTGGCAGGGAATTGCGTGTGTCTGCATCAAATCCCACAAAAGATCAGGCCGCGGAATACTATACCGTTCAGCCTGGAGATACGGCCTTTTCCATTGCGCGGAAGTTTGGCATTACCCTCGATGAATTGCGCCTGAAAAATCAGTTGACGGACTTCCAGTTGCGCCCGGGCATGAAGCTGAAAATCAAATAATGAGCAGTGAAGATTGCTGTGTCATCAAATGGTCACGAATGGGTAATTGGGAAACCGGTACCTTGGCACATATGGCCGCCGTTGATGCTACACGTTTTCAAAAACCAAAGCAGAACAGCCAAAAGAAGAGTGACCTGCGGAAATATTTTTTTTCGAGCAATGCAACCTTTTCGACGCCTTGCGTCATTTATTTGGAAAACTTCATATACTTGTAACCTAAATAGTTTAGCAAGAGCAGTCCAAAAACTCCAAGAAAGAAAACAAAACACACAATAACCATATGAGATCACTAATTACTCAAACCATCAAAATGCTGCGAATTCCGGCGCTGATTGCTGCGCTTGGATTCGGGTCGAGTGCCTCGGCGCAGACCTGGTGCGCGGCAGGTAACCAGTGGGGTTGCTGGGTTGGAACACCCAACTACTACTACGCGCCCATCGGGCAGGTGCAGTTCCAACAGGACGGCAAAACCATCTACAACAAGGCAGATGACGGTTGCGCTGACGTAACAACCGGCTCCGCCAACACCAATCGTCTGGTGAACATGGGCAAGCCCTTCGACCTGACTGCAGGTGGAACCTACACCGCCAACATCGCCCAGAATTCTTCCTGGGGTTATGCGGCGTACATTGGTGTATGGATTGACCTGAACCGCGACGGAAACTTTGCGAACGCAGAATACGTTTCCAACGGTTGGGGAACTTTTGCAGCAGGTGCATTGACCTCTAAAAACTTCACCATCCCATGTACCAACGTAAATCCAGGTAAATCAAGGTTGCGCGTGCGCTCAGAGATTTACTTCTACACCATGGGTGCAGGTAATGGTTGCGGCAACATGAACTACGGTGAAGTTGAAGATTTCGAAATCAACCTCGGTCTTCCTACTTCATTGTCTGCAGATTACTTCCTGCCAGATCCTACCACCGCCTGGGTTAAAACCCGTCTGAAGTTCATCAACAAAAACCAGAAAGGGTACATCCGTCACGAATGGGATGGTTCTGACAACGGTTCAGGTTATGACTTCACAGGAACAGACTGGTCCAAGTCGTTTGCAACTGCAGGCACTTATTCCGTAAAACTGCGCTCCACCAACTGTTTGGGTCGCGACAGTATCACACAAAACATTACCATCAAAACGCCTTCAGTAGTTCCTGTAGCCGATTTTATCGCCAGCAAGAACGTAGTAGAACAGTATGAACTCGTTCAGCTGTTTGACCTGAGCCAATATGGTCCTTACGACTGGCATTGGGAAGTATATGACTCTACCCAGTTCCCTGAAATTTACTACGACGAAACCAGCCGTGTAAATCCTCCTTCTGACCCTGATGGCAAGAAGAATCCTATTTTCTTCATGGATCTTCCAGGTACTTATACTGTAACCCTGACTGCCTACAACGACAATGGCTGGTCACCAGTATTTGTGAAGAAAGCACACATCAAAGTAAATCCTCCAAGCGATTATCCTTTGGGTAATGGTCCTTTGAGCACTCAGGTTGCCAATGGCCGCATCTATGACCATGCCGGTCCTGGCGGAAACTACGGAACCAACCGCAGTAACTTCGTTGACCGTCTGCTCATTCAGCCATGTAACGCAACTGAAATCAACCTGAAGTTTTCTCAGATTCGTTTGTCTGATGTAAACGACTTCATCAAAATTTACGACGGAACCGACGAGTCAGGCAAAGCCCTGCACCCCGGAAGCGGCATCAATTCCTCTAACCAGGCTGGTGCTCGTAACACTACATTCACCGCAAAATCAGGTGCGATGTACATCACCTTCCAGTCTAACTCCAGCGGACAGGATTCCGGTTTCATCGGAGCCTTCACCAGCAAACTTGGTGCGCAGATTGCCCCAACTGCTGATTGGCGCGTAAAATATGAGCCAGCGTACAACTCAACTCAGGTTGACTTTGAAAATACCACTACCGGTAAATATGGTCTGATGGCCTACCAGTGGGATATTGATGAAGGAGGAAGCCTCACTCAGTATTTTTCTGAGAATGCAAGCCATACCTTCTTCACCGATGGCAAATACCAGGTATGTCTGGGTGCATCTTCTTGCGCCGGCGTTGACCAGTATTGCGATTCTATCGAAATCATCACGCCAAATAAAAAGACCCTGCTTGACTTCGTTGCCAGCAACCGTCGTCCAAAAATCGGTGAAGAAATCACCCTCACCATCGATGCCGACAATGCCAACCAGTTCGACTGGAACATTTTCCCAACTACCTATACTGTAACTGCAGGTTCAATTGCTACCAGCAGCAACAAAGTCCTGAAGCTCAAATTGAACAGCGGCGGTCCTTACACCTTCACCCTGAAGGGTTGGAACAGCACTGCGCAAACCGTAACTCAGAACACTGTGGTTAAGGACAAATACGTAGTAGTTCTTGATTACTGCACTCCGGTAGTTAGCCTTGTAAGCGCTGACGTAGGAATTAACAACGTTACCCTTTCAAAAGGTACCACCAAGCTGATTGACAACGCTACTACCTCTGGTGTAGACCAGTATTCAGACTATGCTGAAACAGATGTTGCTACTTTGACTTTCGGTGCTGAGTATAATGTGGAAGTGAGCAGAAATACCACTGTGAACCCCATGAACCGCAAGGTTTGGATTGACTTCAACATCGACGGTGATTTTACAGATGCCGGTGAAGAAGTATTGAATGAAACTTCAGCAAACACTGCAAGTGCCAGCGCGAAGTTCAACGTTCCTTTCCTGAAGAACAGCTTTGAAGGAAAGACCCGCATGCGTGTTGGTGTTTCTTACAGCAATTATTCAAACACTCCTTGCGGAGCGAACATCGTAGGTGAATTTGAAGATTACGGAATCATCCTGGCAAACGACCAGTTGCCTCCGGTAATTACCCTGAATGGCACTGACACTGTTCGTATCGAGAAGAATTGTGCTACCACTACTTACGTAGATGCAGGTGCAAAAGCCATCGACCCAACTGAAGGTGACATCACCTCACGTATTGTTACTACTACCGACTTCGATCAGTGCAATACCGGTATCTACACCTACGTGTACAACGTAGAAGATGCGTCAGGCAACAAAGCTGCTCCTAAGCGTCGCGTGGTAATCGTAGTTCAGGACCGCACTCCTCCGGTTCTTACCTTGAATGGTACTTCTCCAATGAGTGTTGAGCAGTGCGGAACATTCAACGACCCAGGTGCAACTGCATTTGACATCGTTGATAAGGACCTCACCAGCGCCATCGTAGTATCTGGAAACGTAAACACCAACAAATTGGGCAGCTACGTAATCACCTACACTGTTCGCGACGCTCAGGGCAACACTGCCAGCATCGACCGCACCGTGAACGTGGTTGACACCAAGCAGCCTACCATGATGTTGAACGGTGCTGCCATCACCAATGGTACTACCATCAACGTTCAGATCAACAGCGTATTCGTAGACGGTGTGTACACCGAAGATCCTTGCACAGGTATCATCAATACCACCAAAACTCCTGGCTTTAACGGTCCGGTGAACACTACGCAGCGTGCTACCTACCCAGTGACTTACACTGCTGAAGATGCTTCAAGCAACGTAGCAACCAACAACGGTGCTGTAATCAACTACAAAGTTGACGACTTCATCGCTCCGGTAATTGTTTTGAACACCGAAGACACTGTATATCTGGAAGTGAACGCACCATACAGCAGCAAGGCTGTAACTGTAACAGACAACTTCTACGGCTCATCTCAGGTGAGTGTTGTAAGAACCGGTTCAGTTGATCCTTATACCCTCGGCCTGTACAGCGAAACTTTCACTGCTACCGATGCAAGCGGCAACAGCGCAACCCGCACCCGCTACATCCGTGTACGTGATACCAAAGCGCCACAAATCATTGCTCCTGTAGTGAATGTGTGCATTGGTTATGGCTTCAACGTATTGGAAGGTCTGCAGATCACCGACAACTACTATGCTCCAGCTACCCTGATGCCACTCGTGGTGATGATTAACCACAACGTGAACAGCTGGGAAGCCGGTGTGTACTACATCAACTACCGTGTTACCGATCCTAGCGGAAACACCAGCGCTGTAGTATCTCGTCCTGTGTTCGTAGGTTACCCACCAAATTGCCAGAACACCCTGAACAGCTGGAATCTGGCTACCAGTGTGAACGAGTTCAACCTCGACGCAGCGGTGAATGTGTTCCCGAACCCAACCAATGGCAAGCTGAACATCAGCTACAAACTCAACAACGCTAACCCTGTAAGCATTGAAGTGTACAATGCCACAGGTGTGAAGGTTGCTGAAGTTCGTGATGCAGCTACCGGTATCGGAACCAGCACAGTTGACCTGGCAGGTGTAAGCGAAGGTATCTACCTCGTTCGCCTCAGCAACAACGGTCAAACCACTACCCAGAAGGTTGTAGTGAAACACTAAAATCCCAGGCCTTGGCCTGATTCAAAAAAGCCCCACTTCGGTGGGGCTTTTTTTATGATGGTATGTTGGCCAAAAAAAAAAAAGCCTCGCAGATGCGGGGCTTTTTCATTTTTGTTTGGGGAAGATAGAACCCAAAACCGTTATTCCTGCATGACGTATTGTGCGGTTCCTCCCATCATCTGTTCCAGTAAGATGGCTTTTCCTTCCAGAATGGTCGTTTTCATTGAACCTTCTTTGGCATTATAGATGGTAAGCAGATGCAGGCCTCTTTGTACAGAAACCTGAAACTTTTTCGCCTCCAAAGCAGCGATGAACTGTTCGAATCGTCGGCCGGCATTGTCGGTGCAAACTGAAAAACTGATGGCGGTTTGCTGCATCATGTTCGCGCGTATTCGATGTTCAGCCATGAGTGAAAAAATGCTGCTCAGATGTTCTTCAGCTATGAAATTGAAATCAGGGCTTTTCACATGAATCAAACACTGCGATTCCTTGAGGATGTAGCAGGGTTGTTTGATTGGCGCAGCGTCGACACTGATTTTGGTACCAGCCTCATTAGGGTTTAGGAAGGATTTAACGAATAAAGGAATCTGTGCACTTTGCAGTGGCTGAATGGTTTTTGGATGCATAACGGAGGCTCCGTAATAGGCGAGTTCGATGGCCTCTGAATAACTGATGTTGTCGAGTTTCTGTGCGAACGAGAACCTTTTTGGGTCTGCATTCATGACGCCGGCAACATCTTTCCAGATGCTCACCGAACTGGCTTCCAGGCCCCATGCGAATAAAGCCGCAGAATAGTCGCTGCCTTCGCGCCCTAGAGTTGTCGTTTGGTTTGTTTTGTCGCGCGCAATAAATCCTTGGGTGATGATGGGGTTTTTTATGGCCAATGGCTTAAGGCGCGTATGCATCAAATGCTTGGTTTCATCCCAAAGCACCTTGGCTTCTCTGTAGGTTCCATCAGTAACAATAAAATTTCGGGCGTCAATCCAATGATTTCTGAAGCCATTTGTTTGGAGGTAATGACTGATGATTTTGGTTGAAACTAATTCACCAAAACTTACGATTTGATCGTATAAGTGGTCATAGTCCTGGTCTTCGCTGGCCGTTTCCATCAGGCATTCCAATTCCAGGAAATAGTTAGATATATCACTGTAAACAGCATTTGTCGGATCAGGGAACAACGCGCCGATAATTTCGAAATGGTAGTTTTTGATTTGTTCGAGCATTGAGGTGGCTGCTTCAGGATTGCGTTGAAAAACGGCTTCTGTAACAGCTTCTAACTGATTCGTAGTTTTCCCCATGGCACTCACTACGGTAAGTATGGGCTCGTTTTGTTGCTGTTGCAGTATGGCTGCAAGGTTGCGAATGCCTTCAGCATGGCGCACCGATGCGCCGCCAAATTTGAATATCTTCATCAATTCAGGGGTTTTGTACCTTTGCTGCTGCAAAATAAACCTTCATCTAACCCAAATGAAACATTCCGGCATCACTACTCTTGAGCAGTTTATCGTGGATCAACAGGCATTGTATAAGGATGCCAAAGGTTCTTTAAGTAAAATTTTCAGAGCTCTGGAGCTCGCGGCAAAGATTGTAAACCGCGATGTGCGCAAGGCCGGACTCGTAGACATCCTGGGAAATAACGGTACCAGCAACATCCAGGGAGAGGAACAAAAGAAGCTGGATGTGATTGCCAATGAAGTGTTCATCAATGCGCTGGCCCGTTGTGGCGAAGTATGCGCTGTGGTTAGTGAGGAAGACGATGATGTTACCTGGATTCCAGAAGCAGCTGATCAAAAATATATCATCACCATTGATCCTCTGGATGGCAGCAGCAACATAGATGTGAATGCCAGCATCGGCACCATTTTTTCTATTTACCGCCGCACCGACAGCAGCAAAGCGCCTGTGTTGGAAGATTGTTTGCAGATGGGCAAGCACCAGGTGGCATCTGGTTATTTCATTTACGGAAGTTCCACCATGTTGGTATATACCACAGGTGTGGGCGTGAATGGATTCACACTCGATGATGGAATCCAGGAATTCTGCCTGTCACATCCTGATATCCGCATTCCAGAGAACGGTAAAATCTTTTCTGTAAATGAAGGAAACTATGCGGATTTCCCGGAAGGCGTGAAGGCCTACATCAATTATTGCAAGGAACACGACAAACCCAGCAACCGCCCGTATGGTGCCCGATATATTGGAAGTTTGATTGCCGATTTCCACCGCAACCTCCTGAAAGGCGGAATCTTCATCTATCCTCCTACGGCAAAGACGCCCAATGGTAAATTGCGTTTGGTGTATGAATGCAATGCCATGGCGTTCATTGTAGAACAGGCAGGTGGCAAAGCTTCTACAGGCACACAACGCGTGATGGAAGTTCAGCCAACGGAACTGCATCAGCGGGTTCCACTGTTTATTGGCTCGGTGAACATGGTTAATCAGGCATTGCAGTTTTTGCAACAGCCACTTACTGCCTGAGCACTTCGCGGATAATTTCCACGCTTTTCAACCGTTTGCCCTGCAGCAGGTGTTGCTCGCAAAACGCCTGCATCTGGTCTAAGGTTTCCGCACGCACCTCCGCAGTGCTTTGAAGATGTATCAGTTCCTCATAGTCTGCATCCAGCATCTGTTTTGCTAAATGGCAGCCGGGCAGTCCGAGGTAACGTGTTCTGTCAATCAGTGTTTCTTCCAGAATCATGTTGCCTGAATTGGGGTCGAAACCAATGGTTTGCGGACCAAAATGCAGGTGAGGTGCCATACCCTGGTTTTTCAGCAAATTCAACAGAAACCACAAGGGCGACAGGGAATAGTTTCCAGCTTGGTTTAAGTGACTGTAGAATTCTTCCAGCACGATAAACAGGGAAGGGTCGGCGGCTCTTTCTTCCAACAACAGGTTGAGCAATTCTGCGCAAAACAACAATACCTGAACCTTGATGGGATCTTGAAACAATGGCGCGTAGATACCAGATGCCTGGATCTCTTTTACCCGCAAAAGGCTGGAATATCCTCCGGGGTAGTAAACCAGGGAAACATGGTTCATCAGTTGGCTGCGTGGGGCATTGCTTCCTTGCTTGCGCTGCATGCCGTGCACAATAAAACTCATCAATCCTTCTTCCCGCGTAAAAACCCTCAGGATGGCGCTGTTGTCGCCGTAAGGAATTTTTCGAATGATGAAGCCATTTGTTTTGAGCATTGTTTCACCTGCAAAGTAATGTGTACCTCAGTGCTGATGTGTTTTTTGAACATTTATGCTGATGATTTGTTTCATAAGGGTGTTTCCGGAACTCCTCCAGCCAAATGTTCAATCCTGCATGTGAACTTTAACCTCAAACGGCAGTTCACGTGCAGCCGTGAAGCTGTATTGATTCCGGATTCATTGTTTTGAACCATAAACGACAATCCTCAATGAAAAGAAAATTACTCCTGTTCCTTGTTCCCGTTTTACTGCTTGTGTTCGCCTACAATGCGTCCACCAATACCAGCGGGCCAGGTGGCGGCTATACCGGAGCACCCGGAGAAAACACCTGTAATACTTCCGGTTGCCACAACGGCACCTTGAGAACTTCTGGTCTCAAATGGAGTAAAATCAGGTTCATCGGAGCATTTTCCGGCAATGGGTATATTCCGGATTCTACCTATACAATCACCATTACGTATCGTGAATCAGGAAGGGCTCGCTATGGCTTTCAGATAACCTGCCTCACTGCAGCCAATGATCCGGCTGGTACATTCACGGCTACAAATACCAGGGTGCAACGCGCCACAACCAGCGTGGCCGGGAAAACCAGAGAGTATATCCAACATACCAGTACAGGTTCAAGCCCAGTGGTTTCAGATAGTGTATCCTGGAGTTTTTCCTGGAAGGCGCCCGCCTCTAATCTGGGAGACCTGAAATTCTATGTTTCGCTGAATGCTGCGAACAACAACGGACAGTCCAGCGGCGACAGCATCTACACCAAGAGTTTTACACTTGCTCCCAGTACTTTACTTCCTGTGGCTGACGCAAGTGCAGATGTTGCTTCTTCCTGCACCGGATATAAAGTTCAATTCCGTGGAAGCGGAACCAACAGTCCTTCGGTGTATTCCTGGTCTTTCCCAACAGGAACTCCAAACAATTCCAGCAGTCAGAATCCATCGGTTACCTATACTTCTGCCGGAACAAAATTGGGTATACTTTCCGTGCGCAACAGCAAAGGGTGGAGCAGGCCCGATACCGTGAGAATCAGCGTTTTAACTTCACCATCGGCAGTTATTGGAGGCCCCAACAGTGTCAACATTTGCCCGGGCGACAGCCTCAGGCTTACGGCGAATACGGTAGCTGGTGCAACGTATTTCTGGCCTTCACTCAACAGGTCAGGCGTTTCAGTTTTCGTGAAAGACAGCGGTAGTTATGTGGTTCGTGTTACCGCCAATAATGCTTGTACGGCTACATCGCAGCCGGTGAAGGTGATTTGGCATCCGGTTTCCCAAGCCAGTTTGTCCTTGTCGGCGGATTCTTTGTGCAGCAATGAGGCACTGACGATTACTGCCATTGATGCAGCGGCTGATTCCTTTTTGTTTTCCCGCAATGGAAGTTTGTTGGCGGTTCAAAAAAGCAATACCTTCAAGGATGCTCGTCCATTCAATGGTGCCACATATTCCGTGCGCAGTAAATCATCCAAAGGATGTTTGGGGCCCGCTTCTGTTACGCCCCCGGTTTTTGTGCAACAGCGCCTTGCGCCTGTGGCGCCTGTGCTGAAATTGCTGCAATCTGACAGGTTGGGCTTTACTTGGAAAAGACAAGTGGCTGCGCTCGGTATAGAAGTAAGTGCCGATTCCGGAAAAACCTGGAAGGCTGCCGATACCGATAGTGCTCATGTATTTACGGGCTTACAGGCGGCTTCTGATTATCGCTTTTTCTTCAGAAGCATCAATCCTGCGCCCTGCGCCGCTTCCGATACTGCACTTTCGGTTTCTACCCCGGGATGTGGTGGTCGTGTCATCACCGTGGCGCACGACGATTCTGTGTGTTTGGGTGGAGAAACAAAAATCATCATTCGCGGACTTGCAGGCGCACGTTACAGTACCAGTTTGGGTGGTTCATTCAGCAAGGATACCATCTATACGTTGAAGCCGACAGCCAATCTTCAGGTTCGTGTGGTTGTGAAAGACAGTGCCGATCTGGCTTGCCCCGATTTTCAGCGGTCCTTTACCATAAGGGTTGATGTTCCGCCTGCGTTTTCGGTGAATTACGACCGCAATCCAGAGGCACTCTGTGCCGGTGATACCTTACGCTATATGGTAAGTTCCGGTTTTGCAAGCTACCTCACGCGCATCAACGGGAACATCCTTGGAACTGAAACAAAAACACGTTTGGAATTGCTTCCTTCTGTGGCAAAGAGTGGTGATTCGTTCATGGTTGCCGGACGTTTGGGCGCGTGTTTGGTGCAAGCACCGGCGGTGAAACTGGTTTACCGCGCATTGCCCAACCCCAGTTTTGTAGCCAATGGCATTGTCGACTTTCAGTTTATCCCTGCTGATACCACACTTGCCAAGTATTTCTGGGATTTTGGAGACGGAAACAGTTCTTCTGCCAAAAAGCCAAATCATACCTATGGTGCTGCATGGTACAACCGCACTGTACGCACGGGGTTGCGTGTGTCTGATTCGATCGGATGCACTTCCAACGATACACTGAGCATTTATGTTGCCGGCCCTGACGGTGTGCTTGAGGCAAATGCTGCCGGCATACGCGTATATCCCATCCCGGCGGGAAAGGAATTGGTCGTACAATCGGAAAGACATGCATTGTTGGGCGTCAACCTGAACAACATGCAGGGAAGTGTAGTACGGTCATGGAACCAAAAAACTGCGCTGTTGCGCATGCCCCTGGAAGGTCTGAAACCCGGAAATTACGTCTTGTTGATCCGCACGGAAGCCGGCAACTTCTACCGCTCTGTGGTGATTGCCGAGTAAACCTAAAGCAGTCGGCGGGACAGGATTTCCCGAACCAGATGATAAACCTGCACGGGCGTATGTCTGCGCCAGTTCAGTTCATCCAGATCGCCACCGAAGTTCAGGTAATAGTCGATGCTGCTGTTCCGGAATTCTTCGAGCACATGCTCGCGGAAATTCAGCAGCGCAATCCAACCGTCTTCTACATCCTGATACCATTCCTCATAATAGCAGTCGTCGCTGGAGTGGAAGTTCATCACGTTTTCACCTATCAGGATGAACTTATCAATGCCTTCTTCCATCAGCGGCTCAATCACTTCACGCTTTAAGGTCATCACGTCATTGTAGATGGCATCGTTCCATTCGCCAATCATTTCAATGATGGCAAAACGATGTTCGTAATCGGCGAACAGGATTTTCAGGTACAGGGTTTGCGCCCCAAATTCATCCCATTGCGGGTGGATCAGGTGGTTGTAGATGCGGTTGCTGAACACAAACTCACTGTATTCCCTCTGATAAAAGGGACTTCGCTCATCCTCACTGGCATTGTAGAGGTGCTGCCACAAATAAAACGGTTCAATTGCGTGCACCTCACAAAATTACGCCATGAAAGGCTGGAGTTTTTGTATCATCGCAGCGGCAACCCGTGATTCAACAGAAATTTCTTAAGGACCTTTTTTGGCTGCAGTTATTGAACTGGCTCATCAAGCCGTTTTGGATTCTTATTTTGGAGAACACGGTGCAGAACAGGTTGGGTGAGTCCGTTTATGGTGCTTATTTCATCGTGTTCAACTTCAGTTTATTGTTTACCATGCTCCTGGATTTAGGCATGAACAGTTTCATCACACGGGAACTGGCTGCCGGCCGTGCCCCCGGCCAGCTCTGGAAATCCGGATTTTCCGTGAAGTTGTTGCTCAGTCTGGTGTATGCGTTGTTTACCATGCTGGTAGCCTGGAGTCAGCAATTACCCCTGTTGCTGCTCGGAATTGTAGTGGTCAACCAGCTGTTGCTGCAGTGGATTTTAATGTTTCGGGCTTTTTTACAGGGCAGCGGAGCCAGCCGCGCGGATGCGTGGTTTTCGGTGCTTGACCGTGTGGTTGCCATTTTCTTGTGTTTGCTTTTGCTGCAAGGCTCCTGGTTTTCAGGCGCTGAAGGGCTTAACTGGTTTGCGCTTTCTCAAACCGGAGGATATCTGTTCGCCTTATTGCTGATTGCCGTAAAGGTTCGCCACAGCGTTTTGATGCCTGGCGCAATCCTTGATGAATCGCAACAGGCGCCCCTAAACATGTTTTCTGTTTTTCGCAGCAGCCTTGGCTACGCACTCTTGGCTTTGCTGATGGTTGGTTTCACGCGGATTGATGCACTGATGCTGCAAATGCTGCGTGAAGATGGAGCCTTGCAGGCAGGAATATACGCCCGCGGCTTTCGCCTGCTTGATGCTGGCCTGATTTTCCCCATATTAATGTCCACTTTGCTTTTGCCTGGTTTTACAACGCATGCCGCGCATCGGGGTGAACTTACTGCTCTGGCAAAAACAGGAACTGTGGTGATGTTGCTGGTGGCCATACCGGCGGCATTGATTGGCTTCGCTTTTGCCGATGAACTGATGCATCTGCTCAATCCCCACGGGAGCGAGGCACGAAGTCAGGCCGCTTCTGTTATGGGCTGGCTGATGCTTGCGTATGTGCCTATGAGTCTGGTGTATGTTTTCGGAACCTTGCTCACAGCCTTGAAGCAGTTGCGCCTGCTGAACATCATCGCCATGTGTGCGCTTTGTTGCAACATCTTGCTGAATATGCTGCTGATTCCCGACTTCGGGGCTTTAGGGACGGCGTGGTCGGCCGGCACAACCCAGGCCTTGTTTTGCCTGTCTTGTATTTGGTTTTCGCGCAGGCAACTTGAACGCAACAGCGCATTTCCAGTGTTGAACATCCTGATTCTTACCGGTATTGCAGCCGCATTTACCTGCGCAGCGGCTTGGCTGAGCGCTCCTTGGTACGTTCAGGTTGTTGTAGGTTTGGGCATCTGGGTTTTGGGTATAGCCAGCGGAAGGGTACATCCCGATTTGCATTTACGACACATCCTTTCCGGCAGGACGGCCTGAAGGCTGAAATAAAGCAGTATTTTCGCCGTTTCTATAACACTACATGGAAATGCGTGAATACCGGCCGCTTTCGGCACTCGATGTTGTGGACTTCTTCTGGCGCTGGCGCAAATGGCTCATTGGCGTTACCCTGATTTCAGGACTTGCAGGATTGATAGCTTCTCTTCCTGTTTTTATGAAGCCCAAGTACAAGTCCACACATGTTTTTTATCCTTCAAAGAATGCATCAATCGCTGATGCGCTGTTGCAGGATGCCAACCAAAGGCAGAAAGATCCGCTTGAATTTGGAGAAGAAGAACAGGCAGAGCAGGCACTTCAGGTGCTTCAATCCTCTGAGCTGATGAGCCGTTTGGTGCGGAACTTCAACCTGATGAAGCACTACAACATAGATCCGGCGACAGAAGCGTATCCCCAAACTGCCTTGCAGGCGAAAATCGACGAGAATATTTCCTTCAGCAGAACGCGCTATCTGTCCATCAAAATTGATGTATTGGATGAAGATGCGGAGATGGCGGCGCGCATTGCCAATGGGATTGCCGCGCTGTATGATTCTGTGAAAACGGAAATTCAGCAACAGATTGCCGTTCCCGCTTTGAAAATTGTGGAGCGCAACCTGCAAACCAAACAGGCCCAGATTTCAAGCATCCGCGACGAAATGCGCAAGCTGGGAGAAATGGGCATCACCAACTACGAAGAACAAAGCCGTGCCATCGCGGAAGAAATTTACAAAGCGCAGGCAGCTGGCCGTAATGACAAGGTAAAAGAGTTGTTGGAAGACCAGAAAAACCTGGCGCAAAATGGCGGCGCCTGGATGAGTTTGAATGAAAAAATCAAACTGGAAGAAGAGAAGGAGAGCGACATCAATGCCATGTACGAGAAAAGGAAAATTGATGTTCAGGAAAAATTATCGCACAAATTCACGGTAAGTGCCGCTGTGAAAGCCGAGCGTAAGGCTTGGCCTGTGCGCCGACTCATCGTACTGCTTTCCATGTTGGCAGGTTTTGGTTTCTGCACCGTAACCCTTCTGGTGCTGGATTTTTACCGTTTCAGGTCGCAGCACAGCAATATCCAGTGAACCCGGAATCACTTAGATCACTCAGGTGGCTGCAATGGCTATTGCTCGCCCTGGCGATTCTTAGTGGTGTGGGCGTTGCGTTGGGCTTGTTTTGGCTGCCGCTTTTGCCCTTGGGTCTGGCCTTGCTGGTATTTGCGCTCTACAGGCCCGGTGCTTATTTGTTGGTGGTTGCCTCCTTGGTTCCGTTGTCTGTTGGCGTTAATGATATTGGCGCCAATCTTGGACTTTCACTTCCTACAGAGCCCCTGATTATTCTGGCCTGTCTGATTCTTGGGGTGAAACTGTTTACCGGAATCAAAGCCGACAGGCAGCTGTTGTTGCACCCCTTGAGTATCCTGATGCTGTTGTACATCATTTGGATGTTTGTAACGGCAGCCACCAGTACCATGCCGCTGGTTTCATTCAAGAATGCGCTGGCGCGTACCTGGTTCATCATTCCATTCTTCTTTGTTTTTGCACATCTGTTCCGCAGTGTACGAAACATCCATGTGTTCCTTACCGGGTTTGTGATCTGCACGCTGATTCTGGTGCTCTATACACTCTCGCGCCATGCGGCGGAAGGCTTTGTGCGCAGCCATTCATATTCCATCATGTGGCCCTTTTTCCCCGACCATGGAATGTACGCTGCCTGTATTGCGTTTGCCGTACCTCCATTGGCCATGTATGCGTTTCAGGGCGGGTGGTTTGGCATCAAACTGCATTGGCGGGCGCTTATTTTAGCGGTGCTGCTCATCCTGTTGTTCGGCATCGTGGTTTCTTATACCCGTGCCACCTGGCTGAGCTTGGTGGCTGCTTTGGCCATGTGGATGTTGTTTTGGGTGCGCCTGCCATTCTGGAGCCTGCTGCTGGCATTGACCCTGGTTACGGGTTACGGCATTTCCAGGCAGGATCAGATTTTATACGAATTGGAACAAAACAAGCAGGGCAGCGATGATGAAATTGAAGGCCACGTAAAGTCCGTTTCCAATATTTCCACAGACCCCAGCAACCTTGAACGCATCAACCGATGGAAAAGCGCCCTCCGCATGGCTGCCGCCCGCCCCATCACAGGTTTCGGTCCGGGTACTTTTGTGTTTCAGTACGCGCCCTTTCAGGTAAGTTCGGAATTAACCATCATCAGCACGCACAGCGGCGATCTGGGCGATGCACACAGTGAGTATTTTTCACACCTCAGCGAAACAGGAATCCCGGGACTGCTGATCTATATAGCCATCCTGTTGTATGTTTCTGCGGTTGCCTTCCGCCTGGTTTATTTGAAACATCAGCCTCAGGTAAGGAGTCTTGCACTTGCTTCCTACCTGGCTTTGATCACATACATGGTGCATGCTTTTCTGAATAATTACAGCGGCCTGGACAAGATTGCCGTTCCATTCTGGGGCCTCTGTGCGGTGCTTACCGCCTTGGATGTGTACCACCGCAAAGCGGAATCAGCTGCGGAAGAGAACGTATGAAGACATTGATTCGTGCAGGGTTGTCGCTGTGGTTCATTGTGTTGATGGCAGTGGCCGCTATTTCTGCGTACCTGTGGATTCCGGATCAAACAAGTCATGCCAACGATATCTGTCTTCCATTGGCGGGCCAGTATCCAGGTTCTTCCTGCAACTTCATCCGACAGAAAAACACGTTGGAAGCGCAAACAAACACCTCATCAAATATGGGCAGCTGGCTTTTAGGGAATCAGCCTCAGGGATTTATGCTGCCTGTGGTGCAAGCCCGCGCTCAGGCTGACAGTATCAGGGTTCAACTGTATGAAGGGGAAGGTATAGCAGGAAGTTTCCGCACCTTTGCCCGCGCTGATCTGCACACTTCGGCCCATGGGGAATTTCTGCATCATCGCTATTTCCTGTTGGGTACTGACCGTTTTGGCCGGGATTTATTCAGCCGTTTGATTCTGGGGGCTCGGGTTTCTTTGGGCATTGGTTTTTGCGCGGTTCTACTTTCCATGTTCATTGGCATTGGTGCAGGCCTGATTGCAGGCTATTACGGCGGAGTCACGGATAAAGTGATTAGTTGGCTGATGGGTGTACTCTGGAGTATTCCGTCGATGTTGTTGGCCTTGGCCATCAGTTTTGCTTTGGGGAAGGGTTTTGTTCCCATGTTGCTGGCTATAGGCCTAAGCACCTGGGTGGATGTTGCGCGCATGGTTCGCGGTCAGGTGCTGGTACTTCGGGAGCAGGCATTTATTCAGGCCGGGAAGGTTTTGGGATATTCCGGTTACCGGATGATGGTGTACCATTTACTGCCGAACCTCAGGCATCTGTTGTTGGTGGTGGCTGCTTCAACCTTTGCCTCAGCAATTCTTTTGGAGGCAGGTTTGAGTTTCCTGGGTCTGGGTATTGCGCCTCCCATTCCTTCTTGGGGCAATATGGTGCGCGAACATTATGGATATCTTGTTCTGGGGAAGGCGTATCTGGCCCTTGTTCCCGGACTCACCATCATGGCTACCGTGCTGGCTTTCCAGAAGCTGAGCCAAAAACTCGGTGCGCGGTGGAACATACGCAAGAACTGATTACTGCCTTCCGGACAGCAGCAGGTCTGCCATCACGATGGCCGCCATGGCTTCAACAATAGGCACTGCGCGCGGAACAACACAGGGGTCATGTCGGCCGGTTACGGAAAGAATGGTTTTTTCACCGGAAGTAGTAAGTGTTTCCTGTGGCAACGAAATACTGGCCACCGGTTTGAACGCTACCCTGAAAACAATGGGAGCGCCATTGCTGATGCCTCCTTGAACGCCGCCTGAAAAATTGGTTTTGGTTTGTACTTTTCCTTCCTTCAGTTCAAAAGCATCATTGTGTTCTGAACCTCTCATCCTGCTTCCGGCGAAGCCGCTGCCATATTCAAAACCTTTCACGGCGTTGATGCTGAGCATGGCTTCCGCCAGCCGGGCCTGCAGCTTCCCAAAGACCGGTGCGCCCAAGCCCGCCGGCGCTCCCTGAATCACACAGCTAATCACGCCACCGAGACTGTCGCCCGCTGATTTAGCCTCGGCGATGGCCTGTATCATGCGCGCTGAAACCTCGGGATCCGGGCAACGAACAGGCGACTGTTCAATGGATTCCGACGATACCTGTTCTTCATCGCCGTTCCAAGAAATTTCGTGCACAGCACTTACCCAGGCTTTAATGTTGATGCTGGTTTGTGCACACAACAACATTTTCGCGAAGGCACCAGCGGCAACCCAACCGGCCGTTACGCGTGCAGAGGATCTTCCGCCGCCTCGGTGGTCGCGTATGCCATATTTTTCCATGTACGTAAAATCGGCATGGGAAGGCCGGTACACCTCTTTGAGCTTGTCGTAATCGCTGCTGCGCGCGTCCTTGTTTCGGATAAAGATGCAGATGGGAGCACCTGTGGTGGTTCCTTCAAAAACGCCAGACACAATTTCAGGGATATCTTCTTCGGTGCGGGGCGTGCTGAGTGTGCTTTGTCCCGGTTTCCTCCTGGACAGGTCGCGCTGCAGCATTTCCATGTCCACAGGAATGCCGGCCAGCATTCCATCAATGACCACGCCAACCGCCGGTCCGTGCGATTCACCGAAGCTGCTCACGCAGAAGATCCGACCCAAGGTGTTAAATCCCATTTTGTTCAATCATGAAGGTACAAGTTACATTTCCTGAGTTGTTCCCAAAAGCCCGGAAAGGATTTCGATACACAGTCGGTATCGTCCAATCCGACAGGCGTAAATACTGCGAACAATGCAAAAGCCATAGCGATTCGATGGTCTTTACCGGTTTCAAAAACCACCGATATGCCAGGGTTCCATGCAGAAGCATCCAGGGTCCAGCCTTTTTCCTGTGGTTGAAAGGAAACCTGTACTTTCCGGAAGTTCCGTTGCAGCAGTTCCAGCCGATTGGACTCTTTGTATGCCAGATGGTCGATTCCGGTAACATGAATGCGTAGTTTCTGCGCGGCACATGCTACCAAAAAAGCAGGAAGCAGGTCCGGTGTATCGCTGAAATCAACATGTGCAGCCGGTTTTTGGTTTTGTTGCGCTGCGAAACATTGGCTTCCGTTGGGGTTCCATTCGGTACGGACGCCCAAACCGGCAAACAGTTCAGGCAAAATAGAATCGCCCTGCAGCGAATCTTGCTTCAGGCCTTCAAAGGAAAAAGCAGTTCCCCGCATCATGCAGCAAAGGCTGTAAAAGAAGGCCGCGGCAGACCAATCTGCTTCCACCGGCAATGGCTTGGGCAGGGCATACATTCCTTCGGAAACTTCGATGTTTGGATCCAAGGTCACTGCAACACCGCATGCTTCCATGAGTGCAGCACTCATCTTCAGGTAGGCTTCAGAAACTCGTTTGGTACTGGTTTGGATGTGTTTTTTGCCAGGGAAAAGGGGCGCCACCAGCATCAGTGCGCTGGCAAACTGGCTGCTGGTTTCGGTATTTACCTGCAGCTTGCCGAATTCCCTGATTCCTGATCGGATCAACACCGGTGGAAAGCCTTCAGCACCGGCATAATCAATTTCAGCACCGGCATCACGCAGGCTATTGACCAAGGGTGCGATGCTGCGACGTAACATACTTCCTTTGGCAGTGAGGGTGCATTTCAAATTCTTGGCAGCTGCAAAAGCCAACATAAACCGATAAGGTGCTGCGCCTTCTCCGGCGGAGATCAGTCCTTGCTTTTGTTGCAAAGCGTCCAGCAGTTCCTTGCTGTCCTGACTGTCGCAAAAAACGGTTAGCGCATTGAGGGGCAGGCCTGCAACCTGAAATATGAGCAGCAGTCTGTTCACCATGCTTTTAGACCAGGGAAGGTTAATGGAAACCAGTTCCGGGTCTGGCGATGAGGAATGGCTTATCCACGATGGCATTCCAAATAGGCGCTTAGTGCGGTTTTTAATTGCTGGGTGTTGGCATTCCCGTCAATATGGGCGGTTCCTGCGGCATGTAATGCCGTGAAATTCACCAGCTGACGGTCTGCATTTTTCTTGTCGTATTGACACAATTCGGCGATTTCTGCAATTCCTTCAATGCTAAACATGACCGGATCAAAATAGCGGTCTATCAGCGCGTGAATTTCGGTACAATCATCTTCCCGGAGCCAACCTTGCTGCATGGAAAGATGACATTCCATCCACATTCCTGCAGCCACTGCCAAACCATGTGCGATGGCCCGATGGCGTTCAAGATACCAGGTTTCCAGAGCATGGCCCAGTGTGTGGCCGAAATTCAGAAGTTTACGCTGATTCTGTTCCAGCATGTCGGCGGCAACAATGCCTGATTTTACTGCAATGCTTCGTTGCAAAAGGTGGTGCTCAGGAATCTGATGCAGGTTGTCCAGTGCCGAAATCTCGCGAAACAGTTCTTTATCGGCAATGAGGCCGTGTTTCAGCATTTCTGCCCAGCCCTCGTTCAATGTTGGCTTGTCGAGGGTTTTCAGGAAATCCCGATACACCAAAATGGCTTCCGGCTCAGAAAAAGTTCCCAGGTAGTTTTTTTTATTCTGGAAGTTGACACCGGTTTTCCCGCCAATGGCTGCATCGGTCATGGCCAAAAGGGTAGTAGGAACGAGGATGTACGCGATTCCGCGTTGATAAACCGAAGCACAGAAGGCGCCCAAATCGGTAATTACACCGCCGCCAAGACAAACCAGAACATCGTTGCGTTTTACATTCCAGGCCAACAAATGCTTCCAGATGAGTGCAGCCGTTTCCAGTGTTTTTTCTGCCTCACCCGGTTTAATCACCAGGGTATGTGTGAACTGATTTCCCAGTTGCGGCGCACAATGTGCCAAGGTGTGTTCATCACACAGTAAAACAGAAGTTCTGTTGTTCAGCAGGGAGCGAAGTTGCTGCTCCGGATGTTTGGCAAATTGAACGTCAACCGGCTTTAATGGCCTCATATCTGTTGCGGTTCGCCGGGTCGATGCTGATCAACAGGTCAAAAGCGGTATTTTTTTCATTGGGTGGAGCACCTTTGTAGATGTCAACCAACTCAGAAACTTTGGCATTGAAGAAAATCTTCAGGTACATGCTGTTGGGCAGGATGCGCGCCAATTCCTGAATGCTGCGCAAACCTTCCAGGATGGTAATTCTGGCTTTTTCGGGTTTGTCGTACATCATATCCATTCCTTCGCGATGGTACTGATACATCAGGTTGCGGAGCGGGGTGAATCGTGCATCCAAAAGATTTTCTACCAAAGTATGGCGGTTGCGGTTGCTTCTGCCATCGCCTGGATTCCATCCGCTTTTCCCCTGGCAAACGTTCACAATGTTACGGGCCTTCTGAAACATCAATGTACCTCCGGAATTTCCGAACACATCCATGTCAAAGCCAATCACCATGTAGGCATAATAAGCCAGCACACTGGTGAGGTCCATCATGTTTTGGTTCTCCTGATATTCCAGTTGCTCAAACTCCCGGTACCTGAAACTAACCAGCTCATCGCGGTGCGAGAAGACGGATGTTTTATATGCCGATAAATACACCGGTCGTACCGACTGTATTTGGATGTTTGCAGTGAATTCATCCGCAGAAACAGCTTCGGTAATTTCGATCAATATGGAACAATCAATTTTTTCTGGCTGTTCGTATCGCAATTCCGTCCATTTTCTATTGTTCATGAATTGAACAACTGCGTTCTGCAGTGTGGTGAAAATCTGTTTGTTGCTCAATTGGACGGCGTTGGCAATCACCTGCACATTGCATTTCAATTCCTGAGCTTGTGCAAAGGGAAGCCATCCGAGGAGGACAGTCAACAGGAGTGGTTTCAGGAATTTAGGCATATCCATTCAACGATGCTTTGTGCAATTTCTGTTTTTGAAGCCAGAGGAAGTTCCATCTTTCTTCCGTCTTTTGCGAAAATACTGACCTGATTGGTATCGCCACCAAATCCGGCTCCCGGATGTTCCAGCGAGTTCAGCACCAGATAATCACAATTTTTCCGATGCAGTTTATCCAGAGCCTGTTCGGTTCCTGAATCGGTTTCCAGGGCAAAACCAACCAGGGTTTGGTCTTTTGATTTCACGGCGCCCATATCGGCCAGAATGTCGCGGGTGGGTTTCAAAGACAACTGCTCTGGTGCCTGATGTTTCTTGATTTTCCCTTCCGCAGGCTGGGCGGGGGTAAAATCTGCCACAGCCGCCGCCATGAAAATAAAATCTTGGGTTGCGCGATGCAGCATGCAGGCCTCGTGCATTTCGGCAGCACTTTTCACCATAATACGCTGCACACCGGCAGGACAGGCAAGATGAACCGGACCACTAATCAAGGTAACAGTAGCTCCTTGTGATGCACAAACTTCTGCCAGAGCATAACCCATTTTCCCACTGCTGTGGTTGCTGATGAAGCGAACAGGGTCAATGGCTTCATAGGTTGGACCTGCACTGACCATGACATGCCGGCCCTGCATGTGCTTGGCTGTAGTGTTGAAGTGTGCACAAACCGCTTCCAAAATGGCTTCCGGTTCGCTCATCCTCCCCAGGCCAGACAAGCCACTGGCCAAGGCTCCGTATTCAGGGCCTATAACCTGACATCCGTCGGCACGCAAGCACTGTATGTTCCGTTGAACTGCCGGATGTGCATACATGTCCAGATCCATTGCCGGAGCAACCATAACCGGACAGCGGGCGGAGAGATACACTGCTGAAAGCAGGTTGTCGCAAAATCCCTGAGCTATTTTAGCCATGGATTGCGCGGTGAGCGGTGCAATAAGCAACAAATCGGACTGGTTACCCAATTCCACATGGTTGTTCCATGCTCCCGTTTCGGCGTCACTGAAGTCCTTGAGCACAGGCTTGCCGGAAAGCGCCGACAGGGTTTTAATGCCAATGAAAGATGAGGCCTGCTCGGTACAAATAACCTGAACGTCTGCACCTTCTTGCCGCAGCAGGCGCAGCAGCGTTGCAGACTTATAGGCGGCGATTCCGCCGGTAATTCCTAGAACAATGCGTTTATTGTTCAGCCGGGCCATGTTCCGGTTTTTCGGGCAAACGCCAGTAGGTTTTTTTGTTTATAAACTCTTCCAGCGATAAGATGCTTGGCTTCGCCAGCTTCTCAAAATGAGCAGAAATCTCAATTTGCTCACGGTTTTCATGAACTTCTTCAAGATTGTCACTGTCTGAAGTGAAGGGCTCCAGCTTAGAACGTAATTCCTGTTTTAAGTTTTCAGAAATTTGATTTGCACGTTTGGCCACAATTACTGCCGCCAGATAAATGTTGTGGGTTTGTTCGTCGAGGTTCCGCAAGTCGCGGGTGTCGGCATTTTTGCTCAGGGTTACTTGAGTCATATACGTGTTTTTTAAATATTCAATTTACGGAGGTTTTCCAGTTCGCGCACTATCTGTTTTTCGATGCGCAAAACATCATCCCAAAAAGGTGATTGATTGCTGTTGTCCTCTTTGTATTCCTTTATTTCCTCCAGGGCCGCCAGGTAGCGCTCGGTTTTCTTACTGTCAATGCTGTTCTGAGCATATTGATACAAGGATCGTACCACGAGGTATTCGGTCTCTTCTTTCTGTTCAAGATCCGGATAATCCCGCAAAACATTTTTCAGGGCAACAGCAGCTGCTTTGTAGTCGCTGGTTTTATAGTAAAGGTATGCGTTCTCGTAGGCCTTAACCCTCAAAGTTTCGCGCAGCTTGTCGATGTGCGCGTTGCATAGATCAACATAAGAACTGGTTGGGTTCAGGTTAATGAATAACTGCAGTTCCTCGATGGTTTTTTGAGTTTCTGACTGATCCAGATAGGAAGGATTGGCATCAAGAACCTTACAGTACACAGCCATGTACGCACATTCTGTCTGGTGTGTGCTGTTGAAAAAATTCTCGGTAAAGCTCTGAAAATGGTACGAAGCAGTTTGGTAATCCTTGGTGCCGTAGAAACAATAGGCGTAGTAGTAATAAACTACCTCGGAACTGTCTTGCCCGCGGTAATAGGGCAGGAGGCTCTCAAAGAGAGGCTGCGCCCTCAGGTAATCTTTTTTCTGGTAGTAATCGTAAGCAGCCTTAAAGCGCGCGCTGCGATCCGGATTCTTCAACGCTTTTCCGTACTGACTACAGGAAGCCAGGACCAATAAGAACAATACAGGCAGCGTGTGCTTCATTTTGAACCCGCGAAGATAAGGTATCGCATGCATATCGCATGGAAGCCTTAAGCGCGCTTTTTTGTTACAACCCAGGCCAACATAATTTGGGTCCTGAAAGCGGGTAACGCGATTGGTTTGGCAGGCTGCGTGTACTTCAAACAGATAAATTGTAATTTTGTAGCAAAAACCGTCTCACTTCATGAAGGACATATTCGATAAAATCAGCGCCAGCATGGGTCCTCTGGGCCGTTATGCCGACGAATCCAAAGGCTACTACATGTTTCCAAAGCTGGAAGGCCCCATCGGGAACCGCATGGTTTTCAATGGCCGCGAGCGTTTGATCTGGAGTCTGAATAATTATTTGGGTTTGGCAAACCATCCGGAAGTGATGGCAGCCGACGCAGAAGCTGCTGCGCGTTTTGGGATGGCCTACCCTATGGGCGCACGGATGATG
>JBIKKI010000199.1:0-3033 GCA_044360435.1 Bacteroidia bacterium
ATACAGACGGGATATGAATCCTAAAAAAAAAAGAGGCCATTACAGCCTCTTGAATCTATTGTAGCGAGGAGCGGGATCGAACCGCCGACCTTAGGGTTATGAATCCTACGCTCTAACCATCTGAGCTACCTCGCCAAACGAGGGCGCGAATTTAGCAACAAGCTCCGGATTTACAAATCCTTAGCATGGAAGGATGCGCTGAATGGAATCCAGCACCTGTTCGGGTTTCAGTGTTTCCATGCAACTGATGCCGTCAACACAGGTGCCGCGGTAGAAGCATTTACAGTTTTTTTCAGGCTGAACAATTTCTCCTTTTCCGAATAAATCGAATTCGTGGGGGTTGAAAATATTGTTCATCAGCACAATTTTTTTACCCAGCCCGATGGTGAGGTGCATGCCCATGGTGACTTGCGTAACCACCAAATCACATTGATCAATCAGGTTGATGAACTGTTGCAAGGGGAAATGACCGGGATACCAGGCACCGGTAGCTTCATGCAGTTCCTGGTTGCGCGCATGTTCCTGCGCACCTCCAAGCAGCAGCGGTTGAAACCCGGCATCCTGAATCATGCCGATCAGTGTAATCCATTTTTCGGTACTCCACAGACGTGTTGTCCAACGATCACCGCAACCTGTATTCAGTCCGATGATTTTGCGTTCACGGCTGAAATTCCACTGGTAGCCTTTATCGCGGTGTGCGTCGAGTAAATAGGGTTGTCCTTCATATTCCAATCCGCAGATGTCAAAGATTTCCTGTTGATAAGATAAGGTGTTGGCCTTGCTTACATCGTCGAACATCCCGGTTTTGAATTTATGGTGCGCAAGCTCGTTTACCGGCTGAATTTCTCCGTCTTTGAGGATGTATCCATAACGTTCATTGGCCTGCACCATGTGCATGAGTCCGCCGGCTTCTTTTTCTTTATCCAGACAAACAGCAATGTCGAAATGCGTGTTGGCAACGTACAAAACGGTGTTCACGTCCAGGGTCAGGATTTCATCAATGGCGCCGGAGGGAAGGATTGCAGGTGAATGTGTAATCCATGTGATTTTGCAGTTGGGGTAGCGTTTTCGGTAGGCGGTGATGAGTGGTGTTGTGCGGATTACATCTCCAATCGCGCCCAGTTTGATGATGAGTATTCGTTTGCTCACTGCGGTATAGGCAGGGCATGACGCACAATGGTAGCCATGTTCCTTATGCGGTTTGCAGGGAATATGGCCTTTGTAATGGGTACAATCCGACCGGTAAAACATGAAATGCAAAACTAAAGCGAAAAATTGGCAAGGTTTGGGCAATCACTTAGGCACTTTTTTTGTTATTTTGAAAGAGTAGAAACACCGGCTGATTTGCTGAAGAAATTATTTTTCATATGGCTTTTTTTGTGTGCTGTGGTGCTTCCTGCTTCAGCCACACACCTTGTGGGTGGATACATTCATTACAAATACAATGGCAGGGTAGCGAATAAGGTACGGTACATGGTTACCATTTATGTGTATCGGGATTGCACCAGCCCCATCGATTTCGATAATGAAATAACCCTGTGTGCCTTCTACGAGAACCGCAACATTTATGAAGAAAAGCGGGTTCGTCTCAATAGGGAAACCAAAGTAAATCCGGTAGGGAATACCAATTGCCCGGAGTTGGCTGAGGCCTGTTTGATGCAAGGGATTTACATCACCAGCATCGATCTTCCCCTGAGTACACAAGGCTTTTACCTGAAATGGGAGCGTTGCTGCCGTAACGATCAGAACAACCTTCCCAACGGAAGCGACGGCAGGCCGTTCATGGGGCAAACCTATTTCGCCTACATCCCCCGCACAGATGTGGAAAACAGCTCACCTTTGTTTTTGGATGTTCCTGTTCCATTCATCTGTGCGAACGATACCACAACCATCAGGAACCGTGCCGTAGATGAAGACGGCGACTCTCTGGTTTATCGCTTTGTTACTCCATGGCAGGGTGCAGACGTCAATACACCCTTCCCCGACAGGTGCGAGCTCATCATGAATTTTCCGCAGAATGTGGTGTACCGCAATAATTTCAACGCCACATTTCCCTTCGGCACCAATGGCTTGGCGCAGATTGACAGACTCAATGGGTTGACAACCTATATGTCCAGAAACACCGGACGTTATGCCGTGGCCATTGAAGTACAGGAATTCAGAAAGGGAATCCTTTTGAGCACCACCCGGCTGGATATGCAAATCCTGGTCATTAACTGCCGGCCAAACAACAAGCCCCGGGTGGTCAGCCCAACTAATTTTACCTATACCATTCCACCCGGAAAGCAATGGTGTCTGGCCATTTCTGCAACCGATGGTGATGTAAATGACAACCTCCGCCTGCGCGGTTACGGCGATATGTTCTCAGGTGCCAACGGCTTCAAAGGAACCTTGGCAACACTGCCGGATGGCTTTGGAAAAAGACTGGTTTCCTCTACTTTCTGTTGGAAACCCGATTGCGAGCAGGCCCGCGCAGAACCTTACGTCTTTACGGTTGAAGTAGTGGATGATGGATGTCCCGGGAAATTTATCAACCAGAATTTCATCATTTACGTTCGACCATTCTCCAGCAATGTGCGCATCAATGGCCCAACAGCGGTTTGTCAGCAAAGCAAGGGGAACAGATATTCCGTTTCCGGCCAGCAGTCTGGCACCACCTTGCGTTGGGACGTGCGCGGCGGCATCATTACAGGTTCCAATGCCGGAACATCGGTGCAGGTGGACTGGGCTTCTGCAGATACTGGCTACCTCACGGTTACAGAATTCAGTCCGGAAGGTTGTCCGGGTAAGCCCGTTACCCTTCCCGTGTTTTTGTCTGCCGCTCCTCCGGCGTTCAGCATTGTTGGTCCGGATGTGGTTTGTCTGAACGGAAATGAACGTTATACCCTAAGTCCGTTGCCGGCAGGCGTGAGTGCTACCGGTTTCCTTGCCGATTCTGGGGCAGTTTCAGGCATCAGCAATTCCGGGAATCCGGTGAGTTTCTTTGTGAAATGGAAACGAGTGGGCGCGGGCAGCCTTTATGTAAAAGTGGAA
>JBIKKI010000071.1:0-11078 GCA_044360435.1 Bacteroidia bacterium
AAAAGCTCCGGCTTTGAGGATACAGATGCCATGATTGAAAAGTCTGTGCACCTGAGCCTCAACCTGCTGGAACAAAATACCCTTGACAAAGCTATTGACCTGGGAAGGTTTTTGATTGGAAAGGCAAATTCCTGATCATGTCGTCGAAAGATAAAATCCCAACCGGGAAGGTTGCACGCGCCATGAAGCTGGTAGGAACCGGCGCTAAAATTGGCGGAAACTACATCAAGTATTACGCCCGCAAGGCTGTGAATCCCGAAACGGATAAAGAGCAACTTCATGAAGACAATGCCGCAGATATTTACAACAGCCTGAGCGAGTTAAAAGGCAGTGCGCTCAAGGTGGCCCAAATGCTGAGCATGGATAAAAACCTGTTGCCCAGAGCCTACACCGAGAAGTTCGCCCTTTCGCAATACAGCGCACCACCACTTTCTGCGCCCTTGGTGGTCAGCACCTTTCGCAAAGCTTTGGGGAAAGCCCCTTTGGACGTCTTTGACCGTTTTAATGCCGAAAGTGTGGCGGCGGCAAGTATAGGCCAGGTGCATGAAGCCTGGTTGGGCGATCAAAAGCTTGCTGTAAAAATTCAGTATCCGGGAATAGCCGACAGCATCCGCAGTGATTTGCGTTTGGTGAAACCTGTGGCCCTGCGCATGTTCGGATTGAACGAGCGGGAAATGGCCAAGTATTTTGAGGAAGTGGAAGGCAAGCTCCTCGAAGAAACCGATTACAACCTGGAACTTACCAGAGGCCGTGAAATTGCGGAGGCATGCCGAACCATTGAGGGTTTGAAATTTCCCCAATACTATCCTGAGTTCTCCGGAAAACGCATTTTGTGCATGGATTGGATGGAAGGTGCTCATTTGAAGGAATTCCTGGCCACAAACCCTTCTAAAGAGGTCAAGCAACGCATCGCCCAAAATCTGTGGGATTTTTACAACGTACAGCTGCATCAGCTGCGGGCCATTCACGCAGATCCGCATCCCGGCAATTTCCTGTTCAACCAGGATGGAACCACGGGTGTGATTGATTTTGGCTGCGTAAAAGAAGTTCCCGAAGCCTTTTACTTCCATTACTTCCCCTTGTTGCTGCATGAAATCCGGTCTCAAACACGGCTTATCCCTGAGCTGCTGAATTACCTGGAAATTTTATTCCCCGGCGACAGTCAGGAGGTTCGGACAGAACTTACCCGTGCCTTTTTGGAGATGACCGATTTGCTTGCAAGACCATTTTCTGTTCCCAGATTCCATTTTACGGATGCATACATTGACGAAATCTATGCCAAGGCTGATGAGTTGTATCAGATGGATGAAATCCGCAGGCCTACGGAACCCAGGGGCAGCAGACATGCCTTGTACGTCAACCGCACCTATTTTGGGCTCTACACCATGCTTGCCGATTTGGATGCCGAAATCAATACCGCACCGGGCAACTGGAAGCAAGACTTAATTGCGCACTGGGAGCAACGTTAAGCTCCACTTACAATGCGCATCTTCGCAAATTTCAGCACCAGCGTTTTTTCCCCATAAGCATCAAATTTGATGATGGCCTTCCGCTGATCGTCTGCGCCATCCACACTAAGCACTTCCCCGAAGCCAAAGCGCTGATGCTGAATCTTCATCCCTGCGCTGAGGTTGCTGATGTCATCTTCCTGAAAGTTGGGATCAGGCGGCGGAGTGGCAGTGGACATGCGCGGTGTTCCGGTACTCCTTTTGAGTTGAAATGAAGAAAATTGGGGTTCATCGCGAACCACAGGAGACTGTTTTTTCAATCCGGCCAAATCCATATCGAGGTAAATCGGATCTATTTCTTCAATAAATCGGCTGGGCTCGCAAGGCAATATCTGCCCGAAGCGAAGTCTGGAAGTAGCAAAGCTGAGTGTAAGCTTGCGCTCCGCACGGGTAACCGCAACATAAAAGAGTCGGCGTTCTTCCTCCAGATCCTGGCGGTCGTTCAATGCCATTTGCGAAGGAAACAGGTTTTCTTCCATACCTACCACATACACAAAAGGGAATTCAAGCCCTTTGCTGGCATGGATGGTCATTAAAGTGATGGTATCTCTGTTGGGATCATCCTCTTTCCGCTCGTCGGTGAACAAGGCTACCTCCTGCAGGAATTCAGACAATCCTTTTTCAGATTCGCTGGTATCATCTTCCACAAACTCCTGGATGCCGCTGAGCAGTTCCACTACGTTCTCGTATTTGGAAATGCCCTCAACGGTTTTGTCCTCGCCCAGGGTTTTCAGCAACCCGGTTTGTTTGGCCACATGCAAGGCCAGGTTGTAGGCATTGTGCGTGGCAAGCATGGCCTGGAAGCTGCGCATCATGATTGAGAAGTTGTCGATGGCCAGTGTGGCGCTGCCCAGAACCGGGTATTTGCGCGCATTGCACACTATATCCCACAGGGAACAAGCGTTTTCCGAGGCCAGCAGGATGATGCGGTCGATGGTGGTTGCACCAATCTTGCGTGCCGGATAATTGATAATGCGTTTCAGCGCTTCCTCGTCGGTGGGGTTGATGATGAGGCGCAGGTATGCCAGTACATCCTTGATTTCCTTCCGCTGATAAAAAGACACACCGCCGTACACTTTGTAATCGAGGTTGAGCCTGCGCAAGCCTTCTTCAAAACTCCTGGATTGAGCGTTGGTGCGGTACAGAATGGCAAAGGCCTTGTTGGGCAGCTGCTGCCGCATCTTTTCTTCGAAGATGTTCTGCGCTACCCAACGTCCTTCTTCGTTGTCGGACAGGTTGCGCACTACTTTGATTTTTTCGCCCGGTTCATTGGAGGTCCAGACATTCTTCTTCAGCTGATGCTTGTTGTTTTTGATGATGCTGCCTGCGGCCTGAACAATGTTCTGAGTACTGCGGTAATTCTGCTCCAGTTTGAACACACGGGCATCCGGGTAATCGCGCTCAAAGCTGAGGATGTTTTGGATGTTCGCTCCGCGGAAGGAATAAATGCTCTGTGCATCGTCGCCTACTACACAAATATTCTGATGCACTGCGGCGAGCCTTTTGGTAATCATGTATTGCACGCGGTTGGTATCCTGATACTCATCGAGCATCACGTATTTGAACTTATGTTGCCATTTATGGCATACATCGGGATGCAGGCGCAGCAGTTTTTCGGTATTGAGCAGGATGTCGTCAAAGTCCATGGCTCCGGCGCGTTTGCATCGGGCTTCGTATTCGGCAAAAAGCTCACCGAAGCGGGCGCGGCCGGCCTTTCGGTCTTCCCCAGTCAGTTCCTCTGCATTGTTGTAATCGGAAGCTGCGATGAGGTTGTTTTTGGCCATGCTGATGCGGCTCAGCACATTGCCGGGCTTATAGGTTTTGTCATCCAGGTTCCATTCCTTGAGGATGGTTTTGATGAGGCTTTTGCTGTCGTCGCTGTCGTAAATGGTGAAGTCACGCGGGTAGGAAATCTTCTCTGCCTCCATGCGCAGAATCCGGGCAAAAACGCTGTGGAAGGTTCCCATCCAAAGGTTGCGGGCTTCTGCACCAACCAGTTTTTCAATACGTTCACGCATTTCGCGCGCCGCTTTGTTGGTGAAGGTCAGCGCCAGTATTGAGAATGGATCTGCACCTGATTTGAGCAGGTGGGCAATGCGAAAGGTAAGTACCCTGGTTTTACCGGAACCGGCGCCGGCAACAATCATTACGGGACCTTCGGTATGCATTACAGCACCCCGCTGAGGTTCATTTAATTTATCGAGGTAAGGCGGAAAATCCTGCATCAGAAGTTCAAAATTAGCTTCCCCGGAAGCCATTCTGAACTTGAGTTATACACCAGCTTTTGGCGTATGCTGCCTTCTTTGCCTTTCGGCCCTGATCATGGCCAGCTCGCGCCCCATTTGTCCGGCCATGGCGCTGTTCTCCTGGGCCCTGCGGCCCAGATATGGAAGCACTGCTTTCACGGGACCGTAAGGTACGTATTTGGCTACGCGGTATCCGGCGTGGGCCAGATTGAAACTGATGTGATCACTCATGCCCAAAAGCTGGGAAAAATAGATGCGCTCATCGTTCGGTGTCAGTCCGTTTTGCGCCATCAATTGCATGAGGTGGCTGCTGCTCTGTTCGTTGTGTGTTCCCGCGCAAATAGATACACGCTGTATATTTTGCACACACACCTCCAAGGCCTCGTTGTAATCACGGTCGGTAGCGGATTTATCAGGCTGGATGGGATCCGGATAAGCCATGGTTTTCGCCCGTTCGCGTTCTTTTTCCATATAAGCCCCCCGCACCAGTTTAAATCCTAAATACATCGGATGTTCGGCAATCACCTGACGTAGGTAAGCGAGTCGGTCGTGCCTGTACAGCTGAATGGTATTGTACACGATGGCTTGCTTCTGATTGAATTCCTGCATCATTTCCATGGCGAGCCCGTCAATCGGATCCTGGATCCAGCTTTCCTCGGCATCCACAAAAATCCGCACCTGATGTTCATGAGCTGTGCTGCAGATGCGCCGGAAACGCATACGAACTGCTTCCCATTCGCTTTGTTCGGCAGCGCTAAGCGCAGCACCGCTCTGGATTTTCTCCAGCAAACCAAAGCGGGCAATGCCCGTGGTTTTGAACACGGAAAAAGGAATTTCGGCACTGCCTGAGGCACGGGTAATGGTGCGGATGATTTCCTGACAGGTTGTTTCAAAAACATCTTCGCGGTCTTCCCCTTCCACCGAGTAATCCAGAATGGTACCCACGCCAAAGCGATGCAACTGCCCAATGGTATGTTCACAGGCGTGGATGTTCTCTCCACCGCAGAAATGACTGAAGATGGTATTTTTCACCAGCGATTTAAAACCCAATGAAACGGCCATGGAGGCCAGGGCTGGTCCGTTGCGCACCAACCAAGGATAATTGAAGGTTTTGAACAGCAGTTCTGCCTTGCGTAAATCGCTGTTGCTGAAGCGCTTGAAGGCTATTTCTGTATTGGAAAAGGATACGGGCGCGGGTTGCATGATTGGATGGGCAAAGTTATTTGTAAGGAATCAATGGTTGGCCATCAGCGCAGGCGCAGTTTTAAACGTTCCATCATTTCGCGGATCATGGGGTTTTGCTGCATCATGGCCTGCAGCTTCTCTTTATCGGTATAGGGCTTTAATTCAGTGGGGACATAGGCACCTATGCGCACTTCCAGACTCAGGTATTTCTTGTATTCCCTGCGAATATGTTCCAGTAAAACGGGCCGCACCTGATCCATCATATCACGCTGGTGGCTTCCGGCAACTTCTACCACGATTACTTCTCCTTCCAGCGATGGTTTGGCATCCTTCATCAGGATTGCCTCCGCTGGTTTTCCCTGCTCAATCAGGCTGGCGGCAAACTGAAGCCAGTATTGGGCCAGATCAAACGGTGGAGCGGCAGCAGGTTCTTCAGCAAGCACTTCGGTTGTTTCCGGTTCCTGAATGGCACCTGGCGTCGTTTTCTGCAATGCCTGCTGCCTGCGAAACTCCTCGTAACTCAGTAATTGAGTTCGAGGTGGAGCCTGTGTGGGCTTAGGGGCTTCGGGTGTTGGTGTTTTCGCAGGAACTTCTGCTTTGGAAGATTCAGGTTTGGAAGAACCCGCGGTGGAAGCTTTGGCAGTGCCTTGGGCGGCGCGCTTCAGTCTTCGCTCAGAAATTTTTTTTTTAATTCCTCGATATCGGGCGCTGTTCTGATGAACTCATTGAGGTGGCAAAGTTTCAGCAATGACAATTCAACCAGTAATCTTGGATTGCGGCTGGTCCGGTATTGCTGATCGGCATCTGTGGTAATATTGAGCGCATTCAGCAAGAACGACAAAGTGATTTTCGCAGCCTGCGAAGCATACTTCGGCTTCAGCGCTTCAGCCACGTCCAGCAGCATTTCCGTTTGTGGCTCCCTGCACACCATGAGGTTGCGGAAGTGTTCGCTCAGACCGCTCAGGAAAAACTGACCGTCAAAGCCCTTGCTGAGGATGCTGTCGAACAAGAGTAAGGCCTGCGCCCGGTCTTCATTCAGAATGAAATCCGTGAGCTGGAAATAGGTGTCTGCGTCCAGCACATTGAGGATTTCAATCGACTTGGCATAAGTAAGCGCGCCACCGGAAAAACTCACCAACTGATCAAAGATGGACAAGGCGTCGCGCAAGCCACCATCGGCTTTCTGGGCAATCAGGTGCAGCGCCTGTTCTTCTGCCTGCACACCCTCCTTGGAGGCGATGCCCTGCAAATGCGCCACCATATCGCGTAGCTGGATTCTGTTGAAGTTAAACACCTGACAACGGCTCAAAATGGTGGGCAGCACCTTGTGTTTTTCCGTTGTGGCAAGAATGAAGATTGCGTAAGAAGGTGGCTCTTCAAGGGTTTTCAGAAATGCATTGAAGGCAGAGGTGCTGAGCATGTGCACCTCGTCAATGATATACACCTTGTATTTTCCCACTTGAGGCGGAATCCGCACCTGTTCATTCAGTCCGCGAATGTCTTCTACGCTGTTGTTGCTGGCCGCGTCCAGTTCGAAAATGTTGAAGGCGAAATCCTGATTGGGATCGACGCCCGGAACCCGGCTGTTGATTACCTTGGCCAGGATGCGTGCGCAAGTGGTTTTTCCTACGCCTCTCGGACCGGTGAACAGAAACGCCTGGGCGAGTTTGTTGCTTTCAATTTCGTGGATCAGCGTTTCGGTAATATGCTTCTGACCCACCACATCATCAAATGATGCGGGCCTGTATTTTCTTGCCGAAACCAGATAATTCTCCATAGAGATAGCAGCAAAATAAATACGCGACCGGCTTATTTGATACTGCTGTGCACAACTATCAATCCAGTTCGAATAAAAATTCGCGTTGCCTGCGCCACACCTTCATCCATTTGTCGGCGGCCTCGTTTCCGTAAGGGTCAAAGTCAACAAGCATTTGCTGCTCCCCGCCAATTACCGTTACCGCTCCTGAAGTGAAGGTTCCTTTTGATTCCGGGTTCCCGTTCAATCCCTTGGTATTCCACAACATCTGCCAGTATTCGCTGCGCAGCGAACCGTCGCCGCTCAGTTGGTAATCGGGCACACCGATGTTTTCGGCGAACTGCACAGTTGCCTTTGCTTCAAATCGTGTGCTGCCCTGATTCGTAATTTCCTGCAATGCGGCTTCCAGCGAAGCACCCTGCTCCTGCCCCGCCTCAATATGCATGCGTCCAACAAACCTGTAACTGCTGGTTCCATTGCTCAGGGTACAACTGTCGCGCTCGGTCATGGTCATTGCCATGTACAAACCCGGAGTCCAGCTGTCGCCGCTTAAGGACGCACGGTATTTGCCACTCCGGTAATATCCGTCACGGCACAAAACGCCATAAGGTTTGGCTTTTGACCGTTTTCCAAAATCGATGTAAAATTCCATGCCATCCCAATCGGCCAGTGTACTGTCGGTCCAAACCACACGTGTACCGGCAGGAAGAATGGCGGTTGCTTGTCCACTGATACTCAGATAAGCGAGGTGCCAATGCAGCGCCAGGTGATGCATAGACTGGGCCACTGCTTTTGCAGGTAATACCATTTCTTCCCTGCTCTGTTTTCCGCAGGAAGCACCAAACAAGGCACTGAGGCCCATCATCAACGGAAGAAACAAGCGCTGCATGGAGTTGCGAAATAAACCGAAAATTGTGATAAGCGGCTGGGAAAGGTGCCTGCCTGTGCGGGGTTACCAGTGCCAAAAAAGAAGAAACCCCGACGGTGCAGGGTTTCTTCATGCTGAGATGCAAGGGTTCAGCGAACCATGAAATCAAAAGTTTTTCCGTTGATGGTGGCTCTGGCCAGTCGGTCGCAAGCTCCGTCTTTCTTCGGATCAAAGTCCACGCTGATGTAGCCTCCGTTGTCGTTCACAATTTCCAGAACGCCTTTAACGAAGGTGTTGGCGCATCCTTTTTCAATATTCTTGATGAGGTCTTCCTTCACCAGCCAGGTATAATTCACGCCATCTTTATTGGTACCGCCACCAGAACCGTTGATGGTGAATTCATCACCAATAATTCCGGGACCTCCGGGTTTGGTATTTTCAATGAAGCGGGTTCCGTAGAAGAGCCAGGTTTTGTTGTTCCGTTCGGCTTTGCCGTTGCGCACTTCTACAGTCAATTTATTCACTGCAGTGCGTGTAATGCTCAGCGCGCCTGAAAGCTTGGTCATCACCAAACCGTCGCCCGAGTAATAATTATTTGAATCAGCGATGGTCAGGATGCCTGTGGCGCCGATTTCCGTGTAGCGCTTGTCCAGCGAGAAGCGAAAAACACCGGCCCTGAATTTCCCGTCGTTGCATTCGCGGCCAAAGGGTGCAGCGGTCCCCAGGGGGCCAAAGTCAATTTCATAAACCACTCCATTGCCGTCAGAAAAGGAAGAATCGATCCAGGTAAAAACCGCTCCGCTGGGCAGAATCCCGGCGCTGGATGAACGTAGTTTGAAATCGGTTGAGTTCAAATCATCGCTCACATCAAAAGCCGCGGTGAATTCACTTTCACTGTTGGCAAAATCTTCTGCACTGGAAATGGTTTCTTTCGTTTCACGAATTTTATCGCAGGCAGAGAACCAGGTAAATCCAAGCGTAAGCAGAAGCAATGCGGATGTTTTAAAACTGTGTTTCATCATGAATCTTCTTTAGTGTGAAATACACTTGTTTGAACGCCTATCCCCCAAATGGTTTAAATCAAATGAGTATTTCGTGCAGGGCGCGCACCAGAATTGCGGAAATGGTTTCCGCTTCCTCATCGGTCATGACCAAGGGCGGTGCGATCCGAAAAGCATCCGGAGCGAACAGGAACCAATCGGTAATAACACCCAATTCCAGGGCTTTGGCAATAAATGCCCGACAGTGGTCTGCCGATGGAAGTTTCACTGCCAGCAATGCACCTGAGCCAGAAATTTCAATACCCTGAACAGATTTAAGTCGCGCTGTGAATAGAGCCCCCAGTTGTGCTGCACGTTTAGGCAAATCAGCGGTTTCCATCAGTTCCAGTCCTTTAATTGCAGCGGCGCAACACACAGGATGTCCGCCAAACGTGGTGATATGCCCAAGAACGGGGTTGTCAGACAAAGCCGCCATAATATCTCTGGAAGCCACAAATGCGGCCAGCGGGAATCCGGCACCAAAGGCTTTGCCACATACCAGAATATCGGGCACAACTCCGTATTGTTCAAAAGCGAACAAGGTTCCTGTGCGGCCCATACCTGTTTGAATTTCGTCGGCAATGAGCAGGGCTTTTACATCTTTACATCGCTGCGCCACTGCCTGGATGTATGCCAGGTCGGCCACCTTGCAACCACGTTCTGCTTGAGTAAATTCAAGTACCACGGCAGCCGTATCGCTGTTGATGGCCCGCAGCGAAGCGAGGTCATTTTGCCTGATGAAGCGCACGCCGGGAACCAGGGGCCTGTATGCTCCGGTAAAATACTCGTCGCTCATAAGGGAAAGTGCACCTGCGGTGCTGCCATGGTAAGCATCCTGCTGGGCGACCATCCATGGTTTTCCGGTAAAGCGCCTTGCCAGTTTGATGGCTCCTTCGATGGCTTCAGTTCCTGAATTGGTCAGATAAACGGAATTCAAAGATTCCGGAAGCATATTGTTGAGTCGGGCGGCGAGCAGGGCTTGCGGCGCCTGAATCATTTCTCCATAAACCATCACATGAGCATGACGATGGATTTGGTCCACCACTGCTGCATTGATGTCCGGATGCATGTGCCCATAAGCACTCACACTGATGCCGGCAATCAAATCCCAATAAGCACGGCCCTGGGTGTCGTAAATTTTACACCCTTCCGCCCGTGACACTTCCAAACCCAAGGGTGCCGGACTTGTTTGGGCCTGATGTTGCAGAAAGAGTGCGCGTATGTGCATGGCACAAAAATAAAAGACCCCCGGGTTGCGGAGGTCTTTTATCTGATGGGGCAGATGAATTACTTCACTGTATCAGAAAGATCTGCACCTGCTTTGAAGCGCACAACCTTCTTGGCAGAAATGTTGATTTCTTTGCCGGTTTGTGGGTTGCGGCCTTTGCGAGCGCTGCGCTGAGATACGGAAAAAGTTCCGAATCCTACCAGAATCACTTTGTCGCCTTTTTTCAGGGCATCAGTGCTGGCAGTGATGAATGAATTCAGGGCAGCCTGAGCCTGTGCCTTGGTGATGCCGGCATCGCCAGCCATCTTTCCGATGAGGTCTGATTTGTTCATGGTCTTTTTGATTAATGGTCGGTCAAAAATAGGCACGCAGTAAAGGTTGTCAAGTGCTGCAATCCCGCATCTGGCCTGATTTTATTCACCAGAAATTAACAAAACCCCTGCCGCGGCAAGCTTTCACGTGTAACTCATTGATTAACAATGAGATACAAAATTTTCAGTGTGCCTGAATCTCGAATTTCGTGGTTCATAATTTGGTAAAATCCACTGCGTTGCTCCAGAAATTCAGACAATATTGCAGCGGTTTCGGTTTCATCCTACCTCAACAGCAGCGCGCATTCGGCTCATTCATACCCCCATTTGCGCAACGAATGAAGCGAATTACCGGGAGGATGCTGGCTTCACCACATCCCATTTTTAAGCGCCTTACCGGCCCTGAATCGAGGTATTTTCTTGGCGCCAATGTTGATTTCTTCACCGGTTTGCGGGTTGCGGCCTTTGCGCGCGTGTCGTTCAGATAAGGAAAAAGTTCCAAAGCCTTGAAGGGTAAACTTGTCGCCGTTTTTCAGCGCTTGTTTGCTGGCATCCAGGATGGACTTCAATGCAGCGTGGGCTTGTGCCTTAGTGATGCCGGCATCGGCGGCCATCTTTTCAAGAATGTCTGATTTGTTCATGATTCATTCGATTTGGTGGTATAACAAAAATAATCACATACTAAAATGATTGCGCTTCCTGGGCATTCAAACCGTGTAATTTCTGTGCACCGCACAAAATCTTGGTAGGATGTATGCCGCGCGCTAAAACTCACCGAATCATTTGACACACGGCAAGAAACAAATCATCTTCGCTGAATTCCCCGTTCATCATTAATGCCGATTTCCGGTAATAAGGCGCTCTTTTTTCCAGTAATTCCAACAAACGCGCTTCAATACCCTTGGCATCTCGCTGACCAAACAAGGGTCTGACCTC
>JBIKKI010000200.1:0-3011 GCA_044360435.1 Bacteroidia bacterium
GGTCGCGCACCAAACGCAGGGCCAGCCAGGCTGCATCCTGAACCGGGGCGCCATTTTTCAGATAGTTGGAATTTGCTCCGGGTTTGACCACAGTATCGGCCACACGGAAATGTTGCCAGCCCGGCTCCATCTCGACCCAGGTATAGAGTTTCGGACGATACGCGGCCAGAGCCGCAAACTGCCATTGCGTTTGCCCCCATCCCTGCCCTACCTTCAGAAATTGCAGCCTGTTCTGTTCGGTACGATACCAAACTTCATGGTTGGCCGTGAACTGCGCGCGCGCGCCAAACGACCAGGCATGATAAGTACGCAGAAAGGGTGTTCTGTAGTTCAGGTCAACCATTTCTGTATAGCCATGCAGCAACTGCATCACCAAACGGTGGTTCCATCCACCCACATTGCGCCAAATGGCCCATAAACCGTACACGCTGCGCGAAAAGTCGCGGGTATCCCACCATTGGTTGAAGTTGCGGTCGGCCAGGGCAAAACGCGGATAACCAAAGATGGGATTGCGGTCGCGGATGCGAATGAAGAGTGTATCGGCGGCAGCTTCTAGATTCACTTCGTTGAAGATGCCCAGGTTGATCAGCCGGTTGCGGATGTCGGCCAGCTCATGCATAAAGCTACTGCTGTCGTAACGAACGGCAGGCAGGAGCGTTACTTCACGTCGAATCACGGAGGCCTTGGTGATGCGGTTTCCGCTGATGTGCAGTTGTTGGTAGCTGAGCGAGTCCTGAGCGTTGACACCCAGAAAAAAGAAACACAGGACTCCTGCAACAAGCAACTTCCGGATATGTGCCTTCCGCTTCAGACGTCGAGGAATTTTAGCAGCGCGCGGTACGCATCGTCTTCATCCGCCTGATCTTCCCTGAGGTATGTATGCAGCACGCGGTAACCGTGCCGCTCAAAAGTGGCCATGATGTTGCGCAGGATGGTCGTATTCAGCTTCAACGCCACCAGCAACGCTCCGTCTTCGGTTTCATTCACCACCATCCCCACCACACGGGCATTGTGTTCTTCTACCATGCGCATCAATTCCGAAGGCGCAAAATCGCGTGGCTCCAAAAGCAGTTCCAGTATGGAACCTACGCCTTTGTAGGTCAGGGTTTTACTGATTACCTCGTTCAGGTCGCGGAGGTCAATCATACCGGCATAACTGCCTGCTTCATCACACACCGCAAGCACGCCTACGCGGGCATTTCCAAATACCGGAACCAGTTCATACAAATGTTGCCGGATGTGCAGGGAAATCGGGAACAGCGGAAACTCAAGGGCCTTTTCGAGGGTTTTCTTCCCCGATATACCATCCAAAACTGCGGCGCTTGCATAACCCAACAGCTGATGACCATCTACCACAGCCAATTCTGCCACACCCTGTGCATGCATGAGTTCCAGCGCAGTAGCCACGCTGTCGGTTTTACGCAGGGGAATCAGACGGGCAGAAAGAAGCTGTGCGGCCTGCATCAAAGGATGTTGCGCTGTTTCAGTCGGTCGAGGTATCCGTCCATGATGTCATTGAACGTTTGTGGATGTTCCATCATGGGCGCATGCGCGCACTGGTCAATCCAATGCAACTCGCTGTCGGGCAGCAACTGATGGAATTCTTCAGCCACATTGGGCGGCGTGATGCCATCCTGCTTTCCCCAGATGAGGCAAACAGGACATTGAATATTGGGGATATCCTTTCGCATGTTGTGGCGAATGGCGCTTTTGGCCATGGTCAGGATGCGCAAAACCTTGGTGCGGTCGTTGGTGGTATGCAGCACTTCATCGACCAGCTCATCGGTAGCCACGGCAGGATCGTAAAAGGTATGTGACACTTTTTCCCTGATATATTCCCGGTCGCCGCGCTTGGGATAGGAATCACCGAAGGCTTTCTCGTACAAACCGGAACTTCCCGTCAGTATCATGGCTTTCACGCGCTCAGGATGACGTGTAACATACACCAGCGCCACATGTCCGCCCAGGGAATTTCCCAGCAGGGTTACCCTATCCAGCTTCTTGTAAACGAGGAAATCATGGATGAAGTCGGCCAGTCCGCGCACGCCCAGATTGATGATGGGCATGGTATAAATCGGCATCAGGGGAATGAGAATGCGGTAACGATCCTTGAAATGATCAAGCACCCAATTCCAGTTGCTCAGAGCGCCAAAGAGTCCGTGAAGCAGCACGATGGGCTCGCCACTTCCTTCTTCAACATACTGGAAGCCGCCTTCTTCAATTACGTTCAGTGCCATAAGGTCTGCCAAAAATAAGGATTGCCTGTGAAACCGCCATTACCAATGATGCACCTGGTCATCCCACCAGCGCTGTTGCAGCTTCATCACTTTTTCAATGATTTCGCGGGCGCAGCCATCACCGCCATTCAGGGGAGAAATGTAGCTGCACACCTTGCGGATGTCGTTGGCGGCATCCGCGGGACAAGCAGCCACTCCGGCCAGGCGCAATACAGGCAAATCGGGCATATCGTCGCCCATGTATAGAACCGCTGAAGCGCTGAGGTTCCATGTTTCCAGCAACTGCTGAAAAGCTTCGGCTTTATGCGATTGGCTCATGTAGATATGTTTCAGACCCAGTCCTTCAAACCGCTTGCGCATGCCCTCGCTTTTTCCTCCGGAGATGATGGCCACCGGATAGCCGGCCTTCACGGCGTGTTGCAGGGCAAAGCCGTCTTTGATGTTCACGCTGCGCAACATGTGCCCTTCTTCTGTTACCAACACACGGCCACTGGTAAGCACACCGTCTATGTCAAAGATGAATCCGCGGATGTTTGCAAGTCGGTCAAGGAGTTCAGACATGCTGCAAAGAAATGGATTTACGCAGGAAAGGCCGAGAATAGGACGCCGCGCTGTTGTAACAAAAAGGGCAGTGCTTAAGTCCCCAGATTTAAAAATCAGTTATTGTCCCGCCATTCGTACACCCATTGGGCCTGAATCATTTCCAGGTAACCCTCGTTGCACTCCTCGCGCTTGCCAATAAATCCGGGGATTTCCAGCACCCATTCAATCAAT
>JBIKKI010000201.1:0-2964 GCA_044360435.1 Bacteroidia bacterium
ATGCCAGGCAAACTATCCGGGTTTGATCTGGAAGACGGGCGCATCAACGGCCTGACTGGAGGCTCGCGCTATACGCTGGTGCTGGAAACCCTTCCCGATACCAATGAAGCCGTGCTGGCCTATCCTGTGAACGGAACGGTGCAAAGCTTCTTCGATGTGTTTGTGGTTTTAGAATACTGGGATTCCACACGAAACAAATACGTGATACCCAATTTCAATCCGGACAGCCTGTTTATCAAGTTCAAGCTGGCCGGGCAGAGCAGCACTTCCTTCCAATATTCCTATATGGATTCTACGGGTGCAACGGGAAGAATTGCCACCTATCTGTTCGACTTTGCTTCACCGCTCCCGATTACCTTAACGCATTTCCGCTGTGCGGAAGCGGCCTCGGGTGTGCTGGTTCAATGGGCGGCGGTGCCCACCGACGGCAAAGAGCAATTTGCGGTATTGCACAGCACCGACGGACGGAACTGGAAGCTGCTCACCACGGTGGACGCTGCCGGAGTTCCCGGTGAGTTGAAACATTATTGGTGGAAACATGAACGTCCGGCGCCGGGCTTTAACGCCTACCGCCTGCGCATTTCAGGTTCCGACGGATCGGTGCTGATGGGGCCGGTATGCAGCACAAATGCTCAGGGCGATGCTGCCACGCAGGCCGTGCTGTATCCAAATCCGGCGCGCAGCTCGTGCAGGCTGGCATTTAGCCTGGGTGAGGCGCAGCCCGTGGACATCCGCATTTTGAGTTCCAGCGGAAAAGAGGCACGTTGCCTGCAATACGCAGGAACGGCAGGCCGCAACGATGTTGAACTGATGTTGGATGAGCTGGAGCCGGGCTTGTATTACATCTGCGCCGATGGACAGCACATCTGCGCCAGATTCAGGCTGGTGTTGCAGGATTAACGCACAGTAAAAACCGGACAGGCCGGTTTCAGGGGATCAGCGTCCTTTGAAATCGGCCTTTCTTTTTTCTACGAAGGCGTTCATGCCTTCCTTCTGGTCTTCGGTGGCGAAGAGCATGTAGAAATTTTTCCGTTCGAAGAACAATCCTTCCTGCAGGCTGCTTTCAAAAGCCTTCAGCACACTTTCCTTGGCCAGCTGCACGGCAATCGGCGATTTGGCGGCGATGGATGCGGCCATCTTCACGGCTTCCTCCAGGTATAATTCCACCGGAACAATTTTGTTGATCAGTCCGGCGGCTTTAGCTTCTTCAGCGGAAATAAAGCGTCCGCTGAGCACCATTTCCATGGCCAGGGCTTTGCCCACGGCGCGGGTAAGCCTTTGTGTACCTCCGGCGCCGGGCATCACGCCAATATTGATTTCCGGCTGACCGAACTGGGCAGTTTCACTGGCAATGATGATGTCGCAGAGCATGGCCAGTTCACAACCTCCGCCCAGGGCGAAACCGGAAACGGCGGCGATGATGGGTTTCTTGGTTTTTCGAATGGAATCCCAGGTGCTGAACTGATCAATCAGCAGCATGTCCACGGCGGTTTTTCCGGCCATCTGCTTGATGTCGGCACCGGCGGCAAAAGCCCGTTCATTGCCTGTAATCACGATGGCGCGCACGGAATCGTCGTCATCCAGCACCTTCAGGGCATCGCGGATTTCGCCCATCAGCTGCAGGTTCAGGGCGTTCAGTTCCTTAGGGCGGTTGAGTTGGATCAGGGCCACATGCGGCGCGTACGAAGGAGTAACCAGGATATAGCTGAATTCCATACAGCGAAATAACAGCGGAAAAAGGGAATCTGGCGTCAAGGGGTGTAATTCGCATGAAAGTCAAAAAAGCTTATTGAAAAGGTATAAATATTATATGAATAGGAATTAACTTTAAGATAGCTCTGAAGTAAAGTTCTGTTCATGGATGCAAGGATTAACTGCTCATCGGATAAACATCAACGCAGAAAACCCCGAGAAAGTGAAGCGGATTTCCAAAGGGTCAAAATCACATGAAAGTCAAAAAAAACTTATGAGAAGGCATTAAGTTATATTTGTAGGCAGAATCTTTAAGAACGGGATTCGGAAAACAGTGGCGATGAGTGATCCAGAACACAAGCAGGGAGCAGACGTGCATCGGCACTTTCTGTTGCTGGACGATCACGAAATTGTGCGCTTCGGGGTAAAGCAGATGATTCGACAGGAGTGGCCTTCCAGCAAGGTGTACGAGGCGGAGTCATTCATGGAAGCAGCGCGTTTGTTGCACGACCATAAGGTGTATGTGTTTATACCAGATGTTAAGGTTCCAGGACTGAGCCTGGGGTAGTTGGTTGCGTAAATTCAATGTTTGGCCTTGTATGATTGGCTTATTGTTTTTGCGATGCTTCCAAAGGAGAAGTTGGGTGAGCATGTTATTGTGACTTTTATCTGTACGAATGCTGGTATCGAGCAACTGGGCGTTGCATGGATGGAAGTTTATGAGTCCTATATTCCTCGGCTATGCTGTTTACGGCATGAACTTAGAGATGTTGGCTTCTGGGCGGATTGGAATGCTTGGCTGTGCTGTGGATTGGCTGTTCTTCTTTCAGACCAGAGCTGAAGATTTGATTTGAAATGCTTGCTGTGCGTGAATTCCTTGAGCAATAATACCAAGGTGTATGATGTGGTTTGGATGCTGAACACGCGCCGGGCTGCGGCTCATTTGTTCGATCTGTTTATGTATGGAAGAGGGGAAATGTTGGCTGACTGGAAAGCCCGGATCCATGCCACAGACATAAAAAAAGCGCGGGGAATTCCCCGCGCTTTCGCGATTTGAACCGTTTCAACGGTTCAAATCATTTAAGGAAGTATGGTGCAGCGAATGATCTTTACATCCTGCTGCGGCCGGTCGTCGTTGGGATTGGTGGGCGTTGCGGCAATTTTATCGAGCACATCGAAGCCCGAAATCAGCTGACCAAACACGGTGTATTCACCATCGAGCATAGGTGCGCCACCGCTGGTTTCATAGAGGCGCTGCACCCATTCCGGGTA
>JBIKKI010000202.1:0-2957 GCA_044360435.1 Bacteroidia bacterium
AACGTGGATTTTACTGCGCGCAGGGTGATTTCTACATCGACCCATGGAAGCCGGTATCGCGGGCCGTCATCACGCATGCCCATGCCGATCATGCATACCGGGGTCATGGTCATTACCTCGCGCACCACGTGTCAGGTCCGGTGATGCGCTTGCGCCTGGGCGCCGACATCAGTCTGGAAACCCTGGAATACGGTGAAAAACGATACATCAACGGGGTGGAACTGAGCCTGCATCCTGCGGGCCATATCCCGGGTTCTGCGCAGGTGCGCCTGGCTTATAAAGATGAAGTTTGGGTGATTTCCGGCGATTATAAAACGGAAGACGACGGCCTGTGTACACCATTTGAGCCCATACGCTGCACGCATTTTGTCACGGAAAGCACCTTCGGATTGCCTTTGTTTCGCTGGCGTCCGCAGCAAGAAGTGATGGCGGAAGTGCTTCATTGGATTCAGTCGCTGGCTGCAGAAGGCCGCAATGCCTTCATCCATGCGTATTCCCTGGGGAAGGCACAGCGCCTCATCCGTGCCTTGCATCAGGCGGGCGTTCCCATTTTGGTGCATGGTTCGGTGCGCAACACCAACAAAGCACTGCTTGAAGCCGGACTGAATATCCCCGATCCGCCCATGGTCACCGCACAACAGCACATCGCGCCGGGAACCGTCATCATTGCCCCGGCTTCCGCTGCGGAAAGCAGCTGGACCAAACGCTTTGAACCTTTTGGTGAAGCTGCCGCCAGCGGCTGGATGGCTTTGCGCGGAACGCGGCGCTGGATGAATGCCGAACGCGGATTTGCACTGAGCGACCATGCCGACTGGGATGGATTGCGCGCGGCGGTATTGGCAACCGGCGCCACCAACGTATTTGTAACCCATGGCTATGCAGCGCTCTTTTCACGCTACCTGCAGGAAGAACACGGCCTGAACGCGCAGGTGGTGCGTGCCCAATTCACCGGTGAATCGGCCGACATGCGCGAGGAGGAAGCCTCATGAAGCAGTTTGCAAGGCTGATTGCAGCTCTGGACCAAACCACGTCCACCACAAAAAAAAAGGATGCGCTGGTTCAGTATTTCCGCGAAGCACCGGAAGCAGACCGGGTTTGGACCATCGCCCTGTTTACGCACCGTCGTCCGCGGCGCAGTGTGAATACCACGCTGCTGCGGGCCTGGGCAGGAGCGGAGGCGGGCATTCCCGTCTGGCTGGTGGATGAATGCTGGCATATTGCCGGCGACATGAGTGAATGTCTTGCGGCCCTGCTTCCCGCAGGAACGAACACCTGTTCCATGAGTCTGGCGGAATGTATGGATGAAATCGGATCCTGGAAATCGCGCGACACGGAAGAAGTGAGGGAAGCGGTGTTGGACATCTGGCGCGGACTGGAAAGGCATGAGCGCTTCGTGTTCAACAAATTGATCACGGGCGGATTTCGGGTGGGCGTTTCCCAGCAATTGCTGGTGCAGTCGCTGGCGCGGTTGCTGAACCTGGAAGATGCCGTGGTGTCCTTGCGCCTCGCGGGCAACTGGAGTCCGCAAAGCACCAGCTGGCAGGAATTGCTGCACGATGAACGCAGCGACGATGCCCGCCTGTATCCTTTTTATCTGGCCTATCCACTGGAACAGGATCTGTCGCAACTGGGTACACCCGAGGAGTGGTTTGTCGAGTGGAAATGGGATGGCATCCGCGGTCAGCTGGTATCGCGCGGAGCGCAGGTGCACCTTTGGTCGCGCGGAGAAGAGCTGATCAGCGCGCAGTTTCCTGAATTGTCGCAAGAATCAGCGCTTGCAGGACTGGAAGCGGTTATAGACGGAGAAATTCTGGCGTGGAGTGAAGACAAGCCCTTGCCCTTTCAGGCTTTGCAAACCAGGCTGGGCAGAAAGCAGGTTTCGGCCGCCGCCCTGAAAAAAGCACCTGTAGTATTGCTGGCGTATGATCTGCTGGAATGGGAAGGTGCAGACATCCGTAATCGGCCGCACCAAGAACGTCGGGCCCTGTTGGAAGCATTGGTCCATCGTGTCAATCATCCGGTATTGAGGCTTTCGCCTTTGGTTTCTTTTGAAAGCTGGCAGGAACTGAAATCCTTGCATGCCCAATCCCGGGAACAACAGGCCGAAGGATTCATGCTCAAACAACGCCATGCACCCTACCAAACCGGACGGAGGAAGGGTTCCTGGTGGAAATGGAAAACCGATCCTTATACCCTGGATGCGGTGATGATCTATGCCCAGCGCGGACATGGCCGGCGCGCCGGATTATACACCGATTTCACCTTTGCCGTTTACGATGCACAACGGAACCTGGTTCCGTTCACCAAGGCTTATTCAGGTCTGAGCGATGATGAATTTGCTACAATCAACCGCTGGATTAAAGACCATACCATTGAACGATTCGGCCCGGTTTGTTCTGTGGAAGCACAACTGGTTTTTGAAATTGCCTTTGAAGGCATTGGCGCGAGCAAACGCCATAAATCGGGTGTGGCGGTTCGGTTTCCGCGGATGGTGCGCTGGCGCAGGGATAAAACCCTTGCAGAAATCAATACGCTGGACGATTTGCGCGGACTGATCGGGGTTTGAATTCGCAAAGCTGGCTGAGCTTAGTCGAATTCCACGGAATACGCCGGTGGCTGAGCGGTAGTCGAAGCCAGCGGTGTAGGAGCTATGTCATGGTGGCTGAGCAGCTTGCCCCGCTTTTGAGCGAACCGATGCGCGGGAGTCTGGATAGAGCAGCATGTCACCCTGAGTTTATCGAAGGGTTTTGTAGTGTACCATTCATGGATATGTGACGTGCCTCAGCCACCATGAAGGTCAATAAACAACAAAGCCGCCCGAAGGCGGCCTTGCAAATTCATATTAAATAAGAAATGGCTTACTCTTTCACAAAACGCACCGTATACTTCTTGCCGTTGATTTCGGTGCTGATGAGGTACATACCTTCGCTGAGCTTGCTGATGTTCACCTGCTGCTG
>JBIKKI010000203.1:0-2880 GCA_044360435.1 Bacteroidia bacterium
CCGGATTTGAGCAGGCCTTGTTCGGGAAATTTGGCCGAATCGAGTTTCAGTGCCGATACCCTTGATTCCTCGGTAAGCGTGCTGTATTCGCGATAATCGCCCTCATCTGCCGTTAGCAGGAAAGAATTTCCGCCGATGCGACGGTGCACGATGGCATCGGGGGAATGGTTCGCTTTCACCGGATAGTTCGCCAGATGGATGTTGGCACCCTGATCACCCACATCGGCAGCATTACGTGGGTCGCGGAAGTCAACAGCACCAAGCGGAAGCACCTGCTCAATACTTTTTGAAACGAGGTTCACAACAGCAACAGCATTGTTTTCCTGCAGGGTGATCCAGGCAGTTTTACTGTCGTCGGAAACGGCTACGTATTCGGGTTCAAAATCCTGTGATGCGCTGGGATTGTTGTTCCCAAAGATCCGCACGCCGGCAGCGCGAAGACTTGACTCCTGACCATTCCAGGCGGAAAACCGCAGGGTCCGCACATCACTTTGTGTGAGCTTGGATGCATCAACTCCCAGAGATACAATGCTGATGCTTCCCTCCGGATCTACGCTGTAATCGTCAGAAGGTTCGCCTTCATTGGCCGTAATAACCATTGTTCCGTCGGGCGAGAAGCAAATCATATCGGGAAGCGCTCCGGCCTTCAGCTTGTTCAATAAGTTACCCGCGGTATCAAGGAACAAAATGTAGCCATCATTTGTCTTTAGTGCATCTTCCACTGCAAGCGCAATCAGTCCGTTGTGCACCGCAATACTATTAATGCCGCCGTGAGGAGCTACGTCAAATTGTTTGATTTCGCGAATGGTCGCAGGATTGCTGAAATCTAAAATATGCACTTTTGATTTAAGCGAATTGGCGACAAACAGCCTTTTCGACTGGGATTCATAGGCGGAAATTTCTGCTGAATTGCCTGTTCCGGAAATGGGATATGAGGCCAACAAGTTCAACCCCAGGTTGCGTCTGGGTGCAGGTGCCTTCAGGTCGTCGTCTTTCAGGTATATTATTTGTTCTTTGGTGCTGCCCGTAACACCATTCGTTACAAAAGTGATGCGCAGTGCAAAGTACTCATCTGCTTCAGGAAGTGCATCTTTAACAACTGCAAAGCGAATGCTCCGGCTTCCGTTTACCCCACCTGAAAACGTGATGGTGCTGTCTTTCCAGACGAAGTCAGAATCGTTCCTTGCGGTTCCAAATTGAGGAACCAACTGCACCCGAACAGCAGTTGCATTGCTGTTGGCGTTGCTTAAAGAAACAGTAAGTGTGATGCTGTCGCTTGCCTCTGAAAGCGACTGCAGGGTTCCATTGATTACGGCAACAGGAATGGTGGGAAGTGCTGCAGATCCGGGGCTGGCAAAGAGGTCTGTTGTGCCATTCCAGGTTCCAACCTTTCCGGCTGCTGTGCGCCAGTTGCCTGCCACATTGTTGTCGTTGCGATAATCGATGATTTCCAGAGAAGTTCCTCCGCCATCGGGCGTTGGTGGACCTAATGGCCAGGGTGCAGCGTCATCGTAACTCACGCTGTCAATCAGTATTCCTTCGGTATTGCGTAAAAACAAGGCCTCCCCGCCGTTGCTCAGCGCGTCTTTGTATTGCAGGAAATTCTTGCCATAAAAGCGTTTGCATGCTGCCGAATCATGCCCAATGAGGATAAATCCGCCGGGTGCAAGTGTGAACTCCGGAAGCACTGTAGACAAACCATTATGGAAGGTGAAACCGCCAAGTTGCGCGGCCGTGGTTCCCGTATTCATCAACTCAACAAAATCAAGTGAATCGGGATCATTGCTGGGGGAATTATACATGATTTCGGTAATCACCAATGCCGGACGGCTGTTGTTGAACACAAAGGCGAAATCAGCAGGGGCACTTAGTGCATTGCCAGAGGTATCTTTCAAAGCGGTACCTATACTCAGGTTGTAGAACCTGCCCAAAACCAAAGCCGGATTGAATTTCAAAACAACTGTATCGGCTCCTGGAGCACTGCTTCGCGAAGCGGAAACCAGCCCTGTAATTCCGGTATAGGTGCTGATGCTGTCGGCCTCCCTTGACAGTTCTTCATTGAAATATAAGGCCACTGTGTTCAGGTCGCGCACCACACCGCCCAGAAAACGGGGTGCCGTGTTGTCAACGTTTGAACTTTGAAGTGAAACATCATCCCATGCAGCCCAATCGTCGTTGCCGTTTTGTTTGGCCATGAGGCGGAGCCGTACATGAGTACTTCCTGATGGAACAGAAACACTGACCTTCGTCCAGGCATTGCTGCTTTTATTCAGGTTCACGTAGTTCTTTCTGTCCCATGTGGTCTTATTGTCGTATTCCACGATGTAGCCTAGAGAATCAGTCGCATCAAAACCAAAACTCAGGTAATAAAAACTCAATTCATTGTTGTTGTATGCGGAAATATTCACCGCATCGAAATCCATGTAATGCCAGGGCGACTGGCTGGAGGAAGAAGGATTGGTGACGGGATTATCCAAATCACGCATTCCCCACAACATTTTACCGGAACGTGCCAAAGCTTTCACAGCACCTGCCGGGGATGTAGATGAACCCACTTCGCTGGTGTCTGCCCATTGATCGTTCAGACTGATAAAATTGTAGCGCGGGAAATTGGTGGTGAATTTCCAGTTGTCGGAGCTTAAACCTTCAAAACCCTGAAACTGCTGTCCTTGCAATGCTTTGGCACCCAGTACAAGCATCAGGAGCGCATAAAAGTGTATACGTCGCATGTCGGCGCGAAAAACCGACATACACATAAATAAAGAATCAACGTAGTATTATGACTGATTCATCCATCATTCACCAAATCATTAAACATACTCCGTAAGGTTATTCTATGATGATGCCATCTTTACGGATGAGCCTGAATCGCACCAAAGC
>JBIKKI010000072.1:0-10636 GCA_044360435.1 Bacteroidia bacterium
ATATTGCCGTTCAGTGGCATGGATTCCTCGACCCGGAAAAACTGCAGCCCGAACTGCGAAAGTCGCATTGGTTCATCATGCCCACGCTGGGAGAGAACTTCGGGCACGCTATCTTTGAAGCCCTGGCAGCGGGCCTTCCGGTAATGATTGGGGATAATACACCCTGGAAGAACCTGCAAGAACAAAATGCCGGCTGGGATTTATCGCCCAAGAACCCTGAACCCTGGCTCAGGATGCTTGAAACTGCCTACCGTATGGAACGCGAACGCTACCAAACCATGAGCGCCGACGCCATGAAACTAGCCCGAGCTCAGGCGGCTTCAGATACCGCGTTCGGGCAATATGAACAACTTTTTAAGTCATGAAAACGAACCTCCAGGCGTTTCGCAATGATGATTACCGGCCCGGTGCGGGAACCGTAAAAATGGTCCTTTGGTACCTGGTCAACGCCTTCCTGATCAACAGCTGGCTTCCCTTCAGCGGCATGAGGGCCTCGCTGCTGCGTTTGTTTGGCGCAAAAATTGGCACCGGCGTGGTATTCAAACCCTACATCAACATCAAATACCCTTGGAAGCTGGAAATTGGCAACCACTGCTGGCTGGGTGAGCAAGTGTGGATAGACAACCTCGATCAGGTGCTTATAGGGAATCATGTATGCATTTCTCAGGGTGCGATGTTACTCTGTGGCAACCACAACTACCGCCGCAGTACCTTCGACCTGATTACCGGAACCATTACGCTGGAAGACGGTGTATGGATTGGTGCCAAAACGGTGGTTTGTCCGGGTGTTACCTGCCACAGCCACAGTGTGCTCAGCGTTGGCGCCGTGGCTACCAAAAACCTTAATGCATACAGCGTATATGCGGGCGTTCCCGCGCAAATGTTGCGTCAAAGAACTATTCAGGAATGAAGGTATCAGTCATCACCGTAACCTACAACTCGGCAAAAACCCTGAAGGATACCATCGATTCGGTAGTTGCCCAGGACTATCCCGACATTGAGTACATCATCGTAGATGGGAACAGCAACGATGGAACTCAGGAAATCGTGAAGTCTTATGGCGACTCGGTAACGCGCTTTGTATCAGAACGCGATCAAGGTATTTACGATGCCCTCAACAAAGGCATCCTTATGGCCAGTGGCGACATTGTAGCGCTGTTGCACAGCGATGATGTGTTTCACCATTCGGGCGTCATCAGCAGGGTGGTAGCGGAGTTTCAATCCCACAAGATGGATTTGTTGTGCACCGCTGTGGAAGTGTGCAGCTGGGACGATTTGGATAAAATTACACGGTACTGTGCAGCCACAGTGTGGAAGCCCTGGATGTTCAGGATTGGTTATCAGCCACCGCACCCCGGCTTTTTTGTGAAGCGCGAAGTGTACACCAAATACGGATTGTTTAACCTGAAATACCGCATCTCGGCCGACTTTGACCTGATGCTGCGCTTCATCAAAATACACCGGCTGAATACCAGGTACCGAGATTTTATTACCGTCAGGATGCGTGAAGGCGGAACCAGCAATGCCGGATTCTCGGCACGGATGAAGGCAAATGCAGAAGACCATCAGTCGCTCAGAAGCCATGGCTTCTTCAGTTGGCTGCCCCTCATTTACCTCAAGTATTTTATCAAAGGATTTCAATGGGTGAAGAAAGCAAAAGATTGATGTTCCCGATTCAGGGAACCATTGGCGTCATTGGCGGCGGACAATTGGGCAAAATGCTGATTGAAGCATCCCGACCATGGAACCTGCGTTCTGTGGTGTTGGAACAGGATGCCCATTGCCCTGCTTCGCTGGTTGCTGACGAGGTGCTCTGCGGAAGCCTGAACGATCCGGAAGCACTGCGCAGCCTGGCCGCAGCCTGTGATGTGCTCACCTTTGAAATTGAACACGTGGGCGTAAGCACTTTGCTGGAGCTGGAAGCTGCAGGTAAACGCATCATTCCATCGCCAAGGGTGTTGCACATCATCAGCGACAAAGGGCTTCAAAAGCAGTGTTACTACAATCACGGTTTGCCAACCACCAATTTCAGGCTGGCAGATCATCCGGACGCATGGAAGGCAGCCTGCGCGGAACTGAAGGGCGACCGGCTGGTGGCCAAATGCCGCACAGGCGGTTACGATGGCCGCGGCGTGGATATCTTCAAACGGGAAGATCTGATGAACGGAAGCTATCAGCCCGCCTTTGAAACAGCCTCACTCCTGGAGGAATTTGTTGAAGATGCGCTGGAACTGGCCGTCATCGTCGCCCGCGACGAACAAGGCAACTGCTGCACCTGGCCCTGTATTCAGATGGAATTTCACCCGGTGGCCAACCTTGTGGAGTTTCTGTTCATGCCGGCGGAAATCGATACAGCTTTGGAACAGCGAGCACGAAACCTTGCGGTAGATGCCGTTCAGGCTTTGGATGGGGTTGGTGTTTTTGCGGTGGAATTGCTTTGCGACAAAAATCAGGATGTTTGGATCAATGAAATAGCGCCACGTCCGCACAACAGTGGTCATCATACCATCGAGGCCTGTTATACCAGCCAGTATGAACAGTTGAACAGGATCCTGTGCGGCTTGCCCTTGGGCGATCCGTCACTGATACAACCGGCAGCCATGATCAATCTGTTGGGCCCTGAAGGACTTGAAGGTGCGTATAAACTGCAGGGCACAGCCGAAGCACTTTCCATACCCGGAGTGTACATCCATCTGTACAACAAAAGCAGCATCAGGGCGATGCGAAAAATGGGACATGTAACGGTAATGGCCGAAAATATGGAGGCCCTGAAATCAAAAACCTTAAAGGTGCGCGCGTTGCTTCAATTTGTACCTGCCTGAGGGCAAACTCAAACGGTCATAATCTCCTTCTCCTTTTGAACCATGGCTTCATCGGTTTTCTTGATGAAGGCATCAATCAGCTTCTGAACTTCTTCTTCACCAGCCTTGGCATCGTCTTCACTGAGCCCGTCTTTCTGCAACTTCTTGATTTTTTCATTGGCCTCTTTGCGCAAATTGCGGATGCCCACTTTGCCGTGTTCGGCTTCCTGCTTGGAAAGCTTCACCAGTTCTTTGCGGCGTTCTTCGGTAACCGGAGGAATATTGATGCGAATGGTATCACCATCATTGCTTGGCGCGAATCCCAAATTGGCATAGATGATGGCCGTTTCAACCGGGCGAATCAGGCCTTTATCCCAGGGCTGTATCATCAGGGTACGCGCATCGGGCGTGGAAACATTGGCTAGCTGGGAAAGTGGAGTCATGGCGCCGTAGTATTCTACCATCACACTGCCCAGCATATCAGGACTGGCTTTGCCGGCTCTTAAGCGGTTGAATTCACTTACGGTGTGTTGCAGGTTTTTTTCCAGGTTTTCCCTGAGCTCGCTGATGATTTGACTTACACTCATGGCCTTAGTTGTGACGCGAAAATAATGTCTGCAAAGGTTTTAGGGTGCTATTGGCTTCGGTTTTGCTATTTTTGAGGAAATTTTCACCATGAATCACCATGTTTTACTGTTGCTCGGTTCTCTGGGCACCACCGAAATCATCCTGATCTTACTCATTGTGGTGCTGATGTTCGGAGGCAGGAAAATCCCCGAGCTGATGCGCGGCCTGGGTAAAGGCATCCGCGAATTCAACGACGCCAAAAACAATGTGAAGCGCGAAATAGAAGATTCGGCTAAGGATCAGTCAGCCGACAAGAAGTAAGGGTTTAAATACTGCTTTTTGTACTCCTACACACAGTACTCCAGGCTTCGTGCCGATCTGGAAGCGGGTGTTTGCACCTGCAGATCATTGGTAGAAGCATGCCTCAGCGCAGCTGAAACGCACAAAGACCTCAACGCGTTTCTGGAAGTTTATGCGGATGAAGCCCGCGGCCGTGCCGATGAACTGGATGCAAAGTTTCAACAGGGGCAAAATCCCGGCAGGCTGGCAGGCATGGTCGTGGCCCTGAAAGATGTGATTTGCCACAAGGATCATGAAGTAAGTGCCTCCAGCAAAATCCTCAAAGGATTTAAGAGTTTATACAATGCCACCGTTACCGAGCGCTTGTTGCAGGAAGGTGCCATCATCATTGGGCGTACCAATTGCGACGAATTTGCCATGGGCGCCAGCAACGAAAACAGTGCCTTTGGCCCCGTGCGCAATGCCGTCGATCCAACGCGTGTTCCCGGAGGTTCTTCCGGAGGCAGCGCCGTAGCTGTGCAGGCCGGAATGTGTCATGCGGCTTTGGGCTCCGATACCGGTGGTTCCATCAGGCAGCCTGCCGCTTTTACCGGAACTGTGGGGCTGAAGCCAACCTATGGCCGCATCAGCCGCTGGGGTTTGCTGGCCTATGCTTCGAGCTTCGATCAGATTGGCCCCATGACCCGAACGGTAGCAGATGCCGCCCTGTTGCTTGAAGTTTTGGCCGGTCCCGATGAACACGATGCAACCTGCTCCGCACATCCGGTTGATGCTTACACGCGTGCATTGGAAGCAACAGCACCTCAATCACTCCGGATTGCCTACCTGGGCGATGCCCTGGACCACCCCGGACTGGATCCGGAAATCAGGGAGCGCTGCTTGACTGTTTTTGAGCGCTTGCGCAATGAAGGACATCAGGTTGAAGCGGTTTCTTTTCCATACCTCGACTACATGGTGCCCTGCTATTATGTGCTCACTACAGCAGAGGCTTCCAGCAACCTTTCCCGTTACTCCGGGCTTACATACGGCTACAGAAGTCCTGCCGCACAGGACCTTGATTCAACGTTCAAACGCTCCCGCAGTGAAGGCTTTGGTCCCGAAGTAAAACGACGGATCATGCTCGGTACGTTTGTGTTGAGCAGCGATTACTACGATGCATATTACTCCAAGGCGCAAAAGGTACGCCGCGTGATTCGCGATAAAACCAATGTACTGCTCGAGTCTTATGATTTTCTGCTGTTGCCTACAACCAGTACCCCGCCTTTTAAAATGGGGGAAAAAGCAAGCGATCCCATCGCCATGTACCTCGCGGATTTGTTCACCGTTCAGGCCAATATAGCAGGCAATCCGGCCATCTCCATTCCTGCGGGAACCAATGCTGCCGGTTTGCCCTTTGGCATGCAGGTGATGGCCTCCAATTTCAAGGAAGCCGACATGTTGCATTTCTCCAATTACCTATCCCATTTGATGCACTGATGCGCGTTTTTTGCCTGCTCCTTTTTCTGATGGTTCAGGCAGTCCATGCCCAAACCGATGTGTATATCAAACGCATTGCTGCACTCTGCAATCAGGGTTTGCCCTGTTTTTACAATGAACAGGTTGATGCCGAAATTGTGTACTGGCTGCAAAATGAAGAAGAATATACTTCGTTCATGCTGGGCCGCAGTGAAGCGCTGCTGGGCGTGGTAGATAAAGCCCTTGCAGAACGAGGCTTGCCGGGGTTTCTGCGCTATATTCCGATTGCCAATACCAACCTCGCCTACGACTATTCCGGATACGACGGCGCATCTGGTTCCTGGCCGCTGAGTTTCGCCATTGCCAAGCGCTACGGCCTCAAAATGAATTCCTACATTGACGAGCGGCGCAGTCGCGAGAAAGCTGCCAAAGCCGCAACCGCCTACCTCGCCGAACTGTACCGTATTTACCGTGACTGGAAAATGGTGATTACCGCCTTTCGCATTGGTCCGGTGGAACTGAATAAAGCCATCCGTCTGGCAGGAAATACGCTGAATTACGACAGTGTTCACTTCTTCCTTCCGGAGGCATACCAGGCGCCAATGGTGCGCTACATGGGCATGTTGTACATCTTTAATTTTCATGCGCTGCACGGCATTAAACTAAAAACCTATGTGCCGGAACAGGTTGATACCGTTTGGTCTGCCTGTGCCATGCCTTTTAAGTTGCTCGAAGAAAAGCTGTCGGTGAAACCTGAAGATCTTCGGTTTTTCAATCCGGTGCTCAGAGGCGCTTATGTTCCGCATGTAACAGAACCGGTTCCTTTCTATTTGCCAGCGGGTTTGGGTAAGCGGTATAACCTCATACGCGACTCACTCTGCATGACACTTCAGCCACCACCGCCTACTGCAGTGCTTATCACCAGCAGCAGTCCGGATACCGTGTTTAAACAGATTCCCGTTGCGGAATTGCCTGCACCCGTGCCTGGCGTGCCGCCACCTTTGTACGATACCATTGTGCGAGTGGTTGATTCGGTGACGTATATTGAAGTGCGCCCACACGTGGCACCCAAAATCACGCCGGCATCCGCTGCGAAAGTTTGGGTGTATTACACGGTAAAATCAGGTGATGCGCTTTATACGCTTGCCGATGTATTCGACTGCACGGTGGCCAATGCCAAATCCTGGAACGCCTTGCGCAGCAACAGCATTTCCAGTGGGCGTAAACTGAAGTTTTACGTTCCCGCTGCCAAGGCCGCCTATTACCGGAAAATAAACACCATGACTTTGGCCCAGAAACGCAGCACGGCCGCCCGCGATTGATGCTGAACCCGATTTTCTTCCGCCTGTTTCTGTTGGTATTGCTTGGGAGCAGCCCTATTCTGGCTACCTCTTCGCCTTTGGATACACTAAGCAAAGCGCGCAGTCTGCGCGTGGTGTTTACCCAGGAGCCTGTGCGACTGGACGGCATCCTCGACGAAGCTGTTTGGACCGGACATCGCAACGCGGCTGCCCATTTTATCCAGCATTTTCCCTACGATACCAGCCGCAGCAGCACCCAAACGGAAGTGATGCTGGCCAATGACGAGCACCATCTGTATGTGGCCGTGATTTGCAGAGATGCCCAACCTGAAAAGCCGTATGTAATCCAAAGCCTGAAGCGGGATTTCTCCTTTCCGGTGAGCGATGCCGTGAATATGGTACTGGATCCCTGGAACGACGGGCAAAATGGGTTTTCTTTTGGGGTGAATCCCATGGGCGCGCAACGCGAAGGGTCTGTAGAGAATGGTGGGAATTTTGGCGTTACCACTGCCTGGGATCAGGTATGGTACAGCGAGGTAAAACGTTATCAGGATCATTGGGTGAGCGAATGGAAGATCCCGTTTCGGTCTTTGCGCTTTCCTGCCGGGGTGAAACAATGGAAGGTGAACTTTGCGCGCAACAACCTGAAGATGAACGAAACAAGTACCTGGGTGCTTGTTCCGCGCAACTTCAATGTGGCCAACCTGACCTTTACGGGCATCATGGAGTTTCAGCGGCCGCCACAGGCCAGAAAGACCCTGAATGCCGTGCTTATTCCTTATGCCATCAGCCGGATCAACAGAGATTTCCTGAGGAACAAGCCTTCCGAAGTGCAATGGAATGGCGGAGCCGATGCCAAAATTGCCATCAGCAGTGGTTTGAATCTGGACCTTACCATCAATCCCGATTTCGCACAGGTGGATGTTGACGTGCAGCAAATAAACCTGTCGCGGTTCTCATTGTTTTTCCCGGAACGCAGGCAGTTCTTCATTGAAAACAGCGACCTATTTGGCAGTTTTGGTTTTCGTCAGATCAGGCCCTTCTTCTCCAGAAACATTGGCCTGGACCAGGGCCGCGTCATCCCCATACGTGCGGGCCTGAGGCTGAGTGGTAAAATTGGTACCGACTGGCGCATCGGAGCCATGAGTGTGCAAACTGCGCCTTATGCCGGAGGAACGAATACCACCAATTATTCGGTGGCAACCGTTCAGCGCAAAGTGTTCAGTTCCAGTAATATTGCAGCCATTGTGGTGAACCGTCAGGGCTTTACAGGCGGGCGCAGCGCCGTGGGTGATTTCAACCGCATCATCGGGTTGGATTATAACCTCATCAGCAAGAACAGCCGCTGGCGTGGCAAAGCTTTTTACCACCATAGTTTCTATAAAGGAAGTACCATACGGAATAGTGCCAATGCGCTTTGGCTGCAATATGCCGAGCCTCGGTTTTTTGTGGAATGGAACCATGAATATGTACACTCTGGTTACCGGGCCGACGTGGGCTTCGTTCCGCGAACTTCCGTGTATGATGCCGAAGCCAGACGCCTGCTGCGCATGAGTTACCTGCGCTTCGAACCCATTGCCTCCAAAACATGGTATCCCGGCAAGGGGCCGTTCAACAACATCAAGCTGAATTTTTACAACAGCAGTTACCTCGACAGTTCCTTACAGGGAAATGATGTGTACACGGAAGTTGGTCCGCAATTCACCTTCCGCAATACCATGAGCCTGAGCACCGGCTTCATGCAGCAGTTTATCCGCTTGTATTATCCAAACGACCCTACCGGAGTTTCTGATACCTTCCTTCCTGCAGGAAACTACCACTTCAGCCGCGCATTCATCAGGATGAACACAGACATCCGCAAACGACTGAGTGGCAGCATGGAGCTTTCCGGAGGTGGTTTTTATACAGGAAGCAATCAGAGTGTGCGCGGAGAACTGAATTTCAGGGTTCAGCCCTGGGGCATTTTCAGCCTCACCGCCCGCAACGACCATATTTACCTGGCCGCACCCTATAAGCGAACCTTCCTCACCCTGGTTGGTACCAAGGCCGAACTGAGCTTTACAAACAACCTGTACTTTACCACCTTCCTTCAATACAATACCCAGGCCCGAAACTTCAACATCAACAGCAGACTGCAATGGCGTTTCCGCCCCATGAGCGACCTGTTTGTGGTGTTCAGCGAAAACGATCAAACCTCCAGCTCCGGCTTCGGACTTCGTGGTGTCAAGGACAGAACGCTCGTGGTGAAGATGCAGTGGTGGCTCAATACCTGAGCAAGCTTCGGGTGTTAAACCACATCGTGGTCCGACCAACTGAGGTGTAAACCTTCTTTACGAATGTGAAAGGGCTGTGCAGTATCCAGACTGCGCACGCAGAAGTGGATGCCGTGTGGCATCAGGAATTTGGGTAAAGGCAAAAATCCGCTGTGTTTGAGCGTCAAAGGAAGTGATTCCGGTGCTGAAGCTAAGGCAGTGACCATACCGCAGCCGGCCTTACGCAAAACGGTCATTGCTTCTTCGAGCAGCACACGTCCGGCCACCTCTTCGGTGAACAGCACATCGGCGATATAGCCCATGCGGATGCCGAATTTGACTTCTTCCCGAATAACCACAAAGCCATGCAGTTCGCCCTGGTCAACAGCAGTGAAGATGCGGTAATGACGCGGATTTTGGCTATAGCGCCAGGTTAAATAAGCGCGGTTGCGCACGGTTCCCGAATGAATCTGGTTTTTGAATCGGTCCCAAAGCGTGTCAAAACGTGCGTCGAACCCCGAAACTTCCTGGATGGTAAAGGTGTTTTTGGGTACACGCCGCCTCGAAAAAGCGGTGAACAAGCTGAACCCCAATCCGGCACCCGCACCTAAAACCCGGCATAAGGTTTTGTGCTGCGTGTATTTCTTGAACAGCTCAGCTGCGTTCAGTACGGTGAAATAGGCCGGCAACGTGTCGAACAGGCGCTTCCAGCCGAAGGTTTTGGTGTACACCGGCAATGAATTGTCGTTCAGGAATGTCAGGTTGGTATAAATATGATCTTCCTTCAAATGCGCATCGCAGTGTTGGGCGAGTTTCTTGAGAATTCCCCGGCGCTGGAAATCAGGATGCACCATGCTCAGGATGGAAAAAGCAGCAGTTTTTTCCGTTCCATCTTCATAAAAAGGAACCGGAATAAGGCAATAATGACCGGCCAGCCTTCCTTGAGCATCTTCGGCGAGCCAAACCAAGGGGCCGCCAAACGGGTTCAACGCGAATTGCCAGTTCCAGAGTTCGGCGGTATAACCGGGCCCGAATACCTCATGAAACAATTGAAGAATTCGGGTCTCGTCGCCCTTGCGGTAAGGTCTGTAACTAATCTCTTCGCTGCTCATGGCTTGATGTTAGGAAGCCAGCATGGCCGAAAACTCCGGCACTTGGTTCATCCATGTGCGGAATGAAACCAGTTCCTGATCGTGAACCAGCTTTTGGAGTTTGACTTTGGTACCACTCAGGTTTACGTAAGATTTAAACCTACGGACGGCGCTCATGGGCATCCGCGGATGAGTAGGGTCAATTTCTCTGGGATGAAGGTAGTAAATCACCGGACGGCCGGCTTTGTTGAGCAGACGTGAACGGTTTTTAATCATAAACCAGGGAAACAGCCGGAAGTAACCGCCGCCGAAGAAGCAAAAAGTGGAAGGGCCCAAAGGCGCTACGCTGATGGGAAACTCGAGCAATTCGCCTGCCGACGTCTGGATTATATGTGGATTTACATCGGCACCGGCATATCCGCCATGGGCGCGTTCGGTAGGAAAGATGGATGAATCGTATTTATACCCGGCTTTCACCAGCATTTCAAAAGCCCAGGGTGTTTCCGGGGTTATGGAAAATCCGGGTGCGCGATAACCCAAAACGGGTTCACCGGTGATGGATTCCAAAATATGCTTTGCCTTCAACACATCTTCATAAAAAGCTTCGGCGCTCATGCCATATACCAGCTGATGGGCGTAACCATGGCTTGCTATTTCATGTCCGCGCCGGTGCGCAGAGCGAATCAGTTCCGGATAATGTTCACCAACCCAACCCAGTACAAAAAGGGTGGCTTTGATGTTCTTTTCATCAAGCACATCCAGGATTTGGTTCAGGTTGTCTTCCACCCTGGATTCCTTGTCGCGCCATTCCGCTACATCAGGGGCGTTGGGCAGATCCAGGATATGGAACCAGTCTTCTACGTCAATGG
>JBIKKI010000073.1:0-10627 GCA_044360435.1 Bacteroidia bacterium
CCTTGCCACCAAACAGGATTCGCTGGCGCCTCAAGGCAACGGATACCTCAACATGGCCGGAACAGTGAGTTGGGATTGGCTCACGGTTCTCCTCGACATCCCGGCCACACCCTACGGAGGTTCGGTTCTTCCGCTAAACAGCAACCCCGATGCAGTATATTTCAATTGCCTTATTTACGGCGTTCCCAATACCAATCCAAGCCTTGTGCTTTTTCAGTTCAAAGAAGACGATAACAAAGACGGGAATTTTAACCCCAATACTGAAGACCAATACGACTTGCAAGTGAACGTGAACTGGTCCGGATGGAAGCTGGTGAGCGTGAAATACTCAGATATTGTTTCCCTGTCCAATGGACAACCAACAACACCAAAAGGAGACAGCAAACACAACCCTGATAAAATATCGGTTATTTCCATGCTGCATCTGGCAGACCCCAAAGGAGGATTCGCCAATACCAAAGTTGATTACCTCTGCTTCACTTCAACACCTCTGGAACCCTGATGCACTTCAAAGCCGCCCTGTTTCTATTGCCGCTGCTTACGGCCTGTGCCGCAGGCAGGAATGGCTGGGTGCGCACGGAAGTTCGCAACCTTTACGACAGCATGCCGGCGGCAAATACCGCTTCCATCAATGGCTTCAGCGAACTTTCCATATTCTCTGATTACATGGACAACAGCGTATGGGTTTCCAAAGAGGCCACCTGTGTTCAGATGAAACAAGAATCAAAAACAACCTTCAGCGGCAAGGGAAGCCTGCACCTCACCTGGGATAAAATTTCCGGTGGCTGTAACTGGGTTGGCCTGGGCTTCGGCTGGAACAGCTGGGCTCCCAAAGACATGAATGAAGTGGTGGACAGCGCTGCTATACAAATGCAGGTAAAATCGGTTAAAGGTTCGTTCAGCAACCTTCCGGTGGCCTTCGGGCTGGAAGATTATGCCGGCGGTCAGGCATGGTATGGATTCAACCGTGGCCTGACCAACGGCACCTTTAACGACAGTACCTGGACTGCCGTGACCATTCCCCTCAAGAACTTCCCCTTTGAGGCCAATGATGTTGACCTGGGCAAAGTGAAACAATTGATCATCCAGCTGGAAGGCGATGGAGCTATTTATCTAGACAACATCCACATCATCCGATATCCATAAAATGAGGTTCAGCACGCGTTTACTCAACTTGCTCTTGTTTTGCTTTGCTTCGGAAGCCCTGGCACAGCAAACACCACCCAATGTGGACATGCTGATTGCGCGCATGAGTCTGGAAGAGAAAATTGGGCAAATGACGCAGGTTGACCTCGGCGTGATTGCGCGTGGCAGCATCTGCAATCTGGAACAGCCACAGGCACTGGACAGCCTGAAACTCGCAGAGGCCATCACCAAATACCATATCGGCTCCATCCTGAATGTGGGTTGTGGCAGCGGCGCCATGAGTCTGGAGCGCTGGAGGAACATCCTCTCCCAAATCCATGCAGCCAACAAACGACTTTCAAGGCTGAATATCCCCATCATTTACGGGATTGACGCCATCCACGGTGCCAACTACACGCTTGGTTCCACCCTGTTCCCGCAACAAATCGGACTTGCAGCCACTTGGGATACCGCCTTGGTGCGACGCGTGTTTGCGGCATCGGCTTACGAAACAAGGGCCGGCGGTACACCTTGGAACTTTTCACCGGTTTTAGACGTAGCAAGGCAACCGTTGTGGTCGCGCTTCTTCGAAACCTTTGGCGCCGACGTGCTGCTGAGCAGCCGCATGGCAACGGCAGCGGTGCTGGGTCTCCAAGGCAACAATCCTGCGGCACCGCACAGCGTGGCAGCCTGCATGAAACACTTCCTGGGTTATGGATTTCCACTGAGCGGAAAAGACCGCACGCCGGCCTGGATTCCGGACCGCGAGCTGCGCGCCTGCTTCGCCCCGCCCTTCCAGGCTGCCATAAACCAAGGTGCCATGACGCTGATGGTCAACTCTGGTGCCATCAATGGAATTCCGGTACATGCCAACCCGGATATCCTTACCGGATTGCTGCGCAGGGAACTGGGATTTGAAGGCGTGGCCCTCAGCGACTGGGAAGACATCCACAAGCTGGTGCAGGTGCATCAGGTGGCCCCGAACCTGAAAGAAGCAGTGTACATGAGCATCAGCGCAGGTCTGGACATGAGCATGACGCCGAACGATTTTGCGTTCTGTACCTTGTTGGCTGAACTGGTGCGCGAAGGCCGCATCTCGGAACAAAGAATCGACAGCTCGGTGCGGCGCATCCTTTTGCTGAAAACAAAATTGGGATTGTTTGAAACACCCATGTACGGTGCAGAACACTATCCGGATTTCGCTTCTGCCCAATACAAACAGCTCAACTACGAAGCCGCAGCAGCATCGCTCACCCTGCTGAAAAACGAAGCTGCAGTGCTTCCGCTGAAACCCCAGGAACGCATATTCGTTTGCGGGCCGGCAGCCCATTCCATGCACCTGCTGAATGGCGCGTGGAGTCGTACCTGGCAGGGAACTGATACCTCGTTTCGGCACCTGCCCGGGCAAACCATTGCGGCATGCCTCAACCAAATTCGGGGAACAAAGTTGGTTTCTGATGATTCCAAATGCACCGACCTGAAACAGCTGTTGCGCATGGCCAAAGGATCGGACAAAATCGTGATATGCCTTGCAGAACAGCCGGGCACAGAAATCCCCGGAAATATCGACGACCTCAATCTTCCCAAACCACAACAGGAATTGGTACAGGCGCTGGCAACCTTGGGAAAACCCATCATTCTGGTTTGCTGCTTTGGAAGGCCACGCGTCATCCACGAAGCTGTGGCTGCTTCTGATGCAGTACTGTACGCCTATTTACCCGGCGATGAAGGTGGCAGGGCCATTGCGGATGCGCTGTGCGGCAATTTCAATCCTTCCGGTCGTTTGCCATTCACGTATCCCAGAACCACCAACGAATTTGTGCACTACGACCATGCGGCTTCCGAAGAAATACATACCGACTTTTCCAATACAGCCTACCGACCAGAGTTCGACTTTGGCGCCGGACTTTCTTACACCCAGTTCAGATACGACACCATGTTCGTTTCCAGCACAAGCATAGGACTTCAGGATTCGGTGGTACTGAGGGTGCACGTAAGCAATACCGGCAGCCGCAGCGGTCAGGAAACAGTGCAGCTTTACTACCGCGATGAAGTTGCCTCCATCACCCCTGCCGTAAAGAAGTTAGTGGCCTTTCGCAAAATCCATCTGGAACCCGGAGGGCAGGGCACAGTTCAATTTGTGCTGCACGCCTCCGACTTTGCTTTTGTGGGAAAGAACCTCAAATACACCATAGAACCGGGCGTCATCACGCTGCAGGTGAACCGTTTACGCCAAAGCATCAACATCCGATAACATGAAGATCAAACTCTTGAGCATCATCAGCCTGTGTTTCATCACTGCCTGCAAACAGTCGGACCCACCTCCGGTACCGGAGGTGATTGAAAAAGGCGACCTGTTTTTTTCAGGCTATTACTGGAACATCAAGAACAGCCTGGGAAACAATGTTGGTCCGGGACCGAATAAGTTTTCAGGCTCTTCAGACAATATCTGGCTGGATAAAGACGGCATGCTGCACCTGAAAATCACCAAGTACAACAACCTTTGGTACTGCAGCGAAGTGATTTCCGTGAAAGAATTCGGCTACGGAACCTATATTTTCACCACGGCCAGCGACCTGACCACGTTCAGCGAAAAAACCGTACTGGGCTTATTTACCTGGAACAATCATTCGTTCCAAAGTCAGGCAAACAGTGAAGTTGACGTGGAGTTTGCCCGCTGGAACAACCTCAACGACAGCCAGTTGCTCACCTACAGTGTGCAGCCGGTGTGGTTTGACAATGCCGCACCGTATATCGAGCGCACCAACAGGCCCCGAATTCCGGTATCTGCGCTGAAAGGGCCATCCACGCATGTGTTCAAATGGACGGCTGACTCGATCCGCTGGGAATCGTACACGGGAGATCAATATCCGGGCGGCAAACTGCTGGCCTCCTGGTCTTACCACAAGAACAACATCAGCAGACGAAAACTGGAGGGCAGCGGACTATCAGATCCGATTGTAATCCCGGCTCCGGAAGACAGTACCAATGTGCGTTTCAACCTGTGGCTGCTCTTCGGACAGCCTCCGGCGAATGGCAAAGAACAAGAGGCGGTGATTAAGTCATTCCGCCATATTCCACTTTAAAAACACAAAAAAACAAACCAATTTCAATATCATGAAGAACATTACCTTACTCCTGTTGAGTGGCATTTCAGCGCTCACCGGCTTTAGCCAGGTGCCTGATTTGCCCATCAGCTTCGACAATTCCTCTATTACCTACACTTTGGTGGATTTTGGGGGAAATGCTAGTAAAGTTACCACCGACCCCGTATCGTCATCGAACAATGTGGCGGAAGTAACCAAAACAAACACCGCTCAAACCTGGGCTGGTACCACCATCGGACCGGCTACCGGTCTGGCGAACAAAATCCCGTTCAGCTCCGCCAACTACAAAATCACCATGAAGGTGTATTCCCCTGACAGCGGCATCGTAGTGCGTTTGAAGGCGGAAGACCCGAACGATGGAACAAAAAGCGTAGAAACCGATGCCAAAACCACGAAAAAGAATGCCTGGGAAACCCTGGAATTCGATTTCAGCAAACAGGCTACCGGCACAGCAGCCATCAACTACAGCTACACTTATCAGAAGCTTTCTGTATTCTTCAACTTCGGTGTGGATGGCCCAACCGCAGGAACCAAAGTGTATTACTGCGACGACATCCAGATGGCATCTGCTGTAAAAGCGCAGATTGACTTGCCCGTAAGCTTTGAAGGAAGCAGCGTAGACTATACCATGACCGATTTCGGCGGAAACGCCAGTTCTGTGGTTGTTGATCCAACCCTGTCCACCAACAGCGTGGCCAAAGTGGAAAAAGGAAATACTGCAGAATTATGGGCCGGAACCACCATTGGAACCGCTGCTGGATTTGCCAACAAAATTCCGTTCAGCGCCAATACACCTAAAATGACCGTGCGCGTTTGGTCGCCCGACAGTGGTATTGTGATTCGTTTGAAGGCAGAAAATGCTGGCAATGGAAACATCAGCGTAGAAACAGATGCCCTAACCACACAAAAGAACACCTGGGAAACCCTCGAATTTGACTTCACCAAGCAGGTAGCCGGTACAGCCGCCATCAACTTCAGCAACACCTACGACAAACTCTCCATCTTCTTCAACTTTGGTGTGACCGGAGCTACTGCCGGTGCGAAAACCTACTACTTCGACGACGTAAAAATGGCCGCTGCCATCAACGCGCAAATTGACCTGCCTGTAACTTTCGACGGAAGCAAAGTGGATTATACCATGATCGACTTTGGTGGAAACACCAGTGCGGTGGTTACAGATCCAACTGCTGCAGGAAACAAGGTTGCCGAAGTGTTCAAAAGCAATACCGCTGAATTGTGGGCCGGAACAACCATTGGCACCAATGCAGGTTTTGCGAAGAAAATCCCTTTCAGCGCCAATACCCCAAAGATGACCATGCGTGTTTGGTCGCCCGACAGCGGCATTGTGGTGCGTTTGAAGGCTGAAGATCCTTCCAATCCAACCATCAGCGTGGAAACCGAAGCCATCACATTTAAGAAGAACGACTGGCAAACCCTGGAATTTGATTTCAGCAAGCAAGCCACAGGCACAGCCGCCATCAACTACAGCAATACCTACCAGAAATTGTCGGTATTCTTCAACTTCGGCGTAACCGGTGCAACAGCAGGTGCGAAAACCTATTATTTCGACGATGTGCAGATGGGCAGCCCGCTATTCAAGCAAATAGACATGCCGGTGACTTTTGATGCCAAAGATGTGGATTATACCATGATTGACTTTGGTGGAAACATCAGCTCCATAGTGGCCGATCCGGTGAATGCTTCCAACAATGTAGGAAAAGCTGAAAAAACAGCTACCGCCGAACTTTGGGCCGGCACAACCTGTGGTACTGTTGCTGGCTTTGCAAGCGCAATACCCTTCGACGCCACACACAACATCATCACGGTGAAGGTGTATTCACCCGATGCTGGCATTGTGGTGAAACTCAAGGCCGAAGACATCAATGATCCTTCTAAAAGTGTAGAAACCGATGTAACAACTACCCTTGCCAACAAATGGGAATTGCTGCGCTTCGACTTCAGCAAAAACAGCAATGGAACTCCCGCCATCAATTACAACACCACCTACAAGAAGTTGTCTATTTTCTTCAACTTTGGCGTAACAGGCGCAACTGCCGGAGCCAAGACGTATTATTTCGACAGCGTGGCCATGGGTGGCAGCAGCACACCAAGCAAGGTAAATGTAACCTTCCAGGTGGACGCACGGAATGTAACACTCGGAACAGGCGAAGTGCTCACGCTGAATGGTTCCTTCAACGGCTGGTGCGGCGCCTGCGCCCCAATGACCAAAACAACCGGTTCTGACGTTTGGACGCTGACCATTCCTTTGGATACCGCCACCGAATACGAATACAAGTTTGTTGTAGGCAACTGGGTGAAAGACGAAAAACTGGCTGTTGGCCTTCCTTGCGTTAAAACCACAGGTCAGTTCACCAACAGGGTATTCCGCACCATTTACAGTTCAGACACGCTTCCAGTGGTTTGTTGGGAAAGCTGTCAGGCCTGCGGCGCATCCAATGTAACCGAACAGATGAGCAGCGCCCTGCGCGTATTCCCAAATCCGGCGAACAGCCAGGTGATGGTTCAGTTGGATGCGGCAGCTGCCGAAGGCGCTAATATCAGTGTATGGAACAGCCTCGGACAGGAAGTATTGTTGGGCCGCTTTGCTGCGGGACAACGTGAAACCATGCTGGATATCAGCAGCCTGCGCAGTGGCATCTACCTGATTAAAATTCAAGGCAAGGGAACTTCCTGGAGCCAAAAAATCCAGGTTCAATAAACTGCCATAACCAAACAAAAAATCCGGCTGCATGCCGGATTTTTTGTTTGAAAGGCTTTATCATTGATTTATCAACGCCATGCAACAAAAAAACTTCAAATCGGCCCTGGGCATCATCATCACGGTGTTTTTCTTCTGGGGCTTTGTGGCTGCTTCAAACGGCATCTTCATCCCTTTTTGCAAGAAGCATTTCCAACTGAGTCAGTTCGAATCACAATTGATTGATGCGACCTTTTACGGTGGTTACTTCATCGGTTCGTTGATTCTGCTCGCGCTTTCTCGGGTTTTTAAAATGGAAATACTCAATCGTTTGGGGTACAAACGGGGCATCATTTACGGACTGCTCATTTCCATTTTGGGCGCACTGGCCATCATTCCCTCAGTTAATGCCGGATCTTTTCCTTTAATTCTTGCATCCTTTTTCATCCTTGCCCTTGGCTTTTCACTGCAACAAACCTGCGCCCAGCCATTTGTGATTGCCCTTGGAAATCCCTCGGGCGGCGCACACCGGCTCAGCTTGGCCGGGGGCGTCAACTCTTTGGGCACCACTCTTGGTCCTTTGGCTGTGGGATTTATCCTGTTCGGAACGGTAAGCGGTTCGGGAAAAGCTTCGCTGGATTCCATCAATGAACTGTATTATTTGCTTGCAGGTGTATTTCTGCTGGTAGCCCTGTTCTTGTGGCGCGCTAAACTTCCGGAAATCCAAAGCGATGACGCCTACGAGCCGGGTTTCGGGGCTTTAAAGTTCCCACAATTGCGACTGGGCATGTTGGCCATCTTCACCTATGTTGGCGTAGAAGTGAGCATCCAGAGCAATATGGGGGCCCTGTTGGCAGAACCCGCATTTGGTTCGTGGAAGGAAGACGAAATCGCACCCTTCATATCCATGTATTGGGGCAGTCTGATGATTGGCCGCTGGGCCGGATCGATTGCTGTTTTTTCCCTTTCCCAAGGGATGAAGAGGCTGCTGAGCATTTTGGTGCCATTTTTTGCTTTTGCCGTTGTTTTAGGCGTGAATAAACTCAGCGGAAAACCCATTGATGATTTATATCCTTATGCCTTGTGTGTTGGCGTGCTCATCCTGAACTTCTTGCTGAGCAAAGAACAGCCTGCCCGCACCCTGCTGCTGTTTTCCTTTTTTGGCATGGCCGCCATGCTGATTGGCTTGTTCAGCACAGGAACCATTTCCATGTTTGCCTTTTTGAGCGGAGGGTTGGCTTGCAGCATTATGTGGCCAAGCATCTTTGCTCTGTCCATTTCAGGACTGGGAAGGTATTCCGGGCAAGGATCAGCATTCCTGATCATGATGATTCTGGGTGGCGCGATCATCCCACCCGTTCAGGGCTTGCTTGCCGATGTGATTGGCATCCACCAGAGCTACCTGATTACCGTGCTTTGCTTCGCATATCTGGCCTATTTTGCCTATCGGGCGAAAACACTTTCGCCGGAAGCGAATGAAGTTGCCGTTAGCGGACATTAAAAGAAAAAGCCTCTGAATCAGAGGCTTTTTCTTTGTTACATTTCAAACTTATACCCAACACCCCGCAAGGAAATGAAATAGCGGGGGTTGCGTGGATCCTTCTCAAAATACTTGCGGAATGCAAGGATGAAGTTGTCAATGGTGCGCGTACTGGGATAAACGTTGTAACCCCAAACCGTATGCAGTATGCGTTCCCGGCTCACTACCGAGCCTTTATTCTCGATGAGCAACTTCAACAGCAAGGCTTCCTTTTTGGTGAGGATAAAATCGCCTCCGATGCCTCGGGCTTCATAGCTCTCAAAATTCACCATAAAGCCATCTCCAAAATGAAACTCTTTCAGTCCGGGTGTAAAATCATGTGTTTTGCTCCGTTCCAGAAGTTTCTTCACCCGCAGCATCAGTTCTTCCAGGTTAAACGGCTTGGCCAGGTAATCGTCGCCACCCTTCTTCAATCCGTCAATACGGTCTTCGGAACTGCCTCTGGCCGACAGGAACAGGATGGGAACCACCTGGTTGGTGAGCCGAATGCTCTCACAAACAGAAAGGCCGTCCATACCGGGTAACATAACATCCAGGATGACCAAGTCGAAATTCTCTTCTTTAAATCGCTGCACGGCAGTATTCCCATCGCGTACGGCTACAACTTTATACTCCTCAATCTCCAGGTTGAGTTTCAGCATATCTGCGATATCCTGTTCGTCTTCAACCAGTAGGATCCTGCTGGAATTCAGGGTGGATGCGTTCATATCAAGCCTCTATCTAAACCACAAAACAGGGGTATTTATTACTGCCTGAAAAGCACCCGAAACACTGAACCCGCCGGTTTATTGTCTTCAACCCTGATTTTCGCCTTGTGCCATTGCAGGATTTTCCGCACCAAATACAGGCCCAGACCCGTTCCTTTATAGTTCCGTACACGCTCATCTCCTACTCTGTAAAATTTCTGAAATATTTTATTTTTCTCCGAATTGGGGATGCCCGGGCCATGATCGGCTACACAAATTTCAACACCACCGGGAACCAGATTGCCGCTGATATGTACTTGAGCATGAACCCCTCCAGAATATTTGATGGCATTGCTCACCAGATTACTAAAGGCCAGTTGCAAAGAAGCCTGATCACCATTTACGTAAAGATTGGGCGCAATTTGCAATCCAATGGTTCCTTGAAAATCTGGTGACAGCGCCTGTTCGCGCACCTTTGTCAACAAAGCGCCAAGGTGCACGGGAGCGCGTTCAAAGTGATACACACGCCCCTCAATACGCGAAGCTACAATCACATTATTCATCAAATCGTCCAGCCGGTCGGCATTGTTCTCGGCCAACATCCTCAAAGCTTCCATGCGCTGCGGTTCTAATCCCGGACGTTTCATGGTTTGCATGGCCAGCTTCACCGCTGCAACCGGGGTTTTCAACTCATGGGTTACCGCAAGCAGGAAGTTGTTTTGTTGCTGGTTGAAATTCATGATGGCGTGAAAACGCATCAAAAGCCAGATGAACGCTGCCATGACCAGGGCCGACATCAAACCGCCCGCAGTGATGAACAACGCCCTGCGCCTGATGTACTGATGATATACCTCTTCAGTGGCGGAAGGCGCAACATCCACCCTGATTCGTTCATCCAGAAAAACGCCTTCCCGGATATTCAGCGTAAGCATGCCCTCACTTTTTTGTGCCACCACAGTTCCCATCATGGCAACGTTGGCTCGGTAAATACCCTTCCCGTAGCGAAATTCCGAAACCTGTCCGCTGTCGAACATACCGCGCAGCACCTGCTCCTTAAGCATGTTTTCTGTAACCCGGCTCTGATTGGCCATGAGCTGACGGCGCAGATCCATTTCAATGCGGCCATAGTTCACCAGGGCGAAAATCCACCAGCTGAACACGGTAAAAATGAACAACACCATAACCCAGGTGAAGGCCCAGATGAGTTGCTGCCTTTTCATCCTCCGCAATTTATGTCCCAATCGAACTACCTGAACAGAAAGCAGAAGAAATGACCTGTTGCTGCCGCATCTTCGCAACATGGACTTTGACGCCTTGCCCAAATACAGCAAAGCACAATTGGCGCTGAGAAACGGACAGGACCGCCCGGAAATTTGGGTTGCCTTCCAGGGAAAGATCTATGACGTAAGCAACAGCAGGCTTTGGCGCCGTGGCATGCACTACGAACACTGGGCCGGCCAAGACCTTACCC
>JBIKKI010000074.1:0-10523 GCA_044360435.1 Bacteroidia bacterium
CATCGCATACCTGCGAAATCAGTTTACACTTCTCCTCGCTCAGCACACCCAACTGAAAATTGGCCTGTGCGGCGCATTTCTTCAGGATGCCGAAGGCGCGGATGATTTCAAAAGGCATCGAGCCTTCCGGTCCGATTTTGAAGTTGTTGCGGCTGCGTTCGGTTTGGGCGCCCCAGTATTTGTCGGCGGGTACCTGCACCTCGCCCATGGTATCGTGTTCAATGCGGAATTCCATACGGGTCGCGAAGTTAGGAAGGAGCGGCATAAGTGCAGCCTAACGAAACGAAGTTATCCTCAATTCTGAATAGCGTTCAATTCATGGCCATGCCTACGATGAAGCCTAGCCAGGGCTGCCCCTGATAGATCCAATACCGGCGATCCGATCCGGTGAGGAAGTCTGCACCGAGGGCAATGCCAAAACTGGCCACGTTTGATTCAATAAAGATGGCTGCCCCACTCTGGATCAAGGGCGCATTGTATTCGCGCAGCGAAGCACCGGCTGTGGTGAACTCGTTCACCGGGGTCCCACCAATTCCGGTGAAGATGCCGAAATCGAACCCTCTGCCGGAGAGGGAGCCGTTGCATCTTCCCAGGGCATCGTTGCGGAAATTGAGCCGGTAGCTGTCAAAGCGCCAGCCGGCATAAAGGGCCGCATTGAAGTCGGAATTGAGTTGTGCCGGCATACCGGCCCTTGCGAAGCGGTATTTGAAAGGCAGCGTGGTGATGTCCAGATCCAGGCTGTTCTTGCGAAAAAGATACCCTATGTGGCAAACCGAGTCCACCTTGCGCATAGGGATTCGTATGTCCGGCGAATCCGGTGCCGGTTTTGCCGCAGGGTAAATCCGGATTTCTTCCGTGGTATTTTCAACGTACACCTGCCTTGGCTCTGTGATGGCCGTGCTCAGGCTGTAGTATCCGTCCTCAAAACCATGCCGCGATGCCTTTTCAACCGATGCGCAGGAAGTGAACAACATCAGCCCGTAAATAACGCTCAGGTGTCGCACTTGCATAGATCAATGACCGATTGGGGAATTTTGTTATCAGGCCTTTTTATATACCGGAACAGTGCTGCAAGGCTCGCCGTACATCAGGGATTTCACGACGGGCAGCAGAATTCTTGATATTTCCACATAGGCTGAAGCGGGAACCGGAAGGTCTCCACAACCCTTGATGACCACCCTTTTTTCGCGGTAATCTTCGGGATTGATGCGGGAAAGGGCATCCACATAGAGGGCGGTTTCAAGCGTTTCGGCACTTCCAAACACATAAAAGGCCGCCACTCCGTTTAATTTGGCAGCCACCAGCATGTAGGCCCAGGTGGGAATGATGGCATCGGCGCTGCATTGAATGGCCACACAGGCATTGCGGTATTGTTCCCAATCCAGGTTTTTTACCCATTCGCGAAAATCCTTTTCTTTCAGAATCATGCCCATGAACAAGCCATCTTTGATGTCTAGCTGCATGCGATTTCCGGGATGGAAATACTGTTCCAGATTGAACGTAATCAGGCCGCTTTGGGCCACTTTATTTACCAAAACATCATCGTTCATCATATCTGTTCATTTAACCAAGAACACATTTGCTTGTTTGGATTTCAGTTGACAATGCTCACCTTGATGGCGTTGGTGCGTTGTTTCAGGTGGATGGGCATGCTGGCGCAGTTGATCACACAATCACCTTCGCGTACATATCCGGTATCTTTCAGGATGTTCAATACATCGTTGAAGGTTTCGTCGGTGCTGGCGAATTTGTTGTAGTAAAAACCGCGGACACCCCAAACCAAACTCAGTGTGTTCAGCAGCGGCTCGTTATCGGTGAAAATGAATACATTAGCTTCTGGGCGGTAGCTGGCCACTTTAAAGCCGGTATAACCTGATTTCGTCATGGCCACAATGGCTTTTGCCTTGAGGTGGTCGGACATACGCACGGCGGTAAAACACACTTCATCGCTGATGAACGACGGACTGGAAGGCGTTGGCCTCTGTCCTTTGTAATACACGCGACGGTCGGCTTCCACATCGCCGATGATGCGTTCCATCACTTCTACCACACGAATGGGGAATTTCCCAACGGAAGTTTCAGCGCTCAGCATTACGGCATCGGCACCATCGAGTACGGCGTTTGCCACATCGGTGATTTCTGCCCGTGTAGGCATGGAATTGGTGATCATGCTTTCCATCATCTGGGTGGCGATGATCACCGGCTTTCCTGCGGCGATGCATTTTTCCACGATGGATTTCTGGATAAGCGGAACCTTTTGCAAGGGCACTTCCACACCCAGATCTCCACGTGCAACCATAATGCCGTCCGTCACCTTGATGATGTCGTCAATGTTGGCCACGCCTTCCGGCTTTTCAATTTTGGCGATGACGCGGGTGCGCTTTCCGGCGGCGGCAATGCGTTCTTTCAGTTCGATGATGTCTTCCGGTTTGCGTACAAACGACAATGCCACCCATTCCACATCCATAGCCAATCCGAACTCCAGGTCGGCGATGTCTTTGTCGGTAAGACAGGGAACGGTAAGATGGCTTTCGGGCAGGTTAAACCCTTTGTTGGATGTGAGTACGCCGCCCTGAACGACTTCCACGCGCACATGTTGTTCATCCAGCACTTCAAGGATGCGCAGTTCAATTTTCCCATCATCCATAAGAATGCGCTCTCCGGGGCGCGTATCGCGGCCCAGGTTTTCGTAGCTCACAAACAACTTTTCAGGTGTGCTCAGGCATTCCAGAGAAGTAACCAGCAAAGAAGAACCCTGAACCAGTTCGAGGGCATCACCCTGAACTTTTCCGATGCGCAGCTTCGGACCCTGAAGATCCTGGAGCAGACAAACGTTGGCATTGAGTTCTTTATTAATGCGACGCACGGTTTCCAGCACGGTGCGGTGTACTTCATGACTGCCATGGGAGAAATTCAGACGGCACACATCCACTCCTGCTTCTATGATGGCCTTTAAATTTTCGTAACTGCTCGTTGCAGGGCCAATGGTGGCGATGATTTTGGTTTTATTGAATGTATGGCGATACATGGTTTGTTCAACGGTTAAACAAAGAAAGGAACACTTGCGTTTTCAGCATTTCCTGCGGAAACAGATAAGAAGCCCTGAAGAACGGATCATTCCTGAGTAGATCCAGAGATGCACGTATGGGATCATGCATTTCCGCACATTTCCAGGTAAGAAAGTAATCTGCCAGGGGTTTGGTTTGGTACAACAGGCCATGAGAGCCTTTATTGGCAATTAAAAAGCCGCCGAGGGCATCATTGGGGTCTGAAAAAGCATGCCTTTCATGCGTTCCGGAAGGCGGAAGGAATCGATTTTTGTCGTTTTCCACCACCAATTCCAGATGAATGCCTAAAGTTTCGTTCAATTTCCAGGCTACCCGATAAAGCCGTTCGGAAGTGAACAAAGCCAATACCTCAGGGGGTTGTGCATTGAAATTCAGCAGGTTTTTCTTGGGCATTTCCTGTTTGTGAGCACAAAGATGAGAAAAACCATCTGTTGCTACTTGATTGGTAAGGACAAAAAATTGTTTATTTGCAGCCGCTAAATCCGAAAACAACTCAAAATGTCAGACGTAGCAAACAAAGTAAAGGCCATCATCGTAGACAAGCTCTCGGTGGAAGAAAGTGAAGTAACCATGGAGGCCAGCTTCACCAATGATCTGGGTGCTGATTCACTCGATACCGTGGAATTGATTATGGAATTCGAAAAGGAATTCAATATCGCCATTCCCGATGATCAGGCTGAAAAGATCCAAACTGTCGGCGAAGCAGTTAAATACATCGAAGAAAACGCTAAGTAAATTCTTCGCATGCAACTCCGCCGGGTAGTTGTTACTGGTATTGGGGCTCTTACGCCATTAGGAAACAACCTTCCAGACTTCTGGAATGCGTTGAAGACCGGCGTGTGCGGTGCGGGCCCCATTACCCGTTTTGATTCCTCTAAATTCAAAACACAATTTGCCTGTGAGGTCAAAAATTTTGACCCCGCTGAGTTTATTGACAAACGGGAAGTCCGCAGGATGGACCCGTTTACACATTATGCCCTGGTTACGGCTGCAGAGGCCATCCAGGACGCAGGAATCCTGAATGATTCCATCAACAAAGACCGCGTAGGCGTAATTTGGGGTTCCGGAATAGGAGGCCTTACCACCTTCAGCCAGGAAATCCTGGATTACGGAAAAGGCGATGGCACACCAAGGTTCAGCCCTTTCTTCATTCCTAAAATGATTATTGATATAGCCTCCGGCTACATCAGCATTCAACATGGATTCAGAGGGCCTAATTACGGTGTGGTTTCTGCCTGTGCCACTTCCACACACGCCATCATTGACGCATTTAACCTGATTCGTTTGGGCAAATCTGATGTGATCGTTACCGGTGGATCAGAAGCCTGTGTGAACGAAGCCGCCGTTGGCGGTTTCAACAACATGAAGGCACTCAGCGAACGCAACGATGACCCCATGACTGCAAGCAGGCCTTTCGACAAAGACCGAGATGGCTTTGTGCTTGGTGAAGGCGCAGCTTGCCTGATTCTGGAAGAATACGAGCATGCCAGGGCACGCGGGGCTAAAATCTACGCTGAAATGGTGGGTGGCGGAATGACCGGTGACGCATACCACATCACAGCACCGCATCCGGAAGGATTGGGTGCACAGAATGTGATGCGCATGGCGCTGGAAGATGCGGAAATGGATCTTACAGACATTGATTACATCAACGTGCACGGCACCTCAACTCCATTAGGAGATATTGCCGAGTTGAAAGCCATCCGCGCCGTGTTTGGTGACCATGCCTACAATATGAACATCAGCTCTACCAAAAGCATGACTGGTCATTTGTTGGGCGGCGCTGGCGCTATTGAGGCTGTTGCCAGCATCATGGCCGTGAGGGAAGACATCATCCCTCCTACCATCAATCATTTTACCGATGATCCTGAGATTGATCAAGGGTTGAATTTGACATTCCACACTGCCCAGAAAAGAACGGTTCGTGCCGCGCTCAGCAACACTTTTGGCTTCGGAGGTCACAACGCATCGGTTATCTTCAAAAAGTACCAACCCTGATTTCTATTGCCGGTGGGTTTGATCAACCGGTTATTTTCTTCTGCCAGAAATCGGCAACTCATCCAACTTGTAAAGCAGCTCACCGGATTAAGTCCGCGCAAGCTTTCTATTTACCGTGAGGCATTGCGGCACAGTTCCATGCTGGTATTGAAGGATGCCCGGAAAGGAAAACGGGAAAACGACAACGAGCGACTGGAATTTCTGGGCGATGCCATTTTAGACGCTGTTGTGGCAGATATTCTATTCAAGCGCTACCCGTTTCGGGAAGAAGGATTCATGACGGAAATGCGCACGCGCATTGTGAGTCGAAGTCAGTTGAGCCACCTTGCGCACAAAATCGGGCTTGTTCAGTATATGGAAATCCATCCTGAAGTGCTGCGAAATCCGCACGCCATGAAGGTGGTTGGCTGTAATGCGCTGGAAGCTTTAATTGGCGCCGTTTACCTTGATTTGGGATTTCGCAAAACCCATCAATTCATCAGCCGGAAATTGATTGACCAGCACCTCGACCTTGAGAAAATCATGGAGTTGGAAATCAGCTATAAAGCGAAGCTGATCAAATGGTCTCAGAAAAATCAGAAGAAAATCAGCTTTGAGTCGGAAGACGTAAGCCAGGGCAGAAACCAGCGATTGCACAAAGTACGACTGTTTGTTGATGCCCAGGAAATCATCAGCGAAATCAACCATTCGAAAAAAGCCGCTGAAGAGCTTGCCTGTGAAAAGGCTTGTGGCATCTTAGGCGTTTAAAAATCACCGAACACATCGGTAAGCGCTTCACAGCCTGAATCGGTGATGAGGATGGTATGTTCGTATTGCGCAGATAATTTACCATCAATGGTTCGGGCCGTCCATCCGTCTTTTTTATCTACTTTGGCTCTGGCTTTTCCGGCATTGATCATGGGTTCGATGGTGAAGATCATTCCGGGTTTCAGCTTCGGGCCGGAATTTTTATTCGCAATGTGCGACACTTCAGGCTCTTCGTGAAATTCCACGCCAACACCATGTCCGCAGAATTCAAACACCACACTGTATCCTTGGGCTGTTGCATGTTGATTGATATGGTAACCAATATTTCCCAGATGATTATCGGGAACACATTGTTCCATGCCGATGCGCAGGCATTCACGGGTGGTTTTCATCAGACGTTCGGCATAATCGCTCACCGTTCCAACAGCGTACATCCGGCAGGTATCGCCATAGTAGCCGTTGAGTATTGTGGTTACGTCGATGTTTACAATATCTCCTTCCTTCAGAACGTAAGGCCCGGGAATTCCATGACAAATCACTTCATTGGGTGAAATGCAACAGGAAGCCGGGAAGCCGTGATAACCTTTGGTAGCCGGAATTGCGCCATGATCACGGATAAACTGTTCGCATAATGCGTCGAGATCGGAAGTACGAACGCCGGGTTGCACATGAGGTTCGAGGAATTTCAGGGTTCGGGCAGCCAAAATTGAGCTTTGCCTGATTCCTTCAATTTGTTCTGGCGTTTTAATCCGTATGGCCACTGCGCAAAATTATTACGCCAACCGGATAATGTCAGCATGATGTTGGTTTAACTTTGGGGTATGAAAAGAAGCTACAAACATTTAGCCTTGATTGGATTACTGATTCATGGCTCCATGGCATCAGCACAACTGCTCCCAAACGGCGATTTTGAAACCTGGACAGGTTCAGGAACCAGCATTTCCATTGGCGGTGGCTGGGTAGGAAATGGTTTGCTGCGTTTGGCAACACTGAATGTAAACACCGGCAATGGCACCGAAACCCGTGTACCGGCTGACGGCCAGTACTTCATCGGCATTCGCAACGTCATCAGCGGAACGCAAGGATCACTTGGGTTCATCCGCAACAGGTTTGCATTCAATCAGCGTCCGGTTTCCATGCGCGCGGCAAGTATGTTCTTCGCAGGCACCGCGGCCGGCGAAAGCTGGGGTTTTAACATTTTGTTCCTGAAAGACAAAACCGGAGGCGGCAAGGACACCATCCTGCGCAGCAGCGGTGTTTTGAATCCAACCACAGTTTCTAACTGGGCTCAGTTAACCATTGGCCTGACTTCTTTATACAATACGCAGTTTCCGGGCGTCAATCCTGATACCGCCGACATTACCTTTTTCCTTACACCCAATGGTTCCAATCAAATTTCTGCATCAGGATTGTTGGCGCTGGATGCCTTGACCTGGTCAGATTTTGCGCTGAGCAACAAAGCGTACGAACTTGACGCACTGAGTGCTTTGCGTGTGTACCCAAATCCAAGTGCCGGCGGTAACGTGCAGGTTTCTTTTCAATCAGGAATCAGTGGCCACGGGACACTTGCCGTATATGACATGCAAGGCAAACTGATCCGTGTTTTGTACAAAGGTCAAATGGAATCCGGAAGCAACCGCTTCACTTTTTCAGGCAGCGGTTTGAACCCGGGCCTTTACTTCGTTCGTCTGGAGCACGAAGGCGGCGTCAAAGAAACACGTCTGAGCGTTTTCTAAACAACAGCCAACAAAACAGCTATTGAAAAAGGCCGCCTTCGGGTGGCTTTTTTTCTATCAGATCCGCAGCGCCTAATCTTGGGCCCGGGGATAAATTGTCTCATCAATGAGACTTAATATTCTTAGTCTCGTCGACGAGACTGGATATTTTTTGTCTCGTACACGAGACCATTTTTCAAGGCTTATCCACGAGCCTTAAAACCCTTCAAACAAAGCATACTGAACAGCAGTTCCCGCATGGGCAGAAGGTTCCTGAACATTAACGGTGGAATGAGCTGCTGCAGGGGTATTGGGGTTTGCTGCTTCAAGAAACTCATCAGGACAGGCGCCATCGCAGCAAGGGATGATGTTGGATCGACAATTTTGGCACTGATAGTGACCATGGACAAAAATCAGTACGCCTTCGTATGCACAATATAAACAACGCTGAACCATGATGTTGCAAATTTACCTGTTCACGAAACGCCCACATGATTGGAGATGCACAGTTCACCATCCTATGTACACAAGTTTAGACAATGGCTTAATTTTACCAAAAAGCCATGAAGGGATTGCGGAAATTGTTCACCACGCTGGGTCTGAGTATAGCTGCTTACACGCAAGCACAATCATACCAGAACCTGGTATTTGAAGGGGGCGGCGTTCGCGGAATAGCCTTTACCGGAGCGCTTCAGGTATTGGACAGTTTTCAGGTACTGGATGGCATCCGAAACGTTGCCGGAACTTCCTCGGGTGCTTTGCAGGCTACTTTGCTGGCCTGTGGTAATTCGGTAAGCGGCGTTCAGAAGCTGATTGGCGCGCTGAACATTCAAAAATTCAACGATGGACATTTCTCAATCATTGGCGGCGGCATTCGTTTGCGAAAAAATTACGGTTATTACCGTGGCCATAACCTGAACAACTGGATTGCAGACATGTTGGAATCCAGCACCGGCAACAGAAATCTCACCTTTCATCAACTGGACAGTTTGACCAGGAAGGATGCTAAATACCTGCACTTATACGTAGTAGTGACAGACCTGACGCATCAACGACCCTGGGTACTTTCCCACCGCAACGTACCAGACATGCTGATTCGCGATGCCGTGACCGCTTCCTGCAGTATTCCTTTTTATTTTGAACCTATGGCCGTTACTTCGGCAGGGAAGCGTTTGCCAGACGGAACGACAGACAGTAACGCCATTTACCTGACTGATGGCGGCCTGAGTGCCAATTTTCCGTATTGGGTATTCGACACAATGGGCGGCGCAACGCTTGGCTTAACCCTTGACCGACCCGAGGTGGTGCGACAGTTTGAATACAATGGCACGCGAAATACCCCTTTTCGCATCCTGAACGTACAAGATTTCATTGAATCATGCTATCAAATGGTGATTGAACAACAGAAGCTGATGTTGCCTGCGGAAGCTTTACGAGACCATACCGTGGCCATCAGTGTGGGCGACATCAAACCCAGAATCAGAAGGATGAAGGAACATGAAATCGCCCAATTGCTGCACAACGGCAGAAGTGGCGTCCTTCACTTCATGGAACGAAAAAGCACCGAGGTATTAAAAGATGCCTATAAAACCGATAAATAATCAGCGCTGAGCAACAGGCGGCTTCCATACCAGCTGAACAATTCCCCGTCCACCAGCTGCACCTTGCATTTGGGTTTCAGTTTTTTCATGGTGTTCAGGTGTTGTTGCCGAAAAGGGAAAGGTTCTGAAGAAAGGAAAATATGCGACACATCGAGGTTGCAGATCTGGTCGGTACTCAATTCAGGATATCGCGAAGTGGTTACGGCATTTTCAAATCCGGCGCGCTGCAACATATCGTCAATGAAGGTTTCCTTGCCCACAGCCATCCACGGATCCTGCCAGATTAAGTACAAGGCCCTACCCTTTTTCCCTTGTTGACTTAATCCTAAAAAACCCTCACGAATTTCTTCAATCAACTGTTCTGCTTTGGGTTTGGTATTGGTCATAACACCAACACTGCGGATCATATCAATGGCTTCATTCAGGTTTTTTATGTCACTCATCCAGACCGGATAATCCTGGGCGAGTTCGGAAATCTGTCCGCGTTCATTTTCTTCTTTATTGCCAATAATCAGGTCCGGATTCAATTGCCTGATGGCATCCATGCGCAGCTTTTTGGTTCCCCCAATTTTCACTGCCCGTTCACTTTCCTTTTTGGGATGGACACAGAAAATTGTTTGTGCAGCTATGGATGAACCCACGCCTAAATAATACAAAAGCTCTGTCTGGCTGGGAACCAATGAGATGATTCTATTGGGTTTTAGCGGAACCATGATGCTGCGGCCCATTTGGTCGGTAACCAAGCGTTTTTCTTCTTCCTGTACACTCATCATCAAACACGAACAAGGGTCATATTCCTGCTTTGAAGGACTGCTCCATTGCGCATCTTTACACGCAATGCGAAGGTATTCACCTTGTTTGTGTTCCTGCAAACCGTTTTCAGCAGGCAAACATGCGCTTCGTGAAGTAAGAAATGGTTTCCCTTGCATGATGCGGCAAAAGCATGAAAGCTGGTGTCATAGAAATCACCTTGAGGATGCGCGTATAATCTGGCGCTGCTTAAATCGGCCAGTGAAGTACCTGTAAGGTGCACTGCATCCCAGTCAGAAGTGGCTACAATGCTCAGGCTGTCCACAGGGGTTTCCAAATAGGGTTCTTCAGGTGAACAGGCCATTAATTCCGGGAAGAGCGTATATGTGCCTGAGCGCACCATGCGATCCGCGGTGAGTTCCAAACGGAAAAATGCCGTATCGTTTTGGAGCCAAATGGTATCGCCTGTCAACCAAGCACCGAAACTATTAGATGGTTTAACCTGAATGGAACGCGCCATCAGCCTGGGATCATAACCTTTTCCGCATGGATTGCAAGCGGTATATACGCCAGGCAACAGCAATACCAGCACCGCTGACAGCATATTCCTGATGTTAGAAACCTGTAACAAACGATTGCGGCAG
>JBIKKI010000075.1:0-10440 GCA_044360435.1 Bacteroidia bacterium
AAACTTGGCCCTTGGCGCAAAAGAATTAAAGCCATCGCTCGTGAAATAGCCTCTGCCAAAAGTGGCGGCTACCACCTGAAGGTCAGAGCTGCGCACTTTCAGCATGTTCACGCGCACTTTCGGCATGCCATTGTTCATGGCCTTCCAAACCGGATTTGTTGCTGTAATGTCCTGAGTTCCCCAAACGCCCAATTCCGTAGCGAGGATCACTTCCTGCCTGTTGGCCGGATTAAACAAGGCCCAGCGAATGGGGAAATCCGGTAAAGAGGTGTTGTCTTTACCTTTCCAGTTTAAACCACCATCCGTGCTGTAGATTACAGAATTTACGTTACCATAATTCGAATACGTAACCAAAAGGGTATCATCGCTTCCTCCGATTTCAATACAAGAAACCGTACTTGTAATGTTCTGATATAACAGGGTTGATTTAGGAGAACCCGTTAAGGAATTGGTGATTTTATAAATGCGTCCGGTTTCCGTACCAATGAAAACGGTACCACTGGTTCCGCCATAAGGAGAAACTTTGATGTGTGAGATTTTACCCGGCGTGCCTGTAGCATAAGTCAGTTGTGTAGATGTGGGTGATGATGGCAAACCTGTTACACGGTAGAAATTGCCTTCCGCCTTGGCAGAATAATATACATTCTGTTTGTCGTCATAATCGCTTGGATTGATAAAGCTACCGGTAGTTTCATCCAGAATTTTGATGTAGGAACTCCAGCTGTTGGAGGTCATGTAAACCTGGTTATACACATAGGAAGATATCTGCATCTTCACATCAGTTTGATCTATAAAGCAATACGCGCCATCACCACCGGTAATGCCTACAGCATCGCTGATTCCGGTGGAAGACGTTTGCACAGTTCCATTATCCTGAGCGCCGCCCATCAGTATGTTGCTGCCTTTGGCGGGAGCTTGTGCAGCACTGTAAAACTGCATGGTCATGTAATCTTTGGTTCGTTCCTGAATTACATCCATGGTTCGCGCATTTTTGAGGCTAGCGGTATAAAAAACACCACCATCATTGCCGAAGATTACGGTGTCTGCGCGACCCGGCTTGAAAACAATGGCGTGCTGATCGGCATGCACATACGAACAATTAAGTGTATTGAGGTTTGCATTATTGCTCCATTTGGAAATATGCGACCATGCGCTGCCTCCATTGGTGCTGATGAATAAATCAATGCCGCCACAAACCACGCGGTCGCGGTTGGTTGGATCAACGGCGATGACCAGGTTATACCAACCCTGATTTCGCGTGAAATCATCATCAGGGATGCCATTATCTATGTCCACCGGTTCAGCAACTGCAGACCATTGAGCACCGCGATTGATACTTCGAATCACAGCAATACAAACATTGTTGTGTTCTACAATTGCATACACATATGCAGAATCAGAAGGTGCGCAGGCAATGGCCACACGACCCGTTTTGGTACCGGGTGAATTATAAACCACAGACCAGGTAGTTCCGTTTGTTGAGGTCAGGATCCTTCCGCCACCTGCTTCTGATGTTGTACCAACGGCCGCCTTTTTTGTTCCTGCCCAAAGTCGGTTATCCTTACTGATTTCTAAGTCAGCTACAGTGAACTTGTACCCATTTGATGGCACATTCGGTGAAACATTAGTCCAGGAGGAACCTCCATTGGCAGAACGTTGAATTCCAGCTGCTGAAAGACCGTGCCATGCAGCCATATAGTAGATGGCATCAACGGCTACATATATCACACTGGAACCGCTTTCATTGCGCACTACCATGTCGTTTATATAATAAAAACCTGTAGTGGAACTTAACTGGGTCCAGGTTTTTCCTGCATCTGTTGATTTCCAGATTCCTGCACCACGACTGCTTCCGGCTTGCCAACCTTCCCCGGTTCCTACATACATGATTTTCTTATCGTTTGGGTCAAAGGCAATGCAGGTAATGGACAGATTATCCCAAAGTTCACTTACCGGTTGCCAGGATGTATTGGCATTGGTAATGTCGGTGTTGTACCACAATCCGCCGGTAACTCCACCGGCCCAAACTTTTTTACCACTTGGATCATTTGGATCCCAGGCCAGGGCACGAGTGCGACCGCCCACATTGGAAGGACCACGGGCTACCCACTGGGAAGCAGCGCTTCCGGGCAAACCCATGAGGGTAGATTCCTGCGCCTCCATCTGTTCGATGATGCCCGGCAACACCTCCGGTGTTGGTCTGCCCAGCTTGGGATCCATCGTCCAAAGCCAATCCTGCGCCCATGCTTTATCGGGGGTATGAGGTACCTTTCCGGTTTTTATGTATTGTTTCTGTTGTGCATTCAACTCGGCAGCCATCGGATGTTTTTTCAGCATACGGCCGTAGGCTCGGGTTTCTTTCATGGTTGCCCTTTGCGCAGTCAAAGCTTCAGTCAGACCACAGCCAAGCAGCAGCAAGATGGCCCATTTTGTTCCCTTAAAGTTCATGTTGTTTTTTTTATGTAGAAGCAGGATGAACCAGCCTCGTTGCATTTTTATGCCATCCAGGTGCTCCAGTAACCCGGGTCTTCCACGGACATGGCTTCCTCTGTAATCATCAAGGGGTGAAAAGGATCAATCATCACCGCCAGCTCTTTAGTTTCTTTGGCGCCAATGCTCTTTTCTACCGTTCCCGGATGCGGCCCGTGCGGAATACCCTTGGGATGCAGCGTAATCATGCCGCGCTCCACGTGTTTACGGCTCATAAAATCACCGTCCACGTAATACAGAATTTCATCGCTGTCCACATTGCTGTGGTTGTATGGCGCGGGAATGGAATTTGGATGGTAATCGTACAAACGGGGCACGAAGCTGCAGATTACAAAACCCTTTCCTTCAAAAGTCTGATGAATGGGCGGCGGCATGTGCACCCTGCCGGTAATGGGTTCGTAATTGTGAATGCTGAATGCAAACGGATACAGATAGCCATCCCAGCCAATCGCATCAAACGGATGGGTGGCGTAGGTATATGGCCAAATCATGTCCTGCTTCTTGATCATCACCTTGAAATCACCGTGTTGATCGTGGGTTTCCAGGCTGTGCGGCAGTTTGATGTCGCGCTCGCAATAGGGCGAATGTTCCAGCAACTGCCCCACACTGTTTTGGTAGCGCTTTGGCGGATACACCGGACTGGGGCTTTCTACCACCAGCAAACGGTTGTTGGCATCGTTGAAATGAATCTGGTAAATGGTGCCCCTGGGTATCACCAGATAATCGCCGTATTCAAAATCAATCCGGCCATAGACGGTGCGCAGGGATCCACTTCCTTCGTGCACAAACAGCACTTCATCGGCGTCGGTGTTTTTGAAGAAATAATCATCTGTTCCCTTGGTAGGTGCTGCAACGCCAATGCGGATATCCTGGTTCATCAACAGCACTTTTCTGCTTTTGATGTAATCGGTTTCAGGTGCAGTTTTAAAGGTAAGGTAGCTGCGGTGTTGCATGTTCTTTGGCAACGCAACCTTGGGTGCAACGCTCCACTCCTGCCCGATGTGCTTGACCAGCGTTGGCGGATGGCAGTGGTAAATCAGTGAGTAAATACTGTTGAATCCTTCGGTGCTCACCAGCTCCTCTGCATATAAAGTACCGTCTGGCTTGCGAAACTGGGTATGTCGCTTAGCCGGATAATTACCCAAACGATGGTAGAATGCCATAGGAGGCGAAAATAACTCAATAAGCTCATTTTGCCGAAAATCAATTGAATGAAGCTGCTGCGCAGCCAGCGCTTATTTTTGCCGCATGCGCATCTTCTTTGCCTGTTGCCTCACGATTTTACTGGCCGGATCCTGCGGTACCAAGCCACAGGGACGGTATATTTCTGAAACCGATACTACCTTTTCTGCCGACATCCGCAGCATTTCAGCCCGCATCAACAAAGAACCCGGCAATGCCGACCTCTATTACAAACGGGCCAATACCTTCTATTTTGAAACCCGCTTCCGCGATGCGCTTCAGGATATTGACTTTGCGCTTTCGCTGGACAGCCTGAATCCTGTGTATCATGTGCGCAAGGCGGAAATCCTGATGGGCACAGATTCAGCAGATTCAAAAAAAGCCATCGTGCATTACCGCAAAGCCCTTGCGCTGAAACCGGGCATGGAAGATGCACTTTCCGGACTCGGCAAAATCCAGCTCGCACGACAGGAATATTCCGAGGCACTGGAAACGTTCAACACTTTATTGGAGGTAAATCCCATGAATGCGGGCACCCTCGTGTATATGGGACTGGCAGCCAAGGAAATGAAAGATACCGCTCAAGCCATGGCTCGCTTTGAAAAGGCGCTCAGCATCAATCCTTCAGAATTTAATGCCGTGATGCAAATGGCCAATCTGTACGCCGAACGCAAACCGGATCTGGCGCTGCAGTATTATGACCGTGCGCTGAGTATTGACGAATACAGCGACGAAGCTTTGTATGCCAAGGGCTTTCTGTTGCAAAAGATCGGACGTTACCAGGATGCGCTGGGACTGTACCTGCGTACCAAAGAAGTCAATGCCGGTCATCGATTTGCCTATTACAATTCAGCGGTAATCTATGGATTGTTCAAGGATTTTGAGGAAGCGCTGCGCTGGCTGGATGACCTGATTGCCCTGGATGAAAACTTCGCAAAGGCCTACCATTATCGCGCTTATGTGAATGAACAATTGGGAAGGACCAAAGATGCCATTGGCGATTACCGCAAAACCCTGGAACTGGATCCGAAAAATGAAGACGCAAAAAACCAGCTTACTGCGCTTGGAGGGCTATGAAGTTTACATGTGTTTCCTCAAACGCAAGCAGAGGGCGTTTTCATGGGAAGCGTTCAGGCACGAACCAGTTTAAAGCTGCGGTAATTACCACGACCGTCGGCTACCACCAAAATATATAAGCCCTGTTTCAGGAATCCGGGATCCAGCGGTATGCGTTCCCGATAAACATTGCTGAAATACCGTTGCCATACTGAGCCACCCCAGGCATCGATAATCCTCAGGGTAAGGCTGCCACTCAAATTATCCGGAAAGCTGATGTTGATAATTACAGGTTCATTTCCGGCAAACGGGTTTGGGAAAATGTCCACATCAAAACCGGTGCATACACCACCGGTCCAGTTGTTGACACCGCCCTGCCAGTAGGCTGCGCACTGATTTCTGTAGGTAATGCCGTTACAACCACAAACCGGAAGGTAGAATGGATCCTGACAACGGTATGTAGGGGTTCTGCGGAAGGTGTCCTGGCATAAAGGCTGGGCCATGAGATCGGAACCCAAGGCTCCCAAAATGAGCAGGCAGAAATTCCTCAGGTTCAGCATATCATGTCGAAGCCGGTATAAGGAATCAGGGCTGGAGGTATGCGAATTCCCTCAGGAGTCTGATTATTTTCCAGCAAAGCGGCTACAATGCGTGGAAGCGCGAGCGCACTGCCGTTCAAGGTATGAGCCAGTTCCGTTTTGCCATCAGCATTGCGGAAACGCAACTTGAGCCTGTTGGACTGAAAAGCTTCGAAGTTGGAAACAGAACTCACTTCCAGCCAACGTTCTTGGGCAGCTGAATACACTTCCATATCATAAGTTTGGGCAGAAGCAAAGCCCATATCACCGCCGCACAAACGCAATACACGATAGGTTAAACCCAGTTGCTGCAACAAACTTTGAACGTATTGCTGCATTTCTTCCAGCAATTGGTAGCTCTGATCGGGATGGGCAATCTGAACGATTTCAACTTTATCGAACTGATGCAGACGGTTCAGCCCGCGCACATGCGCGCCGTAGCTGCCTGCTTCACGTCGGAAACAAGGCGTGTAACCAGCATTTTTAATCGGTAAATCTGCTTCATTCAGGATTACATCTCGGTAGAAATTGGTGATGGGCACTTCGGCGGTGGGAATCAGATACAGATTATCCACACCTGCATGATACATCTGTCCTTCTTTATCGGGAAGCTGGCCTGTGCCATATCCGGAATCTTCATTCACCAGGATGGGTGGTTGTACTTCCAGATAGCCTTGTGCTCTGGCCTGATCGAGGAAAAAATTGATCAGGGCGCGTTGCAGCCGTGCACCATTGCCTTTGTACACCGGAAAACCGGCACCCGTAATTTTCACGCCCAATTCAAAATCAATCAGGTCGTATTTTTTGGCAAGTTCCCAGTGTGGAAGCGCGTTTTCAGGCAATACGGGCACTGCTCCGTGCTGCAGTACCACTTCGTTATCCTCGGCGCTGGTTCCGGTTTTCACCTGGTCGGAAGGCGCATTGGGAATGCTGAGCATGAGGTCACGCAGTTGCTGTTCAAGGGATTCCAGTTCGGCTTCGTGGGCTTTGGATTGTTCCTTGAGCGCAACGCTTTCGGCCTTCAGCACTTCGGCAGCGTCCTTATTCCCTGCTTTGAACAGCTCGGCGATTTCCTTTGAAATTTGGTTGGCTCTTGCCAAATTTTGCTCCAATTGAAACCGTGTTGCACGCAAAGCTTCATCTAAAGACAATACTTTTTTCACCTCGACGGAACGGTCAACGCCTCGTTTCGCAAGCCTGTTGATGATTTCGTCGCTGTGTTGTCGGATGCGGGAAATAGGAATCATACGTTGCGGCAAAAATAACAGCCGGGGCATGGAAAATGACATGCCTGCGCTTCATGAATACCAAATAGGAATTTAATCCCGAAACAATACCTAAAATCAGGCTGATTTGCCGGGCCAACTGCTTTTCAGAAAGTGGCCGGTCAATGATTCCGGATGTTTCATTAATTCTTCAGGTGTTCCTGCAAAAACCAATTGTCCACCGCGGGAACCGGCTTCCGGCCCCAAATCAATAACCCAGTCGGCGCATTTAATCATATCCAGATTATGCTCGATAACCACGAGGGTATGGCCTTCTGCAATCAATGCCTGGAAGCTTTTGAGCAACTTTTTAATATCGTGAAAATGCAATCCTGTGGTGGGTTCATCAAAGATGAACATGGTCGGTTTTCCTTTATGCGGATTGCTTTTGCCCAGGTAATAGGCCAGTTTCACGCGTTGGGCTTCTCCTCCGCTCAGGGTATTGCTGCTTTGCCCCAGGGTTACATAACCCAATCCTACGTCCTGCAAAGGGCGAATACGATCCTGAATATTCTTCTGATCGGCAAAGAACTGCATCGCCTCGTCGATGGTCAGCTCCAGCACATCATGGATGTTCCTGCCTTTGTATTCAACCTCCAGAACTTCTGGCTTAAAGCGTTTGCCATTGCAGGATTCGCAAGGCAGGTGAATATCTGCCATGAACTGCATTTCAACGGTAATCTCTCCTTCACCCTGACAGGCATCGCATCGTCCGCCGTCCACATTGAAACTGAAGTGCTGGGGTTTAAATCCGTTGAATTTAGACAGCGGTTGGTTTGCGAACAATTCCCGGATGTCGTCATAAGCCTTGATGTAGGTGATTGGATTGCTGCGACTGCTTCTGCCAATAGGATTCTGATCCACCATTTCCACAGCCTTCACCAAGTGTAAATCGCCTTCAAGTTTGTCGAGTTTTCCGGCCTTTGCGGTGGTAAACTGCCCTGTGGCGCGCGCCATCGCCGGAAATAATACCGAAGTGATCAGGCTGGTTTTGCCCGAACCTGAAACGCCGGTAACGGCGGTAAACACACCCAAGGGAATCTGAACATCCAGATTCTTGAGGTTGTTTTCCCGGGCACCTTTCACCAATATGGCATTACTCCAGTTTCGTCTTTGCGCAGGAACCTCGATGCTCATGGTTCCCTTCAAATAGGCCGCAGTGAGCGAACGTTCGCTGCCGGTGATTGCGTCAATGGTTCCGCTATACACCAGCTCGCCGCCCAATCTTCCTGCTTCGGGTCCGATGTCGATGATTTGATCAGAGGCCCGCATTACTTCCTGATCATGCTCCACCACAATCACGGTATTGCCTTCCTTCTTCAGGGCCTTCAGTACGCCAATAAGTCGTTCTGTATCTCTTGGATGCAAACCAATACTTGGTTCATCGAGGATATACATTGAACCAGTAAGACTGCTTCCAAGAGAAGTTGCCAGGTTGATTCTTTGCGACTCGCCGCCACTCAGGGAGTTGCTTAACCTGTTGAGGCTCAGGTAACCCAATCCCACTTCATTGAGGTAGGTTAAGCGGGCGCGGATTTCGGTGAGTATGCGTTTTGCGATGCCAGCGTCGTGGTCGGAAAGCTGTAACGCGCTGAAATACGCCAGGGCATCTTCCACCGTCATGAGCAAAACATCAGAAATGCTCACTTGCTCTGGTACTGATTTCCCGGGATTCATGGCCAACAGTTTCACAAAAGCGGCATCAGGCCTGAGGCGCGTTCCCCGGCAATCCGGGCATAGTGTTTTTCCGCGGTAGCGCGAAGCCAGCACGCGGTATTGAATTTTATACGATTTCTCCTCGAGGTAGGAAAAGAAATCATTGATGCCACTGAGTTTTCCTTTTCCTTCCCACAGGAATTTACGTTCATCTGCATTTAAATCTTCGTAGGCACGGTGGATGGGAAAACCCGCTTTGGAAGCCTGACGGATGAATTCATGTTTCCACTCCTGCAGTGTTTCTCCGCGCCAGGGTGCCACACAATCGTCATAAACCGATAAACTTTTGTCAGGGATAACCAAATCCTCATCGATGCCTAATACCATCCCAAATCCTTCACAGCGGCGGCAGGCACCCATTGGATTATTGAAGCTCAGGAAATCACGCGACGGCAATTCGAAGCTCATTCCATCCAATTCAAATCGGTTGGAAAAAACCTCTAGTTCATGGTGTGCACCCACCTGAAGATAGCAGGTTCCCATGCCTTCCCAAAACGCAGTTTCTGCGCTGTCTGCCACTCGAGCGGGCAGCTCCTCATCGGCAGGATCCGGAAAAATCCGGTCAACAACCAACATGAAGGATTTGCCGGGAAGTTTTTGCTCCTCAAGGATGGCTTCAATTTTAAACAAAGCACCTTCGCACCAAACCCGCGTAAAGCCATTTTGCATCACCAGTTCCAGACCTTTCAGATCGGCGCGTTCAGCTTCCAGCGGTGCCAGAATCAGAACCGGTTCCTGTTCCTTCAGGTTGATGACGAACTGCACCACATCTTCCGGAGTATGGCGTTTCACTTCTTTTCCGCTGATCGGAGAAATGGTATGGCCTGCCCTGCTGAACAGCAGTTTCAGGTAATCGTAGATTTCAGTAGTGGTAGCAACGGTACTGCGCGGATTTCGCGTGATGATTTTTTGTTCCACCGCCACGGCAGGGCATAATCCGTGGATGTAATCAACCTCGGGCTTTTTCATGCGGCCAAGAAACTGACGTGCATAAGCGCTGAGGCTTTCCACATATCTGCGCTGTCCTTCTGCAAACAAGGTATCAAACACCAAGCTGCTTTTCCCGGAACCGGAAACGCCTGTAACCACCGTAAATGAACCTTGTTCTATGGAAACATCCAGATTCTTGAGGTTGTGTAAACGCGCACCGTGAACGGTGATGAGCGGCTTTGCAGCCTTCGATATTGACTTGGTTTTATCCTGCACGGAAGATGGAATGCAAAAATGGTTCTGCGCACAAAGACCCATCATGGTGTGCGCAAATGTTCAAATGTGAAAGACCGCTTATTTCTTTTTAAATAGGTTACCCATGCCACCGAACATGCCTCCGAGGGCGCCAAGCAAACCTGCATTCAGTCCGGCAAATTCCATAATGCCTTTAACATCCTTGCTCTTACCGCTTTGTTCAAAAGCGTCTTTCAACCCGTTAAAGGTATAGGTGATGGTTTTTTCTGCCAGGGCTTCTTTACGCGGCGCATCCCATTCCAAGCCGTAGTACGATTGCGCCGCAGCCGACATCATGTTTTTGTAATGCTCGCTGCCCCGCAATGCGTCAGCACCTTCGGTAACCAGGTGCTGCAATTCTCCCATTTTACCGCTGAACAACAAGCCCTTGATTTGCTCTGTTACCCCTTGCAGGGTGGTATCAAAAATCACGTCGCTTTGATCTGCGTTAAGTCCCTCGGCTTGCCCAACGGCACCATGGAATTCCTTTTTCAAAGCAGCCAGCACATCTTGTAACATCGTGCTTCAAATATAATCCCGATGTGGCCATGCTTGTACCTGCCATTTTGCAGAACCACAGGAGTTCCTTCTTAAGGAATTTTACGGATGATTCAAGGCCTGAATTTCTTTATCCCCGCTCCATGCACATTCGGATTTTAAACCCCTGCCTGGGTTATTTTCGAGTCCTTTTTCTGATACTATTATGCCACAGTTTTGTCACCTGCATGTTCATTCACAATATTCTTTATTAGACGGTGCCGCCACCATTGGCGACATGGTAAAAAAGGCCAAAGACGATGGCATGAAGGCCATGGCACTGACCGATCATGGCAACATGTTCGGAGCCTTTGAATTTTATAATGCCGCGAAGAAAATAGGAATTCAGCCGGTCATGGGCTGCGAGTTTTATCTGGTAGAAGACATGTACC
>JBIKKI010000204.1:0-2790 GCA_044360435.1 Bacteroidia bacterium
ACTTTTTCCTTGATGAAAAAGTAAGCAAAAAATCAAGGCTGATAAGTCTGAAAGGTCATACGCTTGCAATCAGGCGAATGCTATCGGTGATCTCCTCACAGGCTCGGAGCTTCCTCTGCATTTAGCGCCTTCTTGCTGCACTCCTAACCTTCCAGCCTTATAGGCCGGTCCTTTTGCTGTGGCTTTTAAAGAGAATATTGTCCACCACCGAGTTGCGGCTGTAATGAGTTGTGGGGGAGCCTGTCAGCTTGGCCCGCAAGCAAGTGAAGCGCAGCGATGAGGGGAACCACGAACCACATTGCCTGCCACTATCGAATTGCGCAGCAGGTTGGTAGGGGAGCTTGCCCTATAGGTCTAGCTAAATTCTTATTTGTTCTTTTTTCATTGCCAAAAAGAACCAAAAAGCTAGTCGCTGCGAATAAATTATCTCGAAAACTACGGGCGCAGACCACGGCTTGCTTAAAGTCCGGCGACGCTTCGTGAATTTTGGGCAGGGATAGTAATTGGAGAAACCACAAGAGCGCCCATAACAACCACGATAGCCGGCCGAAAGCAAGCCAAGTGAACCACAATTGATGGAACATCGTTTGTCTGCTAACCCTTGTTTTCTACGAAATTTCTTCGATGCGACGTCTGCCAACCATTCAGATACATATTACCTGCCCGGTCCTTTTGCTGTGGCTTTCCAATTGTCCTGTTTACCATTCCACTCTTGCTATTGGCTTTTTTAATATATCATCCTGCCTGCCCATACCGAATTGCGGCAGCAATGAGTTGTGGGGGAGCCTGCAGATGCACCAAATGTTGATGCAGGGTGAATCCGGAAAGAGGATTGATTTGAATGGTGGCGGGGATTGTTGCTTTACTTCACCTTGTATCTGGTTTTGTTCATGCTTCCAGAACTTTCCCAATAGTTTAAAGCAATGCCCTTTTTCAAATCCCGGCTTGCGGTTGCCGTGGAAATATTTTTAAACACAGCCATATAATCTTTGCGCGTAAATTCATTAAATCTCAGGGTCAAAAAATGTTCTATACGGTCTGTGTCTTTAAGCACATGTTGGTTATAGTCCAGCAGTTTTTCAAGCGACTGATCTATTACCTGAAGCATGTATTCGATGAATATAGTGGATTTACCTGTTTTGTCGCTGAGGGCAAGGGATTTGTAATATTCCTCCTGCGTATCGCTGATGAGTGTTTCGAAAGGTAGAAAATCAAAAATGGGATACTCATTCATAAGGATTAACGTTTGCCATAACCTTCCCATTCTGCCATTCCCGTCTATAAATGGATGAATGAACTCCACTTCGTAGTGAAAAACGCAGCTTTTGATTAAAGTCAAATCATCAGCATGCTGCAGGTATGCAAACAGGTCTTTCATCAGGTGGGGAACATGCTGATGCGGAGGTGCAATGTGTTCAACGTTTGTCCCTTTGACAATCCCAACTGCTTTGTTGCGGTATTTTCCCGCATCCGCAATCAGACCGGTCATCAGCTCACGATGCGCTTTTAAGAAATGTGCTTCTGAGGTACACTGATAACTGTCCAGCGCCTCATAAACCTTAATGGCATTAAGCACTTCCAAAACATCCTTCTTGGGGCCAATGACTTTCTTTTGATCAATGAGTGCGGTAATCTGCTCTTCGGTAAGCGTATTCCCTTCAATTTGAAGGGACGCATGAATGGTTTTGACACGGTTCTTTTTCCGAAGCTGAGGAGTTTGCTTATTCAGATGGTCTGCCTGCACTGCTCCCAGTTTTTCGGAAATGGCGCTGATGAACTTCAGTATCTTAGGCGTGATGTCATAAGGGGGCTTCATTCATCATATCATTTGATAGTATCAAAGGTACATTTGTTGGCTTGATTTGTCCAAAACAGAGACATGCTGTTGCCGGGATTACGTGCCTTTCACACAGTACTTCGACTTTTTCTGTGCGTTGCCGCACGCGGACTTTTGTGATGCTTGTCAGGTGTCACGCCGCTTCATGCGCAATTCAACCGCGGGATTGATGCTTTGGATGTGCTGGATGAATTCGAGTTTCTGTTTGGGGGAAATCAAGACAGACTCATATTTGCCGAAGACAATTTCCAGCCTGTCCAGGGATGTTGCCGGCGCACTCAAGGGGTTATTGGTCTCGTTGATTTTTCTGATGCTCGGAATAGGAACGGTTTTACGGAACAAAAAACCACTTTTTATCAAAAGCTGGTCTCCTTCAATGGTGTAGTTTGTGGTCAAAAACAGGTGCATCACAAACAGGATGACGGGCATAAGTATCGCCACCCCGGCCCAGGCAGGTTCTTCAGTCAGCGATAGCAGCAGCACCGTACCCAGCACCAGAACCACGGGCAGCAGGAGTTCCAGCCCTATTTTCGACTTGTATGTTTTCTTCATGGTAGATTGATGTTTGGAATCTTGAAGTTGCTCCATATTTCGAACGGACATTACGCCGTAACTCCTGGATGCCTGTTTGATTTCTGCTGCTGAATGAACTTAATCACCCCGCTTTATTCACCTGAATGAAATTCTATGTCGTACATGAACATCTGTTCGGCACCGGGCGCCAGCACGTGAATCCCTTCTTTTTCCTCGAGGTTTCCGGTGGCGTTAATGGCATCGGCCCAACCCCACCAAGGCTCTATGCAGAAGAACGGCGCTCCGGGTTTGGTCCATAAGCCCAAGGCCGACCAGTCGTGGCCATGGATGGTGAACATCCTGCCGCTCCCCACCCTGCCAAAGCCCAGCGACTGAAACGGTGGTTTTTTCAACACGATGGCATCGGATTCAAAGAATTT
>JBIKKI010000076.1:0-10357 GCA_044360435.1 Bacteroidia bacterium
TAGCGGCGTATCCTGATTTTGTAATTCCCAATGCGGCTGTTGGAGGCGGTGTTTCGACCATCGTATTCCTGAGTAGTTACGGTGGAATACGGCGTCTGATTAAGTATCGGAAACTGCCGGTGGTGCAGAGGTTGTGATTAGGCTTTCAACGGAAGTTTAGGGTAGAACTTCAGCAGGGTGTTTGCCGGCGGACTTACAGTTCTATTCGAATCGTTTTGGCATATAGTCATTCATAATTACGCTTGTCATGGTTTTTCCAGACTACTAATTAACTTCTTTACCCCAAGCTTTGGATTTATCGATAATCCGGCTTTGAGCCAGTCTAAGGCCTGCTCTTTTTGTTTCAGCTCAACGTAGATTTCTCCTATGGAGCGGTAGAATTTGGATATCGTTGAAGGCTGTAGGTCGTAAACTTCAGATCGTATCTTGTCAAAGGTGTTGTTCATTTTGGCATACAGACCAGCTTTCTGGTATGCTTGTCCTAAGGTAAATAGCGTTTCTATTCGTACGTAATTAAATACATCACAGTCTTGAAGGATGTAATTGATGTGGTTTTCTTCAAATTGAAAGTCGAAAAAGTTGTTTTCTATTTTCCGCAGCAGATTGGCGCTGCAAAAATTCAAACCGAGATAATACGAGTTGATTTTTTCTTTACCTATTTCGTCAGGTTCCCTTGGGGTTTCAGTAGTTCGGATCTTGCCGTCATATTCTATTTTTGAATAATGAATAGACTTGACAAGCAGTGAATCGGTCAAAAAAGGTATGAAGTTTTCGTCCGCATTGAAATTGTATACGGCCAGTTTTTTATGGGCAGTAACGTAATCCATCTGATTGTCTATTTTTAATTTGGAAAGTACTTCTTCTATCTTCTTTATAAATGTACTTTTATCCACCTCATCTTTAAAGTACATGAGGTTAATAAAATCATGGTCAATCCCCGCCACATAGTATTTGCCATGAGTGGTGACTGTAATGTCAGGTAGCTCAAAGTCAACAGTCGAATCCGTTGTTTGATCAGCTGCTCCTGCTTGTGGTTCCGACGTTTTGTTTTGGAATAGTTTTTTCAGCCAGTTCATTTTGTCTCTAGGAGTTGTTCTGGTATTCAGGGCAGTAACGGTTAATTCGAGGTGTAAGGAGGCGTATTCATGTCAAGCGCAGAGGTTTTACTTAAAATGGACATAGTCTATGGGACACTTTCCCGAAGCGATCTTTATAAAAACCAACCACGTTCATTTCTGGTCGTCCGTTTCACTCTTCCCCAAAATAGTCGCTGTCGATTTTTTTGAGTTCATAAGTTTGCTGTGTTGTGCAACCAAGATTGTAGTCAATCATCAGTTGAGCCAAATGTTCTCCGTCTATAAGGACGATTTTTGTTTCGTTTCGTGGGGTATATTCCAATGCTTCTTTGGTGAAATTAGATGTCGTTATGAAAATACCCTTTTTAGCACCTTGTCCGGCAAGTGCGCCAACGAATTTTTGGAGTTCTGGTCGGCCAACAATGTTTCCCGGTTTCCAACGCTTGGCTTGGATGTAAATGATGTCCAGCCCAAGTTTGTCTTCCTTGATGGTGCCATCTATGCCTTCGTCACCGCTTTTCCCCATTGCCTTCCCTGCGTCTTTAATCGAGCCACCATATCCCATTTTTACCAAGAGTTCAACTACAAGGCGCTCGAAAAAAGCTGGGGAGAGGTCAACAACTTTGTTCAGCAGTTCAGAGGCCAATGATTTTCTGATGCGCTGGTAAGCCTTGTCCAAAAGTTCTTCAGGCGTTTGTTCGATGCCCTCAATAACCGTTGATTCGTCTTCTTCTGTTTCGTTGTTGTTCCTCGACGCGTTCTGAAATTCTAAAAATGCAGGAAACTGTCTGAGGTATTTTGCATCAACCCGGTCAGGATTCTTCGCTAAAGTTTGTCTGCCAAGCTCAGTGATTACAAACGTTGCACGTTTTGGGGCGTCGAGTAGTCCCGCTTTTTTAAGATAAGTCTTTGCCCAACCCACCCTGTTGTCAAAAATGGCCTGGTTTCCACTTGCTAAGAGTTCCTTTCTTTCTTCGTCTGTTACTTGAAATTCAATGGCCAAACTTTCAATCATGTCTCGGTATTTGTGTTCTTGTCCGTCCGAAACAAGCTTGAGTATGGGAAGCATTAAGGATTGGTAGTCTGGGATCATGTTTTATTTCGTTTTCTGTGCTTTTTTCTGTCTGGTTTTTGTTTTTAAGGCTACTGGCTAACATCACCTTTTGTACCGTTTTTGTTCCTCCCGCTGCGTGTAACATTACCTTTTGTCCTGTTGCTGTGCTGCCGGCTACCTTTAGAAGATTACGATGTCTTTCTTCCAGAAAAAAGTTCAAAAATGGTTCAAACAGCGGATTTAAACCTTGCATTGATTTCGCCTTTTTGATAGAAAGGGAGGCGAAACGACTCCGCTGAAAATTGGAATGTAGGTTAAAGTGCAACATGGAGGGAAGACAAATGTATGGGCTTCTATTTAAATAAGTCAAATGCATCCTGCATGCCCGTTTTTTGGCTTAAGTATTGTTCCGCGCTAATGAATTGATAATGAATGAGTTAAGAAGTGTTTTAATTGTTTATTAATTTTTGGAGGGCGTACCTCGACAAACTCGGTATGACAGGTGTGATGGATGTCCTTCGGCTCCTACAAGTAGTAGCAGGCAAGCTCCAACACAATTCATTGCTGCCGCAATTCGGTGGGGGCAGGTAGGTTGTGGTTCGAGAGCCTCCCCTACCAACCTGCTCCGCAGTTCGATAGGGGCAAGCACCATGACAAGTGTCTTGAAATTTAAAGTTTGGTTTAGCAATCGAGTGAATAGACATGATCATTCCATAGCAAAAGGACCGGCCTATAAGGCTGGAAGGTTGGGAGTGCAGCAAGAAGGCGCTAAATGTAGAGGAAGCTCCGAGCCTGTGAGGAGATCGCCGATAACATTCGACTGCTTGCAAGCGTATGACCTTCCAGACTTATCAGCCTTGATTTTTTGCTTACTTTTTCATCAAGGAAAAAGTAAGGAGAGAAGGAGGTTGTAGTAACTGTTCAGTATTGGATATATTGGACTTATTCAGTAACGAAGTGGTTTTTGTTGCTGCGCGGTTCCGTTTAAGAAAGATTCTTGGTTTACTTTGATTATTGAAAACCACTTTGTCCGTCCTTCGACAAGCTCAGGATGACAAAGGGTTCGTTGTTCTCCCGCTGCGCTATATTGGCTTGCAGGGTGACAGATTTATAACTTCCATAATTCTTTCAAAAACCAATCCCCTTCTCGGGTATTTTTGCCCTATGAACTGGTTCTGGGTGGCCATCGGCGGAGCAGTGGGCAGCGTATTACGCTTCCTCATGGCCAGGCTGCTGCCTGTCGCCGGTTCCGGTTTCCCCACAGCTACGCTCTTGGTGAACCTCAGCGGCTGTCTGCTCATCGGCATGCTGGCCGTGGTATTGCCCCAGGGCTGGCCGCGCCTGCTGCTCGTCACCGGCGTGCTCGGCGGCTTCACCACCTACTCGGGTTTCGGACTGGAAACGCAACAACTGCTCGCCCAGGGCCGAACTTCTACCGCATTTCTGTACCTTGGTGCCACCTGGATTGGTGGACTGATTTGTACCGCCGCCGGCTGGAAAGCGGCACAATTTATGAACGCATGAAGACCATGAAATTCCGTGGCTTATTCCTGTTTTTGCTGATGTTGGCAGGCGCAACACGCAGCTTCGCCGCGCAGATCCTCGTGCCCATGGACGAATCCCAGAAGGCCCACCTCAAAGCCTACGGGCTCACGTATTGGGTGCTGGCCAAAGGCGGTGAAGCGCAGTGGCTCCTGAATTATCGCGGGGGCAGCTTCATGTTTCCCCACAGCACCGATGCCGAAAACGAATGCAAAATCCGCGGTGTGGGCTATGAGGTCATCACCGAAGCCAATGCCAACGCCGTGCTGGCCACCATCTCCAATCCCGACGTGAACATGGAGGCGGTGAAGCTGCTCAAGGTGCCGCGCATCGCGGTGTATTCGCCCAAATCGAAGCAGCCCTGGGACGATGCCGTGACGCTGGTGCTCACCCATGCCGAAATCCCGTACGATGTGGTGTTCGACGACGAAGTGCTGCAGGGCAAGCTCCTCCAATACGACTGGCTGCACCTGCACCACGAAGACTTCACCGGACAATACGGCAAGTTCTGGGCGGGCTTCTCTCAGGCGGGCTGGTACCGCGAACAGGTGGCCGAGGCAGAAGCCATCGCTGCACGCAACGGATATGCCACCGTGCAGCAACTGAAAGGCGCCGTGGCCCGCATGATCCGCGATTTCACCATGGGCGGGGGCTTCCTCTTCGCCATGTGCAGCGCCACCGATACCTACGACATCGCGCTGGCCGCCGAAGGCGTGGACATCTGTCAGGATATGTTCGACGGAAGTCCGGCGGACCCGGCAGCCCAGCAAAAGCTCGACTTCGCCAAGTGTTTTGCCTTCCAGAATTTTCAGATTGAAATGAATCCCTACGTGTATGAGCACAGCAGCATTGATGTGAATCCGCTCACACGGCGCATCAGCGAAGACCAGGATCTGTTCACGCTGTTCGACTATTCCGCCAAGTGGGATGTTGTTCCCGCCATGCTCTGCCAGAACCATACGCGCACCATCAAGGGCTTCATGGGACAAACCACGGCCTTTAACAAGCAATACGTGAAGAGCAATGTGACCATCATGGGCGAAAATGCGTCGCTCGGCGAGGCGCGTTACATCCACGGTGAATACGGAAAAGGCACCTGGACCTTTTACGGCGGCCACGACCCGGAAGACTACCAACACCACGTGGGCGAGCCGCCTACCGATCTGGCCTTGCATCCCAGCTCTCCCGGCTACCGACTCATCCTCAACAACATCCTCTTTCCTTCCGCCAAAAAGAAAAAACTCAAAACCTGAGGAACCGCGCCTCAGTCTTCTATCCGCATGTACATCCAGGAAATCAGCAGCCTTCAAAATCCGCGCATCAAGGAGTTGGTGCATCTTCTGGAGAAGTCGCGGGAGCGGCGCCGGCAGGGTTTGATGGTGGTGGAAGGCTTGCGGGAAATCACCTTGGCTTTGCAGTCTGGTGTGCAGCCGCAGGCGCTTTTTTTCTGTGGAAGAAGGACTGCGCATGAACACCTGCAACCCTTGCTCACCCAAGGCGGCAACATGCCCTTGTTCGACCTGCGGGAAGAAGTATTTGCGAAAATCGCCTACCGCGACGGTGTGGCCAATGCGGTGCTGCTGGGCAAATCGCCGGAAACCACGCTGGAGCATTTCCGTCCGCGGAATGGCCGGATCATCCTGATTGAAGGCGTGGAGAAGCCCGGCAACCTCGGGGCGGTATTCCGATCGGCAGATGCATCCGGCTGTGGGGGCATTGTGGTATGTGATCCGGCGGCAGATTTATTTCATCCCAACGTGTTGCGCAGCTCCCTGGGTTGTGTGTTTGCCGTGCCTGCGGCTGTGTGCACCGCTGAGGAATTGTTGCCCTGGCTGCAGGCGGAACAGTACCGCCTCATCACCACGTATATGGACAGCCCGGGCGGCTGGACCGACCTGGATCTGCGCGGCAAAACCGCAGTGGCCCTCGGCACCGAAGCCGTCGGACTAAGCGAGGTATGGAGGGATGTGGCAGCAGCGAACCTCCGCATTCCCATGAAAGGCCTGATTGATTCTTTAAATGTGAGCAATGCCGCTGCGGTCATCATGTACGAACTGCAGCGCCAACAGGATGCTTCCGGCGCTTAACTTTGCCCCATGCAACCGGATACCAGCAATTTCAAGATCCTGCTCATCATCAGCGAGTTTCTCGTCACCGGAGTGGTGTTTGCCGGCGTGTACCTGATTTTCCGGAATTTTAAAAAGAAAGAACAGGAGCAGCGGGAACGGGATAAGGGGTTGTAAGCGCTGTCATGGTGAGCCCGAAATTCCTGTCATGGTGAGCTTGTAATTCCTGTCATGGTGAGCTTGCCGAACCATGTTGGTGTGGTTCTCCCGCTGCGCTTTCGGAACTTGCAGCCCGCATCGCTGCGCTTCACTGGCTTGCGGGGGCTCACCATGACAAATATTCGATGACCAGATTTCGGGTAGTAGACTCCTAAGGAGGATTGAAATCAGGAAATACTTAAACCAGAGTAAGAGGACCGGCCTTAAAGGATGAGCGGTGTTAAACGCAGTAAACAACCGTTAAATGCCAAGGAAGCTCCGAACCTGTGAGGAGATCGCCGACAGCATTCGGTTGGTTACAAGTGTGCACCGTATCATCCTTTTCAGCCTTGATTTTTTGCTTACTTTTTCATCAAGGAAAAAAAGGTACTTTTAGGTTGATTTTGTGATTTGCATGAACGCCTGATACGGTAATGAGCCATTAGTTCCCATAGGAGTTGCGTAAAATTCTTGTTGCTGCAATGGGGCGTCGTTTCTGGAATGGTGGGCTTCCCCGGGACTCACTACGTTCCCCCGGGACAAGCAAGCGCCTCAGCCACCAGGCTTCCCCTGGGACTCCCTAAGGTCGCTCTGGAGTTGCAGCCCGATGACAGGCACTCCATGACAAAAGCTGCAGATTCATTCCTTCTTCTTCACAACACCACATTCCCCACCTCGCCACCAGCGCACTCCCGAGGCTTCGGCCTGGCATGCATTGCCGTACGTCACGCTGTCGCAGCCGCAAACGGGCAGGTAGATGAGGGTGCAAACGGCCTGTGGGTTGATTTTGCTGCTGTCGATGCAGTTGTTTTTCTGTGGAAGTGGATTCGTGTTGTCTGAAGGGTTTTGTGCTGTCTGAGGTGGCGTGTGCAGTTTTTTGCTGCTTCCGCAGGAAGCCAACACGAGGATGGCCGCAATGAACCACGCCGTTCTCATGCCTCGATGACGGGGATGTCGCCCTCCACCACCAGCCTGCCGGCGGTTTTCGCGCGGATTTCGTCAATCGTTACGCCGGGCGCGATTTCTTTCAGCTCGAAGCCGCGTTCGGTGATGTCGAAGAAACCCAGTTCGGTCACCACCTTGCGCACACAGCCCAAACCCGTGATGGGCAAGGTGCATGCGGGCAGCAGCTTGCTCTGTCCGTCTTTGCTGGTATGCATCATGGCCACGATGATGTTGCGCGCGGAGGCCACAAGATCCATGGCGCCGCCCATACCTTTCACCATCTTGCCTGGAACCTTCCAGTTGGCAATGTCGCCGGTATCGCTCACTTCCATGGCGCCTAAAACCGTAAGGTCCACCTTGCCGGCCCGGATCATGCCGAAGGAAGTCGCCGAATCAAAAAATGCCGCACCGGTAGCGGTGGTGATGGTTTGCTTGCCGGCATTGATCAGGTCGGGGTCTTCTTCGCCTTCAAAAGGGAAAGGCCCCATGCCCAACAAGCCGTTTTCGCTCTGCAAAACCACTTCCACACCCTCGGGGATATAATTGGCCACCAGCGTGGGAATGCCAATGCCGAGGTTCACGTAGTAACCGTCTTTCAACTCGCGCGCGATGCGCTTCGCAATACCAAATTTATCTAACATGCTTGCTGCAAATTTCTGTGTTCAGAGGTTTACGCCCAACTCGGAAATCACGTGGTCGGCGTTGCTCACGTATTTCATCACGTACAGCACATAGCGGATGTCCACGCCGATGCTGCGGCTGTATTCGGGGTTCCAGGCGAAATCGTTCAGCGTGGCAGTCCAGGCGCGGTCGAAATTCACACCGATGAGCCTGCCGTCGGCGTCCAGTACCGGACTTCCGCTGTTGCCTCCGGTGGTGTCCAGGTTGTAGAGGAAGGCCACCACCACTTTGCCGGTTTTCGGGTCCTTGAACATAGGCGGAACGTCTTTTACACGGAGCTTGTCGGCCTGTTCACGGCTGAGCGCGTAATCGGGGACGGTATTGGCTTTTTCATACACACCGTCGAGGGTGGTATAGGGCGCGTTGTATTCGCCGTCGTTTGGGCTGTAGCCCTTGATGTTGCCGTAGGTGAGGCGCAGGGTGGCGTTGGCGTCGGGCGTGAAGCCTTCCTGACGGTCGAATGCCTTCAGTTCGATGTATTTCGGCAGCAAGGAACGCAGCAGGTTGTCGCGTTTGGCTTCGTCTGTTTCTACCTGGATGAGCAGCGGCAGGAGGGAAGCAGCCAGCTCGGTAAGTCCGTCTTTATAGGCCAGGAATTTCGCGGGATTGCTGCGCAAAAGGCCCATCATGGCTGCGGTATCCGACAGCTTGGTTTTCTTTTTCCATGCAGCAAACCAAGCGTCCACATCGCCCATGCGGTCAAATTCCAAAGGACGCAGGTTTGAAGGAAGTGCCGCGCAGCGCTTCAACAGCTCCAGCAAACATAGTTCTTCGAACTCCGGGTCTTCGATGCGGTAGGCTTTGGCCGCTTCTTCCAGCAGTGATTTCTGGATTTCTGCCAGTTTGGATTTGTTGGCGGCATATTCCTGTTTGCCTCTGGCCAGCATCACCGCCAGGTAGTATTGCGGAACATCGTTCACCAAACGCTGCAGCAGGAAGTTGCGGGGAAATTCACCGATGCGTGCCTGATAGGTTTCGCGGATTTCCGGGAACAGCTTGTCGTATTTCATCCATTCCGGCGCGGTTTGGGTGAGGGCTTCCAGGCGGGCGTCGCCAAGCTGTTTGTCTTGGAGTACATTGGTGCGGCGCAAACCCTGAATCTTTCCGCGGAAGTTCTTCTCGGTATTGCTCAGGCCCTGGATGTCGTCGTAAAAGTTGGCGTAGCGGGCTTTGTTGTTTTCGCCCAGCTGCTTCATGAGTTTGATTTGCCAGCCGAACCAGTCGCTCACGGCGGGTAACTGACATTCCTGCTGGTAGCGCAGGAACTCGTATGGCTGATGGCGGAAGGTACGCCCCGGATAGCCCATGATGAATACGAAATCGCCTTCGCGGGTTCCGTTTGGGTTAATCTGCAGGTGTTTGGCGGGCTTGAAGGGAACGTTGTTTGGGCTGTAGGGCGCGGGTTTTCCGTCCGGGCCCACGTAGGCGCGCACGATGCTGAAGTCGGCGTTGTGGCGTGGCCATACCCAGTTGTCGGTTTCGTCGCCGAACTGTCCGATGTTCACCGGTGGCACATACACCAAACGGGTGTCCTGCAGGGTCATGTAGCGGAAGAGGGTATAGCTGCGGCCCGTGAACATCTCGGAGATTTCGATGCTCAGCTCGGGATTGTTTTTCTTGTCGGCTTCCACAATGCGTTTGATGTTGTTGCCGATGGTTTGGCTGCGCAGCGCGGGATCCATGTCGGCGTTGACGCCTTCCAGCACTTGTTCGCTCACATCCTGATAGCTCATGGTGATGCGGCATGGGATGTTCACGGCAATTTCCTCGGTGCGGTTTTTCGCGGTAAATCCCTGTTCGATGTAGTTGATGTTCACGCGACTCACGGCGCCTTCCACGCAGTGGTGGTTGGTAATCACCAGGCCTTCCTCAGAAACAAAAGATCCGGTGCAGCCGCCCAGGCGCACCAGTGCGTTGGTGAGGCTTACGCCGTTGGGGTTGAAGATGGCTTCCTTGGGAATGCGCAGTCCGGCTTTGGCCAGGTCAACCCCTTGCAGGGCGCTGAGCGGGAACATGCCCTCATCGGTTTTAAAGGAAAGGGTAATCGCGCCACAGGCAGCCAATGCTGCGCCGGTGAGCAGGGTACGAAATGCTTGCCGCATGGGGCGAATTTAGTTTTGAAACAGGAAACTCTTCCGCCGCAATGGCGTCAATCTTCTTTTTCGTATTCGCGTTTCAGGGCCAGATAGCCGAAGGCGAGCAGTCCGCCGGTGATGATGGGCGCCAGGATGAAGGTGTAGATGATGGCGGGAATCAGGTCTTCTCCGGCCCCTGAACGAAACTTGGGCAGCGCCTGTTCCGCCACCAGATACCATCCGGCAAGCAGTCCCAGCGCAATCCAGAGGATGCCGGCATACGCGCGTACATGGTTCATCAGCGGATTGCTGCGCTTACCGCTTCCCGCTTCGCGGATGTACAGCAGCCCGATGAGCAGGCTCACGCCCGCCACGATGATGGGATACCACAGGCCTTCCAGGTATGGTTCTTTGAAGGGCAATGCACCTGCTTGTTGCTGTGCCAGTTGGTTGGCGCTGATGGCTTTGCTGCTCAGGAAAGTCGCTATGGCCGGCAGCAATCCCCCGAAGATGCCGTTGCCGATGTGGTAGGGCACCGACATAGAGGTGTAGCGTATGTGCACCGGAAAGAGTTCCACCAGGAAGGCGGCAATAGGGCCGTACACCATGGTAACCAGAAACACCTGCAGAAATACCAGCAAACTGAGTTTCCATTTCAGGCTGCTGCCGGGTTTCAGGTTGGTGTTGTTTGGGGTTGAATTCTTGTTTTTTTGGGTGAAG
>JBIKKI010000013.1:0-31325 GCA_044360435.1 Bacteroidia bacterium
AGCAGGCAAATGCTTATATCGAAAAAGGAGCCCTTGTTCCCGATGCGGTGGTGATTGGCATGGTTGAACAAGTCGTTCGTCAGCATCCGGATGCACGCGGTTTCATCTTTGACGGATTCCCACGCACAGAAGCCCAGGGTTCCGCACTGGATGAAATGCTGCAGAAGCTCGAGATGAACATCAGCATGGTTCTGGCCTTGCAGGTAGATGAAGAAGAACTTACACGCCGACTGCTGGAACGCGGCAAGGTAAGCGGTCGCGCTGATGATCAGGATGAAGCCACCATTCGCAACCGTTTCCGCGTGTATAACAATGAAACAGCACCGCTGCTCAACTTCTACCATAACCAGGGCAAGCTGCAGCACATTGACGGCATGGGCACGGTAGAGGAAATATTCTCCAGCTTGTGTCGTTCCATTGAAGATTCCCTTTCCGAAACCTACTAAACCCTGAATCTATGAATCGCAATGCCATCCTGGCGGTAAGCATCGCCGCTGTTTCCCTGAGCATTTCTGCCTGGTTGCTGGGCAACGGCATCCGCAATAAAGGCCTGCGCGAAAGTGTAGAAGTAACCGGGCTGGCCGAGAAGAACTTCAGCAGTGACCTGATTGTATGGCGGGGCAGCTTCAACAAAATGAACATGAGCCTGAAGGATGCCTACCAAATGCTGAAGGATGATGAAGCCAAGGTGAAGGCATACCTGAAAGGTAAAGGCGTGCACGACAGCGCTATTGTGTTTTCAGCTGTGGACATCAGTCAGGAATACGATTACCAATATTACAACGGAGAAAACCACCGCACCTTTGAGGGCTATAAACTTTCCCAAAGCGTGAAGGTAGAATCGAAAGATGTAGATGGCATTGAACGGATTTCCAGAGAAGTGACGGAACTGATTGATCAGGGCGTAGAGCTGAACTCACAATCGCCAGAGTACTATTATACACGCCTGGCGGAATTAAAACTGGATCTGATCAAACGCGCTACTGAAGATGCGAAAAACAGGGCGCAGAAAATTGTGGATGCAGCCGGATCTTCTTTGGATAAATTACAGCGTGCTGATATGGGCATCTTTCAAATCACCGGTTTGCATTCATCAGAAGAATTTTCCTGGGGTGGCGCCTTCAATACCGATTCGCGCGAGAAGACCGCCCGAATCACCGTGAACCTCAGCTATAAACTGCACTGAAACCCGTCACAGCTTCCCCTGATTTCAACCCGATTCCCAGCCACCTGTGGTGGTTCAGCGGAGGCTTGTTTCTGCTGCTTGCCTTTCACCTGCCCGATTCCGGCCACGGCTACGACTTTTCCTGCTGGTCTGCCTGGATGCGACAATTGGACACACAACCGTTCCACCGCATCTACGACATCGACTGCAACTACCTGCCCGGCTATCTGTACCTGCTGAAGTTTCATGTATGGCTGATGGGCAGCGCCGAAGCAGCTTCACAGCACCTGCACGTTCTGAAATTATATACCTTACTGTTCGATATTGGCTCAGTATTGCTGATGCTCTCCATGTGTCGGCTTAGCACCCACAGCAACAGACATTGGGCCTTGTTTGTATTCAACGGTGCTTACTTCTTCAACACACTGAACTGGGGACAGATTGATGCCATTCCGGCATTTTTCACCCTCCTGTCGCTTAGGCTATTCCTGCAAAACCGAGCCATCTGGGCACTTCCAGCCTACATCCTTGCCCTGAACGTAAAGCTTCAAATGATCATCTTTCTGCCCATCATCTTGTGGTTGTTGTGGGATGCGCTGCGCGGGAAACCAAGGCTGTACTTGGTACGCACCGGGCTGCTTTCGCTGGGCTTTCAGAGTCTGCTTATCCTGCCGTTTCTTCTTGGCGGTTCCATCGTTCCTTTTTGGCGTGTGGTGATTGGATCGGTGGGCTTTTTCCAGCGTGTAAGCATGAACGCCTTCAATTTCTGGTATCTGGTGCTGCCAGAATCGACAAACCCCATTCTGGCCGATGACCGCAGCCCTTGGATTTCTGGCATCAGCTACCAAAACTGGGGCATGCTGCTGTTGCTGGGCAGTGCTCTTTTCGGTGCCTGGCTTTTATTCGGAAGACGGCTCATCCTGGCGGTTCAACAACGTACATTCCCCAAATTCGCCCTGGATGACTATTTACTGGCCGGCAGCATCCTGGCCTTGTGCTTTTTCTACTTCCCCACACAAATGCACGAGCGTTACAGCCATCCGGCCTGGCTATTTCTGGGTTTATGGTCTATCAGAACCCATCGCTATTTGCCCATCTTCATATTCAGCCTTGCCTACTTCCTGAATATGGAAATGGTATTGCGCAGCATGGAGCTTCCCAATTATGAAGTTTGGTATTTCAAACCAGCATTTACAGCGAGTCTTTACAGCATCTTGTTGCTGTACCTGATGAGACAGGCCTTACGCCAGGGCCGCAGTGCTTCATGCTGAAGCAATTGTAAATATTTACAAACGTTTACACGCACCTTGATTCACCGCACTTGCATTGATTTGCCTGAGGCATGCAAGAATCCTTGGTACACCAGATTGCCCTGCAGCTCGTTCCCGGAGTTGGTGACGTTTTGCTCAAGGCGATGGTGGCTTATTGCGGTGGAGCTGAAGCCGTTTTCAGGGAGAAGCAGCACCAACTTGAAAAAATTCCTGGGGTTGGCTTGCATACGGCTAATGCCGTGAAGCACTTCAAGGATTGGGCGCGTGCCGAAAGTGAATGTGCCTGGGTGCAACAAAACGGCATCCGGGCACTTTTCTTTACCGATCCGGAATATCCGTTCCGGCTGAAACATTGCAGCGACAGTCCGGCTTTGTTGTTTGTAAAAGGAACCATGGATCTGAACGCACGGCGCATGATGGGTGTTGTAGGAACCCGCAGAGCCAGCCGACAAGGGAAAGTGCGCACCACCAACTTTACCCGGGAGCTGGCAGCCTACGGTTGCAGCATTGTGAGCGGACTGGCATACGGCATCGACGCGCAGGCGCACCATGCTGCAGTAGAGGCTGGAACGCCAACAGCCGCAGTGGTTGCACACGGACTGGATGTATTGTACCCTCCCAGCCATTATCAACTTTCCAAAAACATGCTCAACGGTGGTGGCGCCATCATCAGTGATCAGTTGCACGGCATGAAGCTGAGCCCGGAACATTTCCCTAAACGCAACCGCATCATTGCCGGTTTATGCGACGCCCTATTGCTTGTGGAAAGCATGACCGATGGAGGAGCCATGATCACCGCAGATATTGCCTTGTCCTATAACCGCGACGTTTTCGCCGTGCCGGGTCGCCCGGAGGATGAAGCCAGCGCCGGCTGCAACCTGCTCATCAGCAGCAATCGGGCAGCCCTTGTGTGTTCCGCAAATGACATCGCCAACATGATGGGCTGGAACCAACAGAAACCATCGGTAAAGCTGCAAATACCCTTGTTTCGAAACCTCATACCAGAGGAACAGACACTCGTTTCCATCCTGCAACACAGCAATAAATCGGTTGACGAATTGTTGAACGAAACAGGCTTTTCAGGCAGTAAACTTGCACATCTGCTGCTCAATATGGAACTTCAGGGCATGATCACCCAACTCCCGGGTATGAATTACCAGCTAAACTCATGATGAAACCTACCGTCTTAACCGTCCTGCTTTTGCGCCTTTTTCTTTCAGCAATAATGGCCCAAAAGCCTGCTTCCAGGAACCTTCTGATGCCCCACAATGTGGCTCCTCCACACTGGTATTGCGGATTCAGCCAAGAATCATTGGAAATAATCCTCCATAGCCCCGAGGCTAGTTCCTGGGTGCTGAGCATGGACCCTTACGAACAGGTTGCCTTTGTAGGAACCAGCAAGGGGGCAGCCGAAAATATCCTTTACGTAAACCTGAACATTGGCCGTGATGCACGCCCCGGAACCCTGAACTTTCGGGTGAAAATCCCGGGAAAACGAGGCATCCGGGAGTTGCGCTGGACTTATGAGTTGAAACCACGAAACCGGCAATGGCAGGTACAGGCTGGGCTCAACAGTGCCGATATCATGTACCTGATTCTGCCCGACCGTTTCGCCAACGGCAACCCGGCCAACGACCGTCACCCGTTGACACAACCTGATATTTATTCCAGAGACACCTTGAAAGGCCGTCACGGTGGCGACCTGAAAGGCATCCATCAGCATTTGGACTACCTGCAGGAATTGGGCATTACCGCTTTATGGCTCAACCCGGTGCAATGGAACAACCAACCACGCGAAAGCTACCATGGATATGCCATCACCGACCATTACCTTATAGATCCGCGCTTTGGAAGCAATGATGAATACCTGAAGCTGACGGAAGACATGCGCAGCCGTAAAATGAAAATGGTGATGGACATCATTCCAAACCATACGGGAAACAAACATTGGATGTTTGAAAACCGTGATACCGGTTGGTACAATGCCTGGCCTCAATTCACACGTACCAATTACCGCGCATCCGTAATGCTTGATCCTTACGCATCGGAACATGAACGGAAACTAAACAGCAACGGTTGGTTTGACCACCACATGCCCGACCTGAACCAGCGCAACATCCATATAGACCGATACCTTACACAGTTGTACCTGTGGTGGGCTGAATATGCAGGCTTGCAGGGCTACCGAATCGATACCTATGCTTATCCCGACCAGGAATTCATGACCAGATTATGCCAGTCGCTGCTCACCGAATTCCCGCAGTTGGGTATTTTTGGCGAAACCTGGGTCAATGGCATGGGAACTCAAGCCTGGTTCGTGCAAAACAACATCCGTCAAACCCTGAACAGCGGGCTGCCCGGCGTCACCGATTTTCAACTGCTCTGGGCCATACAGCATGCCCTGACCAATCCATTTGGCTGGAACGACGGTTTAAACCGTATCTATGCAACCCTGGCCGAAGATTTTATCTATACAGATCCGTTCAAACATTGCATCTTCCTGGACAACCATGACTTAACGCGCATTTTTACACATCTGAACGGCGACCTGAAGAAATGGAAGATGGGCATCACCCTGTTGCTCACACTTCGTGGCATTCCCTGCATCTACTATGGAACAGAGATTTTGATGGAAGGAAGTACCCATCCTACGGATGCTTTGGTACGCAAGGATTTCCCCGGTGGATTCCCTGGCGACAGAATCAACAAATTCACTGCGGAAGGCAGAACCATTTTGGAACAGGACGCCTTCAACCACATCAGTAAGCTGGCGAAACTGCGTAATGCAGAAGCTGCCCTGCAGGATGGCAAGCTTATGCAATTCACCGGAGAAGACGGCACCTGGGTATATTTCCGCTACAATTCCCGAAAAACCTTCATGGTGGCATTAAACCAGGAAAACACGAGCAAACGTATTCGCACGGCGCGTTTCGCAGAACGACTCCAAGGCTACCAATACCTGCTTAATCCTATTGATGGCACGCGTATTCCCATCACAGAGTACCTTGAACTGCCTCCCGTTTCGGCACATATTTTTGAACTGATTCCCTAGGACCCATAAGATGAAAAAACCTCAAGTGCAGCAAGACGTAAAGGCAGGTTTGTTTTTGATTGCAGATCCGTTCCTTGCCGATCCAGGCTTCAGCAGAAGTATCATTTTCCTGGTGTCGCACGATGAATCAGGCTCGGTGGGATTTATCATCAACCAGCCCTGCGCCATCAATGTAGGACATGTAGTTGACGGCTTTCCTGAAGAGAAACGCCTGATGTGCGGCGGCCCGGTGGGACAAGATCAGGTGTTTTTTATTCATACCTGCCCGAACATTTCCGGAGCTTATCCCATCAATGATGAACTTTATTGGGCTGGCGATCCTGATGCACTCAGAACCGCCGTTGACTGCGGACTGCTGCCTCTTAAAGAAGTGCTTTTCTTCAATGGTTACAGCGGCTGGGGGCCAGGACAACTGGAGGCCGAACTTACAGACAAAAGCTGGGTGCTTGCCGACTTGGGAACTCATGAGCTTTTTGTACAGGATGACAATCTATGGAAGAAAAGCCTTCGCGCCCTTGGTGAACCTTATGCTTGGCTGAGCGAAGCTCCGGAACATCCGCAACTCAACTGATGGCGCAGCTCCAGGACCTCCGCCGTGCCTTCCTGAAACAAGTTGCGCCTGTGCATGGTGATGGCGAAGCTGCTGCTATGTTTCGCGAAATATACCTGCATTACCACAACAAAGACCTCAATCATCCCGACCTATACCTTCTACCTGTAGAAGAACAATTTGCAGCGACGGTAATGCTGCATGCCGCAGCGCTGGAGCAGGGACAGCCTTTGCAATACGTTCTTGGGACCGCTTACTTCCATGGCAAGCGATATCATGTAAGTCCGGATGTATTGATCCCACGTCCTGAAACCGAAGAACTGTTGGAATGGATTCTGGAAGATGTTCCGCACGACGCGCATCTGAGGATTTTGGATGTTGGCACTGGAAGTGGCTGTTTGGCTATCAGCCTGGCCGAAGCATTCCCAAATGCGGAAGTTACCGCGCTGGATGTTTCGGCAGATGCACTAAAGGTTGCCGCATTAAATGCACAGAATATCTTAGGCGCTCATCACCAGATTAAATGGTGTTTATTAGATTATTTGATGTTTTTTCCCGATGAAAATTTTGATTTAATCGTATCAAATCCTCCTTATATCGCGGTTGAAGACCGGCATTTGGTTGATGAGCACGTGGCCCGTTTCGAACCGGAGCTTGCCTTGTTTGTACCTCAGCAGGATGCATTAATTTTTTACAGAAGAATTGCAAAACACCTGTTGTCGTTAGGCTCCTGCTCCGTGTATATGGAGCTGCATGCAGGGCGTATGGAAGAGGTGTGTGCCATTTTCCAGCAACTTCATACCACAATCATAACAAGCTCAAGGAATGACTTTACAGGCATACCCAGGATGCTGAAGTGCATAAAAAAAGGGAGTTTGTAAACTCCCTTTTCCTGCTTTTTCTTTTAAATATTAACCTTTATTGGCAAGTGAAATCACCCCTTCACTGTCTTTTACAAGCTCCCCAGTTTTGTAAATCTGTGACAGTGTGGTAAACATACTTTGCCTGAAGCTGGTGCGGTTGCGTTCGCCTGAACGCTTAAACAGTTCGGCTATTAAATCACCGGATTTTACCGGCACGCCAACTTCGTTCATGTAGTTAATGATCGACTGTTTTTTTGTAATGCCACCGCGCTTAAATCCTTTCTTCGGCCCGCGTTTCTTCGGCTTGCGGGTTCCACCGGTAATGCTGGCGCCTTCCATAGAAAATGATTTGGCACTCAATTTACCGAAGGCCTGCTTGGCTTTACGAATGGCGGAAAGCACATGCTGTACTTCCTTCTCCTGACGCACCAGATTCTCCAGATTTGATGCACGGATGTCGTCAAAAGAAAACCCAATAGAAAGTGATTCAATAGGTGCTTTAGCATTTGCAACTGCACGTTTAACAGCTGCTTTAGTCACCTTGCGATTTTTTGAACCTACCGGACGTCCTTTGCGTCGGGCAGGTGCTGCGGGCATTTCGCCAGCAGTTGCGGCAGCTTCCTTAACGGCAGCACGTTTACCCGCTTTTCCTGAATTTTGTTTTGTAGCCATTTCTATTTGTTATGTGATGCAAATTTAAACACATTAAATTTAAATCAAACTAACAATTCCTGACCCGGGAATGGCGTTCGGTAAATCCGCCTTTTAATGAATAAGTTTGCGCTGAAGTAGCATGCCGGTTCTTGATCAGATAAACAGCCCTGCAGATTTAAAAAAACTCAGTCCGGAGGCATTGCCCGAACTGAGCCGGGAGCTTAGGAACTTCCTGATTGAAACCATCTTGCACAGCGGTGGTCATTTTGCCGGAAATCTGGGTGTTGTAGAACTAAGCGTTGCCCTCCATTATGTACTGAATTCTCCAGAAGAACCCATTATATGGGATGTAGGCCATCAGGCATATGTTCATAAAATACTCACGGGCAGAAAAGATTTATTAAGTCGGATCAGGCAAACCCAAGGCATCAGTGGTTTTCCAAAACGCGGTGAGAATATTCACGACGTGTTTGGAACCGGCCATTCCTCCACCGCAATTTCGGCCGCGCTGGGGTTTGCTGTTGCGCAACAGGGCCAAGATCCGCGCGAGCGTATCTACACTGCCGTGGTTGGCGATGGCGCGCTTACCGGAGGCATGGCCTTTGAAGCCTTAAATCATGCAGCACTCAGCAATACACGCCTGCTCGTGGTGGTCAATGACAACAGCATTGGTATTGACCCCAATACCGGGGCCATGAACCAAATGCTGGGAAACATGAAACAGGGCAGGCCAAATTGGTTTACGGAAATGGGATTTCATTACAGCGGCCCTGTAGATGGTCACGATGTGGTGTCGTTGGTTCAAACGCTTGTTGGGCTGCGGCATGCCGCTTTCCCTCATGTATTGCATGTAAAAACCATCAAAGGCAAAGGCTATGAGCCTGCAGAGAAAGAGCAAACACGCTGGCACAGCACGGCAGCCTACGTAAAACTTGAACCTGCCGACAAACAGCCCCTGAAACAAGCGCCAAAATACCAGGACGTATTCGGGGAAACCTTGTGCGAACTGGCTGCGCTGGACGAACGCGTATGCGGCGTAACTCCCGCCATGCCCTCCGGAAGTGGTATGCGCAAAGCCATGGACCTGTACCCAAATCGCTTTTGGGATGTGGGCATTGCCGAACAACATTCCGTCACGTTTTCAGCAGCCCTTGCCCTGGCGGGAAAAATTCCTTTTTGCAGTGTTTATTCAACCTTTCTGCAACGCGCCTACGACCAGATCATCCACGATGTGGCGCTGCAACAGGCTCCGGTGATTTTCTGCGTGGACCGTGCCGGACTGGTTGGCGAAGATGGGCCCACGCATCATGGAAGTTTTGACCTGGCTTTTCTGCAACCCATTCCAGGTGTGGTTATTGCAGCCCCAAAAGATGAAGAAGAATTGCGTGCCCTGATGTACACGGCCATGCAAGACCGAAATGGGCCGTGGTTCATCCGTTATCCCAAAGGTCATGGAACGGGCATTGCATGCGATACAGCTTTGCGACGTATTCCCCTGGGCACTGGCTCCTTGTTGCACCAGGGAACGCGTATTGCCCTGCTGACCATCGGAACAACCACTGCTGCAGCCCAGGCTGCAGCGCTTGCTTCAGGCTTGAACCCAACAGTAGCACACATGCGTTTTCTGAAACCCCTGGATACAGCATTGTTAAAGGCCATCATGGATCAACATGAAATACTCATCACTGTGGAAGATGGAAGTATTATTGGGGGATTCGGCGCTGCGGTCTCTTCATTTGCTGCTCAGGAACAATGGCATGGACAAATCATGAAGCTGGGCATCCCAGATGACTTCCCCGCTCATGGGCACAATGATGATTTGCAAAAAGAAGCAGGATATGATACCGCAGGCATCCTGAATGCCCTGATGAGGTTCGCCTAATTGAGCCCTTCCAGCCAATTGCGCATCATGTCAAATCCCGATTCCGTGCAAATGGCTTCTGGATGAAACTGAACACCTTCCAAGGGTAAGCAACGATGCCTGATTCCCATGATGGCTCCGCTTTCCGTGCGCGCCGTAACCAGCATATCCTTACCCGGATTGTCCAATATCAAACTGTGATACCTGCACACCCTGATGTGTTGTGGCAGTGCTCGGTAAACGCCATGCGCATCGTGGGTGATAGGCGTTGTTTTGCCATGCACAGGCTCCGCTGCCTTCACCAGACTTCCTCCGAAAAAAAGCCCCAATGCCTGATGTCCCAAGCATACGCCCAACATGGGTATTTTCTGATGATTGGCCGCTATGAAAGGCAGCAACAATCCGGCCTGAACAGGATCCTTGGGTCCAGGAGAAAGTACCGCAGCGTCACATTGAATTTGGTGCAGCGCAGGGTCATCGTTCTTCAGCACCGTACATTGCGCGCCGGCTTCCATGAGGTAGTGAACCAAATTCCAGGTAAAGGAATCGTAATTGTCCAACAGCAGTATATGCTTCATGCCACACTTCCTTTTCCGGGCAGGAACTGCTTGAGGTAAAATGGTTCGAAATAAGCTACATCCGCAAACGCACCTTTCTTGAAGGCATCTGCAGCCAAAGCACCCATGCCTGTTGCATCCGGCAGCAGTTCGTTGAAGAACATGGCTTCTTCGGACCATCGGCATAAAGACTGCCATTTGGCGGCACCGGAACCGGCAAACACCAACTGATAATCCCTGGCGAGTTCGTAGAAATCATCTGGCTCCAGAATTTTTGGCGCTACCGGAATCACGGCGGACAGTTCCTGAGATTCATAGACAGCGGTGTACACTTCCATCCTTCGGGCATCGGTCATGGGTACGAGCATGCAAGGCCTGGCCCAGGCCGCTTCTTCCCTCATGTTCCAGGCCAGCGCCTGCAAGGTGTCGATGGCCAGCAAGGGTATATTCCATCCAAAGCAAAGACCTTTGGCCATGCTTGCGCCAATGCGCAAGCCGGTATAAGAACCGGGCCCCTTGCTCAGGGCCACTGCATCAGGAGTTCGCCCGAAATCACGGCATATTTTATCAACCATGGGCGCCAAACGTTCCGCATGGGCAAGCGGTGCGGTGGCCCTTTCAACAGCCAACAGCCGGTCACCTTCAAACAATGCAACCGAGCAAAACCTGTCGGAACTTTCAATACACAAAATGAGCGGTTCCATCATTGCTGCTCCCTGAAATCACGAAAATGTCCATTTAACGAGATGGCGCGTTTCATCTGCGCAACGGCAGAAAGATGTTCAAATAAGTCTTTGAGCCAATGCAACACACGCTGTTGCTGTCCGGCATAATCTTCGAGCTGCAGCAGTTCATATTCCTGCTCCTGCGTTAACCCAATTTTGTGGATGAATTCAGCAATGCGCGAAGCAGATTTAAACCGCTTCGGATCAGTGTCTTCTATCAACAACAACACCTCTTGCAGTAAATCATCTATGCGCAAAGTGAGTTCTTTATCTTCATCATCATCAAAAGAACGGGGCCTGCACCATACCTGATCCGGTTTGTTTGGGTTGGCAGAAGGAAGATAATCATCAATGTCGACAACAAATTGCCCGTGCGCGAGGATGTCGCAACTGCCACCATTGTAGCGATGTACAACCTGATGCACTGACGCAACAGTACCCACATCCATGCGTACTCCCTGAATAACGGGCAACAAGACAAAAGGCGACTTTTCTGCTATACATTCCCCGATCATGTGTACATAGCGCGGCTCATAAATATGCAAAGGCAGCAGCTCATGCCGGAACAAACACAAGGGCAGTGGAAATACGGGCAGCAAATCAGCCATGATGCAAAATAACACGAGCGGTTAAAAAACGGCATAAGATTTGGGATGTTTCGTATGAATTTAAACTCATGAAAAAACTTCACCTATTTCTACTTTCGGCTACCCTCATCGGATCGGCCGCGGCATTGATGAGTTTCACTCAGAAATCAACCAATACCACCCATCAGTATTTACAGCTTACCACCATTGAAAGTGCAGTTCCCGGTGGACTTGCACGTTCCAGAATGATTGCCACCGATAAAACGGGCGCAGTGGAAGAAGTAAAACTGGAGAACTTTTACAGCATGGTAGGGATCAATTTCGAGAATATCCGCTTTAACGATGCTCAAATTACCACCAAGCTGGAAGCTTACGCCGCTGAAGGATGGGAATTGATGAGCGTTACCTCTGCCTTTACATCAACACCCAGCGGACAAGGTTCCGGCGGCAATGGCATTGTTATCAGCCGTTACCTGCTCAAGAAGAGCAACTAAGACCTTTTCTTCATCTTGCTTTTTTCCTAAGAGTAATGGAAGCGGGGAGCCTAAGGCTTCCCGTTTCTATGTTACGCTGACTGCAACAACCATCAATGCTTATGCGCACGGTCAGTTCCATCCATTCGGCATCTTGTTTCATGGTGTACATCACCGATGAAACAGCATCCTGATATACCTGTTCCACATCTTGCGTACTCCTGGCTCCGGGGTCTTCCAGGTAAGCCAAAGGAATGCGCAGGCTGCGTTCCCACAATGTTCCGGGAAACGCTTCCATCGGTTTTTGAGGCAAGAGCAGTTCGGACACAACGAGTGTAACAGCGCTGTCCCGAACGGAATTCTTTCCATTAATGGCACAAATACCTTCCAATAAAAAAGTCATATCAGGCAGTTGTTGTGCACGGGCATCCAGCAACCAGCCTTCAGGCACCAAAGCCCTGCAAGCGGCAACATCCACCTCGCCTCTTTGTTCGGCACTTAATCGACCATAATCCTTCCACAATACAGCCGGCTTCCCCTGAAAACGCTGTCGAAACTGAAACATGCCATTTCCGGTGTAAATCAGAACTGCCTGATCCTTATTCATGTTTCCCTCAGGCAACGGAAATTGTTTCCAAAACGGCAAACCAGGCGCAGCCAAAGGAATGAAAAAGCCCGTGCATCCTGCATATTCCATGGGTAATGCTTCTTTAAACCGACCTGCTGAAGTGATGGCAATCTTCACAGCAGGAATCCACAGAAAGGTTTCTGAGATGTCGGGTAGAAAAACAAGCGATGTATCCAAAGGACTCCTGGTTCTGTCGGCTGCAAATACCAATTCATGCGGAACATCCATCAACAACAAAAGGTGATGCAACGCTTTATGACTGTAGGGCAGCTGTTCGCGCCGAAACAATCCCGGGATGGCCATGATTTGCTTATTCAGAGGCGCGGGATTCATACGCCGCAGTCGTTGATAGATAGAAGCAATATGTTTCCCCTCCTTTGCAGCGCAAGGGGATTCAATGGATTGCCGGACCTGCATGGCCACTTGAGCCCAATCAGATATGAATCCTGGCTTTGTTTTTTTAACCACCAAACGAGCTGCTGGAAGGATGTTGGATCTGCTTTGCAATTCCGATGGTGCCTGCGTCAGCTGAACCTGGGTAATTACTTTTTCATCACGGTTCAATCGTTCTGAAACGGCTTCCAGTCCGGTAAAAGAATAAGCCACCGTGATTTCCTGAGGATGAACCAACAAAAGCTTCACAGCCTGGGTTGGCGGCAACTCATACTTCAAACGAACATACATCAGTGGCGCTTGTTGCACGACTGTGATATACTCAAGGACACAGCCGGGTCGGCGACCTCCAAACATCAGCAGGCCGTGGTTTTGTTGTGTATCTGCCACAAGCAGTTCGCGTGTGTTGTTTTCCAGCACAGAACCTGTGGTGTCGCTAAGCCTGGCCTGCATCATCAGCAACTTACCCTGAACCGGTTCGCCGCGGTGTTGTGTTGTTGCCGCCCAGGAAGGGTAATATATTTTACGGTGCTGGAGGATGTACACAGCATCAACAGCAAATTCCACGATGCGCGTTTCTGAAAGCAGCAGCGGCGCCGTTTCAGGATATTGGGCGGGAATTGTTTGTGAAAGTCTGGCCTCATCCCAAGAATAAAAAAGATATTCCGGCTTTTGTCCGTGTAACTGAACGAAGCCTAAACAAAACACCCAAAAGCACTTTATAAGTCCTTTCATAAGTGCAGCATCTTCGCAGGATCCCAAAACAGTTGTTCGAAATGGACAATCCGATCCTCGGCTACATGAATGCCTTCGCGCTCCAGCAGGAGTTCCATTGGATGATCCGGAGGGAAATGTGCTTTCCCGCTGAGCATACCCAATCGGTTTACCACCCGATGCGCCGGAACCGGAGGATCTATAAAATGACTTTGATTCATGGCCCAGCCCACCAGCCTGCTGCTTTTCCCGGTGCCCAGATAACGCGCTATGGCCCCATAAGTGCTTACCCTTCCATAAGGAATGAGGCGCACCACTTCATACACCTGCTCATAAAAAGACATCCTGGAAGGCTCCGGCATCAATTGGAACAAATTTTGCGAAATTTGAAAGCAATATACTTCGATTCGCATGAAGATCACCAACCGCTTTAACCTGATGCTTTGCTCCTTGATGCTCGCAGGCAGCCTCAGTGGCCAACAAACCGGCAAACCTATTTTGCCCGAGCCACCTCCGCCACCTGTGAATCAACCCTTCATGCAAGTGGTGAAACCTAAAACCTTAGGCCCCGTTACTCCATTCATGAACTGGGCCGAAAGAAATCCGGTAGGCGTTTATCCAAAACTGAAAAATGCGCCGACCTGGGACGGAAGAACTCCCGGAAACTACAGAATTGAAATTCGGCTGAAGAGCATGAAGCCGGGCATGGTTTATCTGGCAGACCATTTTGCAGATGCCAAATACCTGCGCGACACCGCCGTTGCCGATAAAAACGGTGTTGCAGTGTTCACCGGAACCAAACGCCTCCAGCGTGGAATGTATCTGTTTGTGTTCAACGGCAAATCTGAAATGTTCGAATTGGTGATTGATGATGACCAGGACTTCATCATTACCACAGATACTTCCTGGAATGGCGATTACTACAGCAAAATGAAGGTAGATGGCCACGAGGCAAATGCTGCATTTGCGGCCTACAACATCAGCAGAAGGGTTTATGCCGAAAAAAGGTATTACTTAACCCAGGATCTGCGCATGCTGAAAGACAGCATTTCAAAATTCCCCGAACAACCCACCAAAACCGAAAAAGCCGCCAAGGCCGCCCTTGAAAAACAGATGTCAGGCCTGGAAGCCAAATTAGAGGAGGTGGACACCAAGAACAACGAACTGGACAGCCTCTACATCCAGAAATACCCAAAACACTATTTGTCCAAATTCCTTCGGGCCGTTCAGGAACCCGATGTATCCCGTGAAATCCCGCTGGGCAAAGATGGCAAACCCGACAGCATGGCGGCGGTGTACCGATATAAAGAACAGTTTTGGGACAAAGTGGATTTGTGTGAAGATGGCCTGATCCGTTCGCCTTATAATGTATTGAAACGGAAGATTGACGAGTACTTCGACAACCTGGTTGTACCCGTGGTTGATTCAATTGCCTATGAAGCCGACCGATTGATTGCACGTGCAGGATGTTCCATTGAAAATGAAAAATACCTGATTTGGTACATCACCAACAAATTTGAAACCAGTAAGATCATGTGCATCGAAGACGGCGTGTTCGTTCACATGGCAAAAAATTACTATTGCCAGGGTCGCGCATGGTGGTGTGATTCAGCCACAGTGGCCAAGATGTGCGAAGGCGCTGACCGTATGAGCCATACCTTGTGTGGCACAAGGGCACCCGACCTGCAGCTGTATGATACCGCCGGAGTGCCCAAGCGCCTCTTTGCATTGCAGGCTCCTTATACATTCGTCATCTTTTGGGATCCAACCTGTGGCCATTGCCAGAAGGTGGTACCCGAATTGTACAGCACTTACCTAAAACACAAAAATGAAGGTTGGAAGGTATATGCAATTTCCAGCAGAGACAAAGAGAAAGAGTGGAAAGAATACCTGCAGAAACATCCTGAAATCAAAGAATGGGTAAACGTTTGCAGGCTGGAAGAAAATTCCATCTGGCACCTCAATTTGTACAACTACAACAACATAACCAATCCAACCATATTCATCCTGGATCAGAGTAAAAAGGTGATCGCCAAGAAGATTGATGTGGAGAAGATTGAAGAGTTTCTGAAGAACTACGAAGAAGTAGAGGCGCGCAAAGCCAAATTAAAATAAGAACCTGGGGAAGGGTTCTTTACGTTCCATGTGGTTGCGCATGTCGCGATACAGTGTTCCGGTGAATACCGAAACGCCAATGGAATAAATAGATCCATTAAAAGAGGGCCCTGCCCCATTGGCCATTCTGAATCCCAATCCGGCTGATAAGCCGAAGTAGCGCGTCAGGCGGTACAGCGCTGTTGCTTGTGCTTCCAATGGGAACATCAGCGCACGGCTGGTTTCTTCCCTCATTCCATTTCGGATGTTGGTTTTTGACGCCAGCCCCAGACCCAGTTGTGCAGGTATTTTCAGTTCCCAGCGCGCGTCTTTGTATAGCAAGTACTCGATGGTTGCGCTGGCATAGCTCATGCCAAGCCTGCGGTACAATGTATCTCCGCTGCGCATGTATTGCAGGGAAACGATGCTTCTCCTCAAGGTGTATAATCCGGCATAAACCCCTACACGGCCATAATCCCAGCCCAGGCGCCCACCCAAAACTGAAGCCGGCGCAGTGCCAATGAACGAGTTTCTTCCGTCCAGCGACATGGTAAAGGAAGGCTTGGCGGCAAGCCACTGGCGCAAAGAATCTCTTACTGCCGGGAGCTGCGCAGCCGATTCATTTCCGGCAGAAATCAGTATCAGCAATAAAAGCTTCCGCATGGTTTGTTTACAAACTTATGAACGACAAGCCATGCTGCATGTTGCTTTCGCATACAGGCAAAAAAAAGGCCTGAAAATCAGGCCTTTTTGTGGTATCGGACGGAATCGAACCGCCGACACAAGGATTTTCAGTCCTTTGCTCTACCAACTGAGCTACGATACCAACTCCGTAGTGGGATTGTTCCCAAAACGAGGTGCGAAAATACACCTTTCCCCAGTACCTTGCAAACAGAAACTATGAAATCTGAAGTTGAATCATTTGAACAGTTTCGTTCTACGATGAACGAGAAGATTCTGAACGCTGACAATCTGGTACTGAAACGCCTGTTTAACCTGGATACGCAAACCTATCAGGAAGGCGCTTTGAGTGTCAAAACCAAGGAAATGCTCGGTCTGGTTGCCTCATTGGTTTTGCGCTGTGATGATTGCGTTAAGTACCATTTGGGCAAATGCATGGAACAAGGTGTGCATACCGAAGAGCTATTTGAAGTACTTGCCGTGGCCAATATTGTTGGGGGAACCATTGTGATTCCTCATACCCGCAGGGCTGTAGCTTATTGGGAAGCTTTGCATTCAGAGGCCTGAACCGGAAGCTCTGGCTGCAGCAATAGCCTCCAACTCTTCATACCACGAAGGGCCCATTTTGCGGATGAGCGCTTCTTTCAGGAAACGGAACAAGGGGATTTCCTGGGTTCGACCTGCAGCACAGGCACTCTGACAAATGTCCCAGCGATGGTAGTTCATCACAGTAAACTCCCCGTAATTTTTACTTCTGATGGGATACAAATGACAACTGAGTGGTTTCCGAAAAGTAGTGAGGCCCTGACGCCAAGCCTGCTCCATTCCGCATAAGGTTATGCCCTGGTTGTTGATGGCAAACACGCAGGTTCCGTCCGGATGACAACGAATGACCGCCTCTTCATCCTGGTCACGTTCCCAAAAAGGACCCGACTTCAGCATGGCCTGACTTCGTTCGGGTAATACTTCCATCATGGCCGACAGCTCCGATTCGATGATGGGAATTTCTGCTTCTTCCAGCGGTGCACCTACATCGCCCTGCACGCAACAGTCGCCTTTACATTGCTGCAGTTGGCAGGCAAAATGCGCCTCAAGGATGTCTTCACTCAGCAGGGCTTCGCCAACAATGATCATCAGAAATTATTGCTGTTGAGGTAGTCCTCGAAACCTTGCGCTTCGAGCTTTTCTGCCTTCTTCAGCACTTCCTGTTCCAGCCCTTTCTTAAAGTCCTGAACTTTTTGTGCCAAATCCGGATTGCTGATGGCCAGCATTTGCGCAGCCATAATTCCGGCATTGCGGGCGCCGTTGATGGCCATCGTTGCCACAGGAACTCCGGGAGGCATTTGTACAATGGAATAAAGTGAATCCAAACCAGACATGGTTCTTGATTGCACCGGGACGCCGATTACAGGAAGGTGTGTTAGACTTGCCACCATTCCGGGTAAGTGTGCAGCACCGCCGGCGCCTGCGATGATAACGCCAAAACCCAGGGTATGCGCCTTCCCTGCAAAGTCAAACATCCGTGCAGGTGTGCGGTGGGCAGAGACCACGGTGAGCTCGTAGGCTACACCAAAATGTTCCAGGATGCGGGCGGCCTCCTGCATCACCGGCAGGTCGGAATCCGAACCCATGATGATTGCTACTTTAGCCATAGGTAATGCAAAATTAGTTCGTTCCTTCAGATTGAGCACTGCTACGCCTGCGCCACAGCTGATCGGCAATGGAAAGCAGCAAATATGCCACAAAAACCCATGGAACGGCCTGCCAGCCCTGTAGCACAATTCCCGCCAACAACACCATTAAAAAGATGTAGTGAAATGGTTGCGCTTTGAGGTTAAACGACTTGAACTTGAAGGCCATTAGTGGTAATTCACCCACCAGCAGGTAGGCTGAAACCACCGGAAACAAGGTTACAAAACGGAAGTGTGTTACCAGAGGCTCAAGCATTCCATGCGCTTCCACAATGAAGGGAAATGAGGCGATGAGTAAGCCGTTGGCTGGTGTGGGCACACCGATGAAACCCTGTGTTTGCCGTTCATCCACATTGAATTTCGCCAAACGGTAGGCCGAAGCCAATGGAATAGCCAGAAATACGTAGGTATTCGGACAAAATCCTTCTGCAGAACAATATCCATTGCTGATGGCCAGGTATTGCATGATGAATCCGGGCGCTACGCCAAAGGTTACCAGGTCGGCCAGGGAATCCAACTGCAGGCCTATGGGCGACTGTGCCTTGAGCAATCTGGCCGCGAAACCATCCAGAAAATCAAAACCGGCCGCGAACAGGATGAGCCAGGAGGCCGTGGTTGGATGACCCTCGAAAACGGCGGCAATGGCCAGAACACCACAGGCCAGGTTGGAAAGGGTGAGCAGGTTGGGAATCTGTTTCATCATTCTTTGATTACGAAGCCAATCGTGGCCTCCAGGTATTTCATGTGCTGTGCAAAAGATGGAGTTCCATCGAGCCGCTTGCCTTCAAAACGCCAGGCCGACTTGGAAATATCGTGGGCAATACCACCGGAAACACCAATGCTGATGGGACCAATCGCTGCGCGTGCATCTGCACTCAGGCCTAACCAAAGTGCAGGGTTGCGGTATAAAGTGCGTGTGTTTGGCAGCGGGTTTCTGAAATCAACAACCTGTACATCCTTTTTCATTTCCAGTCGTGAAAGGCCGTAGCCCAGCCCCGATCCGATGGCCAGGTTGAACTTGCCTGATTCAAGGATGTCAAAAAATGACTCCGAAAACATTCGGAACATGTTGAAGCGCATCAGTGAATCCGCCTGAGCCCCAAACCGCTGGGTTTGCGTGGGCATCCACAACACGCTCAGCCTGCCGCCGGCTTCTTCAGAATATTTTCTTGGAAAATAACTGATGTCAAAGCCTTGCAGCACGGGAGTCAGCGGTACGGAAGGCAGACCTAGTGCGTTGAGCGCTGTATTCAGCTGCGAAGCTTTCCCCCATTCGCGGTGGTACACATAGCCAAAGTGGGTAAACTCGTAATCATATTCATCGTCGAAGTCTTCGTAATCGTCTTCTTCATAAGAAGGTTCGATATCGTTATAAAACAGCACGAAATCGTATCGGGATGCAAGCACGGGGAATGCCTGCTTTTGCTGATCAAGAGAGAACAGTGCCACCCGGCCTTCCGGAGTTTCCGCAGCAAAAGCACCGATTTCCCGCTCCTGCGTACTCTTTGAATCGTCGTCTTCATATTCATCATCACCTGCATAAAAATAGCCAATGGTGATGACCTGGTTACGCAAGGGTTCAGGCATCAGTGTAGCCATTTTTTGGGAGATGGAATGAAAGTTCAACCAGCCACAGGGTCCGTTTTGCACCGCAGCACCCGCATGACAACGACCAAACTGTCCGTAGAACTTGCCCTGCGGATCACGCTGCAGCAATACCTTCATGTTGTCATACATCACTTTTTCACGGTAGGTATATTGATACGGTGTGTATTCATAATCATCCCATTGAAGGTATTGCTTCAGGGAGTTCAATAAAACTTCCACGGTGCTGAAATTCTTCCCGAGGTAGCTGCGGTACAAGGGCTTCAAACTGTCGTACTCGGCCAGGAAACGCTGTAATGTGGGACGCACCTCGTAATTGTCAGAAGAAACGTCGTCCAGTTCAAGGTTATAACCTTCGTCTTCCACTTCGCCACCGAAAGGTATCTCGCTTTCCCCAAGATACATCTGCCGGGCCAATCCTTTCATCGCTTCTACGCCTACCAGCAAAGCTTCAGGAATACCTGAATCCGGGAGCAATTGCTCCAGCAACAGCAGCGGCACATCGGTATAACGTTCTACATCGATGCCGGTCACGATTACCTTGGCAGAATCAGGCAATTGGCGGTTCCACTCCCGCATGGCGCGATACATCTCCATGTATTCGCTTCCGGTTGTGTTTTCCAGAATATCCAACCATACAGAATCGCCGGTATTGATGTACTGCTGCAACACATAACCTCGGGCATAGCCCAGTTCCAGGATCATGTGCCGCACGCCGCCGCGTGCATGCAGGTAGCGCATGAGTTTCAATTCCATGCTGCTGTTGAAGTCCATGAATCGGTGATCTTCCCCACCAAGGAAAAATCGTCCGTGCCTGGCGGCAGAATCCAGCACTTCAAAACCGGCAAAAGAGTCGTTGATTTCGTAATCAATCAGCCAGGCGCGCGGCGTTGTGGTAAGCGCCGGCTCATCGGGTGGCGGAGGCGGAACGAAATCCTCTTTTTTTTGGGCTGAAGCCGAAATGACCGGCAAAATCAGAAGGATGCAGAGGAATAAAAGTCGTTGTTTCATGTTCCTTTGTTTATAACAGATTCAGTACCTGTTCTCGTATTTGTTCCAGATGTTCTTTCATATCCACCACGGCCTGCTGCATGGGGAAATGGTTTGATTTAACGCCCATGGTATTGAGTTCCCGGCCAATTTCCTGCGCAATAAAATTCAGCTTTTTACCGGAAGGTTCCCGCAACAAACAGGCTTCAAAATAATCAAGGTGTTGGGCCAGTCGGTTTTTCTCTTCGGTGATGTCCAGCTTCTCGATATACAGGATGACTTCCTGTTCAAACCGATTGCGGTCCATTTTCCCTTCAGCTTCCTGCATTTCCAGCGCGGCCCACAGGCGTTTCCGCAACAATTCCCTGCGGGTTTGTTCTTCCTGTTCTACCAGCTTCAGTCCTTCACGGATGTGGTGCAAAGCGCCGCGCAGCAGTTCACCCAGGCGGGCACCTTCCTGTTTGCGGAAGCTGTTGAGGTTTTCGATGCTTTGTTCCAGCGCCTGAAAAAACACCCGGCGCAGTTGGTCTTCATCGGTGGCCTCCTGAACGCGGAGCACATCGGGCATGGCCATCACCTTACCCAACAGGTCGTGTACTTCGGTATTCAGTGTTTCAGCCAACAGGTTCATTTGTGCTGCATATGCTTCGGCAAGCGCAACATCGGCACTCACCCGGCTGCTGTTTGCGCCACCGGGCAGATATTCCATACTTACAGACGCACTTACGGAACCCCTTTCCAGATGTTCCCGCAATTGCTGCCGCATTTCGGCTTCGAAGGCAGAGAAGTTTCGGGACATACGCACATCAAGGTCAAAGTACTTGCCGTTGAGCGACTTCAGGGAAATACGAATTTTATACATGTCCGTGGCCATTTCCCCTTGGCCAAATCCGGTCATGCTTTTCAGTTCGCGCGTTGCGTTCATTGTTTTGTCTGGGTTTTATTTCCCTGGAAGACCGCCAGGTAAACACCGGTAAATATCAACAGAATATACAGCAATTTAGTGCCGCTGAGGGCATCGCGACCGGTCATGGAGGCAATCAGACTGGCCAAAACAGGTTGCAAATAAATGTAGGTTCCGGCCAGTGAGGCGCTGGCACGCTTGATGGCATAGGCATTCAGCTGATAGGTGATAAAGGTGGTAAACACCAGCACATACAAGATTTTCAGCCAAACATCCCAGGGAATAACCTCAAATGGGGTTTCTGCCAATTGCGGCAATCCAAAAGGAAGTACGAACAGTGTACCGAGTGTAAACGTCCACTTGTTTACGGTCATGGCGTGATAGCGGCCCACAAGTCCTTTCACCAGCACCAGATAAATGGCATAGCTGATGGCATTTAAGGTTACCCAAACATCACCGATTACGGTAGTTCCGCTGAAGCTGAAGCCGGCGCCGCCCATCAGCAGAATTGCGCCAAAGCAGGCCAGGAGGATCCCGGAACTGAGTGCGGCATTAGGCCATTTCTTTCGCTTCAGGTGGTCAATCACCACCACAAAAACGGGCGTAAACAACATCAGCACCGAGCCGTTGATGGGCGTTGTGATGGCCATGCCTTTGAAGAACATCAGCATGTTGGCGGCCACGCCGGTAAGGGCACACCAGAAGAGCAGCTTCCCATCCTGGCGGAAGTTGAATGGCTGCCGGATGAGGAAGGTATGCGCCACCCAGTACATAACCGCTGCCGCACCGATGCGGATCACGATGAAGCCTTCAGGCTTCAGGTAATGTGGCATGATGTCGCGCGCCCAGCTGAAGAAGATGGCATAAATCAGGGCCACGGCAAATAAGGCCAGATGCACCAGGGGTTGCTTCATGCCATACCCCTTTTCTTCTTGATCTGTTCGTAAGATTGCTGCACCCTTCTGAATTTGTCTTCCGCTTCTTTTTTCATTTGCTCCCCTAAACCGCTGAGTTTATCGGGATGGTATTTCATGGCCATGCGGCGGTACGCGCGTTTCACCTCATCATCGGAGGCATCGGGTTTGATTTCCAGGATTTCGTAGTCGGCATCGCCGGAAACCACGAACATGGCACGCACGCTCAGGTAATCGGGCGTGGTGATGCCCATGTGGGCGGCGATATACTCCAGCATGCGCAGTTCACCCGGGGCCACATCACCATCGGCCCTGGAGATGCGGAACAGGATGTGCAGCAATTCCAGGCGCTGGCTGTAGGACATGTTGGCGCGTATTTGCTTGCACACGCCGGCAACATCAACCTGTTTCTTGAGCAATTCCCGCAAGATGAGCAGGTATTGTTTCACCTGTTCATCGGTATAGGTGCGCATGAGCATGGCCTTGACCATGTCGAGTTCGCTGCGCATTACCCTGCCATCGGCATTCATCACGGCGCTGATCAGCACCAGCAAACTCATGGCAAAGTCGCCCGACTGTGTTTGGCTGGTGCGCGAACCTGCAGGGCGGCGTACCGGCTGTTCTTCACTGTCGGAAGAGGCCGCATCGAAATAGCTGCCAATGGCAAAGCCTACAATGGCGCCAATGGGCCCGCCAAGCACCCAGCCCAAACCGCCGCCTATGAATTTTCCGAAGCTCAAGGAATTTGGGTAAAGTCTGATAATTTTTTCAACCTGTTGCGCAACACGGCGTCTTGCATTTGCACCAGTTCCGGGGTTCCGTTTACCCTGGCCCAGTAGTATTCTATTTCAAACAGGCGCAAGTTGCCATCTCTGTCTTCAGAAGCATAGGTTTCGTCGCTAACCGGAATGCGAAACAGTTCCAGGGTTTGGGATTTGCCATCGCGGGTATTGAGTTTCAGGGTGCAAAAGGGTTTCGAGCGAAGTACTGTATCTGCGCGTTGCCTGGGCAGGTTCGGCCAGCCTTCCATGTGCATATGTTCGAACATACCCACCAAAGAGCGCAATGGATTCTGTGCCACTGAAACCTTCGCACCCCGCGCATCAAGCAAGGCAATTCCCGCATCGTCCGGACGGTCAATTACAAAGGATTCCGAAGGCTGCTCATGCCAGGCTACTTCCAGTTTGCGTATGTCAGCCGCTTTGGCATGAATCACCTCTTTGCTGCGCCAGTCTTTAAGTGTGGTACTGAAATAGGGAGAAAGGTATCCTTCGAACCCGGGCACTTCAAGCACATAAGGGCGTTTCAATCCGGACATGTACATATAGGTTCCCAGCGAATTAGGTGTAGGACCACCAACATACAGCGTTTTTTCAAGATCACCGTTCATGTAGAACTCGGCCTTCACTGCATGCAGGTATAAGTTGCGGTTGATGGCTTCTGAAGCGCTGTCGCCTACAGGATACTTCACCTGAAGCTTCTTCATCACGAAGTTCAGGAGCATGTCAATATTTGAAGTATTGGCGGGAAACACCCCCTGGGCACCTTTCACCGTCCAGTTTCCGGCTTCATCTTTTTGAAGGATGACATAATCTTTGGTGCTGTTTTTCGACAGGAAGATTTTATCTACTTTCTGCGTCTGTTCAATGGCGAAATCCTTGGGGCCCGCCTCCATCGTTGAGTTCAGGTTGCGCCTCAGCAAGAAGAAAGCGATGGCTGCCACAGCCACAACACTTAAAAGCAGCAGGATTCTTTTCATTATAGTTGCAAAAATAGGCCTAATTACTGCGGCCTCCATACCCGTTCGTCAAAGCCGGAAGCAGGAATATCCCAGACAAAGCGGTAAGGCAGGGCCGCATCTGCCCCGGCATAATCAACCCCAATGCGCGGTGTTGTTTTGATGGTATCCGAGGGAACGCGAATCCCTCGATCTTCCAGGCTGATCAAGGGTGAACAGGTTACATCCTCACCATTAAATTCCATGTTCACACCCAACAGCTTTGTTAGTTTACCCGGACCGGAAACCTGTTTCCATGCCGTTGATGAAGCTTCCCGGACCAGCGCTCCGCGCAGCAGGATGGCATGCGGAACACCTTCCCTGTTGCTTACGATGTTGCACAGGAAATGGATGCCATAACACAGATAAACATAGATGGTTCCGCCATTTTGATACATGGCCGCGGTGCGCTTCGTGTACCGGCCGTTCCACGCGTGCGAAGCGCGATCGTCCACGCCGGCATAAGCTTCGGTTTCAGTAATGAATGCCTCAAATTGCCCTGCAGCGCTTTGAACACAGAGCACTTTCCCAAGCACATCGCGGGCAAGCGCCACCACATCGGGCTGCAGGAAATAAGCACGCGACAAGCGCTGTTTCATAAGCTGTTCACAGCCAATCCAAGCAAGGCGCCCAACACCAGCGATGCGATGATGCTGCCCGGAATTGCAGCGCGGTTGCGGTAAAACAGTTGAATCTGGAACGGGGCCATGCCCAGAAAGCCGAAAAGGGTTCCGCGTATCACCAGATGTTCGGGGGCCGGGGCATAAGCTACGGCAAGGGCAATAAATACCCATTGCAGCCAGATGGCAGCGATGGAAAATACCGGCACTTTGCGTTTGAACATTGGCAATGCATCCAACAACCCAACCAGCAACCCGAAAAGAATATAGCGGAACATGTTTTTTATTCAGTGCGTTTTAAATCACGTATGCGGAGGTCCAAATGTACGGAAAGCACCGTTTTATTCACGTCAGGGTTGCATATTCCGGAATCGGCAGAAGATAAATTCCTGGTTGGTACCAAAGGGCGTGGTATGGGTTTCTTCCACACATTCCAGATGTTCAAATCCGTATTGCTCCACCAGCGCCCGCATCGAAGCAGCATCGTATTGCTGAATTTCCAGGCCGCTGCATTTCAGCGGACCGTGAACAGAAAAAGTACCGATGATGGCCTGACCTTTCAGCGTTTCGGCCATCAGCTTCAGGTAGGCATTGCGTTCCTCGTCGGTTCTGAGGAAGTGAAAAGCTGCGCGGTCATGCCACAGCGCCACCGGATGCGCAGGCTTCCATTCGAGCACATCGCTGTGTACCCAATGAACCTTGGCGGCATCAGCGCCTAATCTTGCCTTGGCCCGTTCAAGCGCAGCCCGTGAAATATCCAAAACGGTAATTTGGGTGTATCCTTCCTGCAGCAGAAAATCCACCAACAGGCTGTCGCCACCGCCAATATCCACAATCGGCGCATCTTTCGGGAGGTCAGCCTTATGGATTAAACCCAGCGAAATTCTGGGTTCTTTCTGTGTCCAGCTAACCTCTTCCGGGCTCTTGGTTTCGTAAATATGTTCCCAATGTTCCTGACGTGTATTTCCCATGATGCAAAATTCAGGTTAATGAATGCCCGAAACAGTAACCTTGGTCACGCGCCGCTGCTGTCCGGTTTACGCACATAAACCCGCTGCATTATTCCACGTGCAAACCCTTGTTCAGACAACAATGAAAAGTCTTCAGGCAGTGTATGGCCCGGGAATAAAGGAATACCTTCCAACAGTTGAACGGGGATGATGGTAAGAATGATCCGATCAATCAAACGGGCGGAAAGCAGTTGTGCGATGATTTCGGCACCGCCGTCGCAGTAAATATCCTTGCCGGGCAATGTTTTGAGGCGTGTAACCAGGGCTTGTGGGCTTTCCTGAACAAAACGGCAATGACCTTGTGGGTTCTGTTCTTTACGGCTGAAGATGAATACTTCTTTCCCTTCATGCGGAAAGGCCACGCCAAGGGACTGAACCTTGTCAAAAGTTTTGCGACCCATGATTACAGTATCCACGGAAGCTGTGAAGCTGACGTAGCCATAATCCTCACCCGGGATTTCAGCCATGTTGAGGAAGTCGATATTCCCCTGTGGATCTGCAATGTAGCCATCCTCAGAAGCCGCAATAAACAACACTACATTACGTGACATTTGGCGCCCATTTCAATATTCCCGACCTTCCTTTTGCAACAGCGCGAAAGCCTCCTTCCATTCGGGAACAGTTTCTGCCACATATCCATACGTTTTTCCCGTAGCGATGCTGCGGAAGGCTTTCATGGCTTTCAGGTGCGCGCCGCTGCGCATAAAATCAAGCATCAATTCACGGCTTTCCCAGGCGGTGAGGGTGCATTGGTTTCCCTGTATGCGTTTGGTAGCGCAGAAGAGGTTGCCTTGTGCTGTGCGGGCCTGATTAAAAGATGGCACCGCCAACATCCAGAATTTGAAAAAGCCACGCAGGCCTTTAGGTTTCAGGCCGGTGATGGAAACATACATGGGACAAACATACAGGCGTGTTCAGAAAAAATGGAATGAATCCATTCAACTGTCAGGATTGGATTCTTTCGCTTATTGGTTTTTCTACTGTAGCATTGTATGTTTTAAATACTGTTTGTTGACTTGAAGCAGCCCTTTTTAACACATTGTTTCAAACCATGATGAACCCTAAAGCCCAACAACAGCGATTGTATGCCGACGTTCAATTCCTCACCGAATTAAGGCCTTACCGCAATTATTTAAATGTAGACATCCTGGCAAAGGTGGTTGCGCACATTAAAGAAGTTTTTGCAGAGGCGCAACTCAGCGTCAGGGAACAAACCTGGATGGCCGACGGGCGCGAATACACGAATGTAATTGGCATTTATAATCCGGGCAGATCCAAGACACTTGTAGTTGGTGCTCACTATGATGTATGTGGTGATCAACCCGGCGCAGACGACAATGCCAGCGCAGTAGCCGGTTTGTTGGAAACGGCACGCCTGTTGGGAACCCACAAACCGCTGCTTGATTACACCATTGAACTGGTGGCTTTTTGTCTGGAAGAACCTCCATTTTTCGGCAGCATGGAAATGGGTAGTTACATACATGCTGCATCGCTGCATGCACAAAATACCAAGGTGCTTGGGATGATTTGCTTTGAAATGATTGGCTATTTCTCTGATGAACCCGGATCACAGCCCTTTCCTTCGCCGGAACTGGCCAAAATCTATCCCGATACCGGAAATTTCATCATGACCGTGGGCATCGAACGATACCACGAGTTCAACCAACAGGTTTGTCGTTTGATGCAGGAAGCTGCGGACATTCCGGTTTACAACATCAGCTTCCCCGAAAACAATGGCTTAGCGGGCCTTGCAGCAATGTCTGACCAGAGAAATTACTGGAAGTTTGGTTATCCGGCCTTAATGATCAACGACACTGCGTTTGTGCGAAATCCGAATTACCACCAAATGTCGGACAGCATTGAAACCCTGGATTTTGAGAAGATGACTGAAGTAGTGAACGGGGCATATTATGCAATCATTGGCTTGAAAAATTGAGGAGGGAATAATCAATACTCATGGCGTAAAAAATGTAATTGACCAGCCTGAACCTGAATCACCTATGTTCAACGCAGATCATCCATGAGCATGACAAGCATTGCACAACCGATTATCGCCTCGCTGTCCACGCCGTAATTCGCAGCCCGTACATCGGAACAACTAACGCTCGTTCAGGCCAACGCCCAATCCAAACAGCGCGGCCACCAATGCAAGATGGAATATTAACATTGCCTTTTGCCACAGCGGACGCTGTTTCCAACTTTGGTCAACATCAAATGGATCGAAAGCAAGCGCAATCCCAAGAAACGAAGCCGCCTGCATGTAGTCTTGTTTGAAGATTTGGTAGCATCCAAAAGCCCAAAACCCCACATAAAGTACCTTGTTAAAGGGTGTTTTCATACATGCAAAAATACATTTCACGGCAGAACCTGGATGAAACAGTATGACTTCATTGTCTATAAATTATTGCCTAACAACACCCAGTACATCCTGAATACGGCGTTTTTCTTCTTCGAGAATATCCGACCACTTTCGGTTCTGAAGACCCATTTCTATAGAATAAAAAATAAGTAAATGAGGCTTGATGCCCTGCTCTTGCAGCGCTTGGTAAATTCCCCTTAAATCTGCCTGTAACAGATCATCCTTTGAATAGATGCCAATTTGGTTTAAGATCCGCACCATGTAGGGACCAAAATTCTTTAATTCAGACAAATCGTTCATACGTAAGGCTTGTAGGCGGTTGATTCAGGCCTGAACTTTTGTCATTACAAACCACTCAAAATCTGCATTCATCACAAGCGTATCCGCGTTGTCAAAAAGTTCAACCAACACATGAAAAAGTGCTCTTTTCCTGTGTTCAAGTTCTTCAACTACAGCTTCAACAGAGGTATCCAGCAAGATCGCCTTTCCATAAACCGCACCCAATGCCGGCTTACGGTATTTCACTGCAACCTGACGAACCAAAGGAATGAACTCATCTGTATGTGAAGGGAATAACTCCTTCAATAGTTGAGCACTACAGGCTTCAGCCAGCGAAAATTGAGCTGCAGCATGCACTGTCCCAAGATGGTTGGTGTACATTTCATGCCCATGGAGCATCAAGGCATACCCAGATTTATCTGAATTATTGAGTTGGATCAACTTGTTAAATGGCAATTCGTGGATTTCCATACAGTGCAATATACGCTTCCGCAAAGGCGCTGCACACACACAAAGCATGCAGCCAGCTTCATGATTCTCACTGCAGCCAAGAATCTGATAAACCTGATATGATTTTCAGCTTCGCGAGTTAGGCTCCCCATTTGTGGATCTGTACGCTCGTTCCTCGCACAGCTGTATTGTGGGATAAACTGCTTGCCCAACCAGGTTTATTCTAGAACCAATTCTGCGATGAATTGTGGGTTTATGCGAATCTAAACTACCTGATTACTCAAATGATGAATAATCTTGAAGTTGGTATGATTATGGTAGTTCTAGCAATTTTGTCATGATAAATCTAGTCGCGGGAGATCAAGCGATTTCTGACTTTTTAACAGGATAAAAAATGATAGTTGACTTGTGGAAATATATGAATATTCGGAATGAAAATAAATTAATAAAGGTTGAATTTGGTACAAAAGCTACTTGAGAGTAACAATATTAGCCGAGTTGAAGAAGAGACCTCGCCTTTGGGTAGATACTTTTATAAACCGTTTTTTATTATTTTTTTCGTTATTACGTATTCTTTATGTTTTATTTTAATTAATAATAAACCATTAGGAGCATCTGATAAATCTATTTTTTGATTCAAGACTGTGGATTCTTTCAATAATAGTCCATCCATTGAATAAATGAAATATTCAATAACATCCATTGATTTATTCTCAATCCAAATTTCATTGCCAGTTGGATTAGGATAAAGGTTCATGCTGATATTTTTGTTAAATTCACTTTCAGTTCCAACTTTATTCGTGCTAAATTTTTGCAGCCAATGCTCGATTATATTAAAAACATATTTACTATTTTTATCTTGCATCATAAGGTGGCTATTCCCTTTAACCAAAGAATCGTCTGGTAGCGATACTACATCAGAAATTCCACCTGCATTTTGAAATTTAATAGATACAGACTCCACAGCTACCTTTCTGCTCGTTTGATTTCGAGAAGTTATATAGTCGCCATAAACGCCAAACATATGCAATCCGTTAAAATCTGGGAAGTCAGTACTATCTGGTGGTCCCGCGGGTTCTATAAGAATAAAACCATTCAATTTAGCTCTCTTTTGGTGTGCTGCTAAAACTGCAGGCTGTGTTCCTGCGCTATGTGACAATAACCATACTTTGCCTTTTATTGAATCTACCACAGCGCTAATAGCATCTTCATAACGAAAAGTTGAAGAACCTACATAAGGATAATTTAATGCAAAATCTGCAAAAGAATCAGTAGGAAATTGTGCATCTAGGTAGGGATTGCCTTGCGAAGTTCCAAATCCCCATCGTCTCCATATATCAGATTGCCATGCTTGAACTGATCCTGGCGTTGCTGGTTTCCCGTTACTTGGCACACTAAAAGGGGCTAAAATACCACTAGTTGCGAAATCATATTTTGGATCATTTACCATGTACACATCATATCCTTTATCAGCAAATAATTCAGCCCATCCTTTTCTGTCGTCAGGTGTCGTAAAGAATATGTAGGAAGTTAAATTAAGACCGGGAACCATAACTATCGTGGCACTATCTTTTTTATTTCCAGACTTTATAAAATTCACCAAAGCATCATTGGTATAATAACTTCCATAAGTATGTTGAGCCATACTTTTACCTGCTAAAAACAATCCAATAATAAAAAATAAATTTTTTATAAACATACATTTTTTCTTTAAATTATTTAATATTAGTGGTGTCATATTATTTACATTCAGTTTTTTTGTTAAAATTTCTTGTGGCTTGATTATATGCGAAATTAGTCAAAAAATATCAAATCACAATAAATGTCTTTAGTCTGTTGTTAAGTAGGAATTCAAACATTTAAGGATTGCGTATTTGTCACTATTGCAAATCTACAGGGCTTCCGTTTTTGCATAAGACAGTGACTCATTGATACAAAAATGCGGATGTAAGAGGAAAGAAAGAGATCATTAGTTCGATATTTAAAGATTTACTAGTGTTTGAGAAAGGAGCTTATCGAACCACGCACTTAAGTATTTTGGCATCTCTAATCTTCAATTGTGTCAAAGGTCTTCAAGAATCGGGCATAAAAAAAGCCACCGAAACTCATTCAAAAGCGCTAAATCACTTTTGTTGGGCTCCCCGGTATAAGTGTTTGTAGCTCATTCTTCGCACAAACACTAAACCGGGATAAACTGCTTGCCCAACTCGGAGCGCATAAAAAAAGCCACAGAAACTCATTCAAAAGCGCTAAATCACTTTTGTTGGGCTCCCCGGTGTAAGTGTTTGTAGCTCATTCTTCGCACAAACACTAAACCGGGATAAACTTCTCGCCCAACTCGGAGCGCATAAAAAAAGCCACAGAAACTCATTCAAAAGCGCTAAATCACTTTTGTTGGGCTCCCCGGTGTAAGTGTTTGTAGCTCATTCTTCGCACAAACACTAAACCGGGATAAACT
>JBIKKI010000077.1:0-10181 GCA_044360435.1 Bacteroidia bacterium
ACTTTATCCCGCCCAGTTTTTCGCTGCAAGGCACCACAGGAACGGAGGCCGCCGGAAACACGGTGAGCGGATTGATATCCAATCAGCTCAACAATTGGTTGTCGCAGTTTGGCGGGAAATTCCAGCTCACCCTGAACATGGAGGCGCTGACGCAGGGTGCGCAAAGCCAGAACCGTATGACAGTGAACGTGAAAGTCCCTTTATTCAATGACCGACTGATGATTGACGGAACCTATGACCCAACCCTGGCTTTGCCCAACGTGAATGTAGAATACAGCATTACCCAGGATGGAACGTTCAGGGTGAAAGCCTACTCGCGCAACGCAAACCAATTGTATCAGGCGCCGGGTTCTTCCAGCAACCTGAGTACCAATACCATGGGTCTTGGCCTGTTTTACCGCAGGGAATTTGAGCGTTGGAAGTTCAGCCGTAAGGCCAAAACAGAAAACACTGCGCCACAATAGAGGCATGGCTTCATGATCCTTCAGGTAATCAGCGATTCTATCCTTTACTTTGAACAACGATGTTTCGCATTGCATTAAATGTGGTGAATGAAAGCCTGGCCATGGCCTGGCAGGTTTTTATTACGAATAAGCTCAGGTCCTTTTTATCCGTTCTGGGAATCACTATTGGCATTTATTGCATCATTTTGGTTTATACGCTGGTGCACAGCCTGGAACGGAACATCAAAGACAGTTTTGCTGCTATTGGTTCCGATATTGTGTTTGTGCAGAAATGGCCATGGGATAATATGGGTTTTGATTATCCCTGGTGGAAATACATGTCGCGGCCCGTGGTAACCTATCAGGAAATGGAATACCTGCGTAATCATCCGCCGCAAAGTCTTCAGGCCGCAGCTTTTGCATTTGCCATTCAGGGAAAACTGGTAGAACGGGGCCAGGAAAAGGCAGATGGTGTTGACTTATTTTGTGTTTCACACGATTACCAGCAGGTACAAAAGGTTGACCTTGCCGATGGACGTTATTTCACCCAACAGGAAAGTGATGCAGGAAGGCCTGTTGTTATTCTAGGTGCAACCATTGCAGAACGATTATTTCCGGAGGGAAGCCCTGAGGGAAAATCTGTTCAGGTCATGAAACAGCATTGCACGGTGGTAGGTGTTCTGCGAAAAGAAGGCCAGAGCATCATCAATTCAAGTTTCGATGAAAGGGTAATCCTGCCTCTGAACTTTGCCCGCGCTTTTGCCAATACACGCAATGAGTCTGGCAACCCGCAAATCATGCTTAAGGCGAAAAATCAGGCTGGTATTGAAGAATTAATCTGGGAAACCAATGCCACGATGCGTGCCGTTCGAAGAATAAGACCCCATCAGGAGGAGAACTTCGCTGTGAACAAAATGAGCATGATCACCGACAACATCACCTCTTTGTTTTCGCAATTGAACCTGGCGGGGACCATCATCGGCATGTTCGCCCTGCTCGTGGGCTGCTTCGGGGTAGCCAACATCATGTTCGTGAGTGTTAAGGAGCGCACCCAGCAAATCGGCATCCAAAAGGCGCTGGGCGCTCGGAACTATTTCATTTTATCTCAATTCCTCAGCGAAGCGGTCATTCTTTGTTTGTTTGGCGGCTTCCTTGGATTGGCATTGGTGTATTTGACTACGATGCTCGGAAACTTCATCTTGCAATCTGCAATGCAAAGCAGCCTGACGCTGGGTCTGAACAGCAGCGACGCCATCACCGGAATCGTCGTTTCTGTGGCCATTGGCTTGTTGTCCGGAATTCTTCCCGCACTGCAGGCGGCCAGAATGAATCCTGTGGATGCGATACGTGCCCGCTGACTTATTTTAAGCGCACAAGCAAGCGCAAGTTCAGCATCCGACCGGTAAGGAATTCCGGCACGCCGTAAATGTTCGCGCTGAAATCCTTCACCCACAAATAGCTGATCACATTGTCGATGCCCAGCAGGTTGAAAAATTCCAGCGAAATCCAGCTGCTCTGAACCTTGTCCCAAATTTTCCCCTTAGGCCGCACCGAATCATTGACCAGAACTTTGGTGAATCCAATATCGATTCTTCGATAGGGTGGAATTCTGTAAATGTCCTTGTATCGCAAATCTCCTCCCAGATAGTAAGGCATTCCGGTGCCGAAGATGAGGTTCAGGTTCATGCGGTATCTGCTGTTTCCCGGCAGTTCATCCTGGAACACAATGGCCGCATTCACGCGTTTATCTGTGGGACGGCGCAAATACGGGCTTTCCACACTGTTTCCTGCGCTGTTTATATAACGAATTCGTTCCTTGCTTTGAAGCACGCTGAGCGTAAACCACGACTCCAGGCCAGGAATGAACTCGCCGTTCACCCTGTTGTCCACGCCCCATGCATAGCCATTGCTGCTGTTTTGCGCGTAATAACGGATGCGGATGTTGTCGAACAGATACGGAACCTGATCTTGCAGACGCTTGTAATAAGCTTCGCTGAGCCATTTGAATTTGCGTCCCCACATCATGAACGAACGGTCCATGCCACCCACAATATGGATGCTTCGCTGCGCCTTCAGACGGGTGTTCAGCTGTCCGTCAAACCCGCGCATTTCCCTGTAAAAAGCAGGTTGGGCGTAGATTCCGGTGGCCAGATACAAACGCACACTGGGCTTTTTCAGTGAATCTGGCGCCTGCACGTTGAATCTGCGGTTTGGTTCAACACTGAACTGCAGCCGCGGACTGTGGATCCATTGTTCATTTAAACTCCAGTATTGGCTGCGGGTGCCGACAGTGAGGCGTGCATTGGAAGCTTTGTTCAGAAAGATGTTGCCTTGCAGATGCGCTGAAGCCCTCCAGGAACTCAATGAGGCAGCGCCGCTCACAAAGCCGTCCATAAATACGCTGTCTCGGCCAAATCCGAAGGGTGGAATATTGTATTCGGCGGAATCGTTGTACAGCCATTCATGGATTTTATCGCGGATTTCTTCTTGTTGGATACGTGCGCCCCAGTTCAGGGAAACGATGCGGTTCGTGGCGTTCCAGTTGCCAATGGTGGACAGATTCACCACGCGGGTATTCAGACGGTTTCTGCCGTGGTCAATGAAACTTCCCGCACCTAAATTCCGGATGGGCTTTCCATAGGTTTCTGAAGAAGGGTCTTTATCCAGTAAACCCAGGCTGTATGCGCCAAAGATGTCGAATACTTCCTGTTCGCGCGTGGAAAAGGCGGCACCAATCAGCTTCAATTCCGTACTTTTTCTGGGTTTCCAGATCAGCGAAAGGGCCGACATGGCGCTGGTATATCCGCTGAATTCCTGGCCGCCCATGCCTACATACAGGTTAAACGCATTTTGGGCGGTTCCGAAGGATGTTTCCCGGCTTTCCGGATTCAGTCGATAACGGTTCTCAGCAATATTCCCGAGCCATTCTGCGCGCAGGCGCGTGTTCAGTCGGTACGACAACAGCCATTGTGCATCGTAGAAATTGGTAACATAACGACCACTTACATCTAAAGTGTTGAGTACCAATGTATTGGATCTCCATCGAATGCTTCCGATGCCGCTGAATCTGCGGTTCGCAGACAATTGTTCCAAGGCCATAGATGCCCCCAGCAAGCCAACATCAATGGTGCTTTCAAACTTCGTGGGTTTGCGGTATTCTACATCCAGTACACTGCTCTGTTTGTCGCCATAACGCGCTTCAAAGCCTCCGGCACTGAATTTCAGGTTTTTGACCAGCAATGGATTGATGAAGCTCAATCCTTCCTGCTGTCCGCTGTGGATCAACTGCGGGCGATAAATTTCCACATCGTTTACATAAACGAGGTTTTCATCGAAGTTGCCGCCACGCACGCTGTATTGAGAGGATAATTCGTTGTTGCTGAACACACCCGGCAAGGTTTTGATGATGTTCTCGATGCCACTGCCAAGGCCAGTCATGCTTTCAACCGCCCTGGACTTTAGGTCGATGCTCAATCCGGTACTGGCGCCTGAAGTGATGCGCAGCAATTCCATATTCCCCATACCCGCATTCAGGTATGCAATTTGAAACAGGTTGCTGTCGAGGCTTGCCGACATCATTGCGCTGTACACGCGTTTGCGTTCAAAGTAGCCTTCCACAGAAATGGCAGAATCGCAAGGAACTGCCAATGTGCAGCGGCCATCTTCATCAGTCAGGCTCCCAATTTTGGTACCGGCGGGTTTTACCAAAATACCTGAAACGGGCCGGTCTTCAACATCGCGCAGCTCCAGTCGCAGGATGCAGCTGTTTTGTGCCTGGAGCACATGGGTGCCTGTCAGCAGCAATAAAAAAAGAAAAAGCCTTTGCACCGGCATTCAACGAGCAATAATCAAGCTTTGGTATGTGCGGAGTTGCATGATTTCAGTTGAGCAATCATGGCTCCGGGATTGGCAGCGCCAAAAACGGTATTGCCGGCAACAAGTACATCGGCACCTGCTTCCAGCAGTAAAGGCGCATTTTCCAAAGTAACCCCGCCATCAATTTCAATCAGGCAATGGCTGTTGCTCGCCTGAATGAGGCTGCGCAGCTGGGCTATTTTCCGATAGGTATGTTCAATAAACGACTGACCACCGAAGCCAGGATTCACGCTCATCAGACAAACAAGGTCGCAGGATGTGATGATGTCTTCAAGCAAGTGCACCGGACTGTGGGGATTTAGGGCCACTCCGGCTTTCATCCCTTCCTGCCGGATCTGATCCAGGCTGCGGTGCAGGTGTGTGCTTGCTTCCAGGTGAATGGTTAACACTGCGGCACCAGCATCTTTAAAGGCTTTAATGTATCGTTCAGGCTGAACAATCATCAGATGCACATCTAAAGGTTTTTGTGCGTGTTTGTAGAGGCTTTTTACCACCGGAAAGCCGAAGGAAATATTGGGAACAAACACGCCGTCCATGATATCAACGTGAAACCAATCGGCCTGACTGTGGTTAACCATTTCGGTATCCCGCTGCAGGTTTCCGAAATCGGCGCTCAGCATTGACGGGGCAATTAGGTGTGCCATGGTGCAAAGATATTCAGCGAATATGGACTTCCCTGATGGTTTCAGCGCCCAGGTCCGTATTGATGCGCTGAATGATTTCGTTCTTGCGCATCATCAACTCGGCTTTTAGTGGTGCATTGTCAATGGTTAAAGAAAGTGTTCCGTCTTTAAAACGGATGGTTTGGGTATGATTGGCAATCAAAGTTCCCATGATGGAGGCCCAACGTTCTTTCAATGCTGCCTCCGTTAAAGGACTGCTCAGATGGTATTTTTCTTCCATTTGCCGAAGCACTTCGCTGATGCTTCTGCTGCCTTGTTTTCCAATTCTTTTCATCAAATACCTTGTTTTCTGAGTTTGCTGTTTCTATAACCGTATATGAAATAAATGGCCAATCCCAGGCCTAACCAAATAAAGAAGCGTTCCCAATTCTGCGCGCTCAGTTCCGCCATCAGATACAGACAGCTCAGCAGGCCTAAGCTGGGGATGAGCGAAATACGCTTGAAGAAGGAACTGATGGTAAGCAGCAGGAGGGTGGCCAGCAGGAGCATTCTGGGCATCAGCACCAGCCAATGTGTTTCAGGCCCCAGTCCACATGCCTTAAGTGCCTGTATCGGATATGCAGTTGCCAGTGAAATCAGGGTGATGCATAAGGGCAGCAGGGCCCACCAGCCCGGGATGTATGGAATTCGAAATCCCGACTTAGGCGCCTCGGTTTTGAGATCCATCAGGATTACGCCCGCATTAACCAAAACAAAGGCGAATAAAGTGCCAATGCTGGTCAGATCTGTAACTTCTGTAAGGTTCATGAACAGTGCCGGGATGGCCACCAGAAATCCGGTAACAATGGTGCTGAAGCCTGGGGTATGATAGCGGGGGTGTAAACGCGAGAAAATCTTGGGCAATAAACCGTCCCTGCTCATGCTCATCCAGATACGCGGTTGTCCCAGTTGAAATACCAGAAGCACGCTGGTCATGGCGATGAGTGCACTTATTGCGATGATGCCTTTCATTCCGTTGAGTCCGGCTTCACTGAATACATAAGCAAGCGGATCGCCTACATTGAGTTTATGGTAGGGTACCATTCCTGTCAAGACTAAGGTTATCAGGATGTACAAAACCGTGCAAATCAGCAAAGAGTAAAACATCCCGCGGGGCAGGTCGCGCTGTGGATTTTTACATTCTTCTGCAGTGGTACTGAGTGCATCAAAACCGATGTATGCGAAAAACACCGCTGAAACTCCACTCATAATTCCTCCAAAATTGTTCGGTGCAAAGGGAATCCAGTTGTCGGTATTGACAAAAAAAGCGCCAACCACAATCACCAGGGCAATGACTGCTAGTTTCAGCACTACCATGGCATTTCCTGCCCGTCGGGTTTCATGAATACCCACGTAACAAAGCCAGGTAACCAGAAACACAATCAGCAAAGCGGGAATATCCGCAACCAGATGAACGCCCATGAATTGCGGTGCCTGGGTATAGGCCGTATAAGCTTCAGAACCGGTTAATCCTGCATCAAATGCCCTTTTCGCGCTTAAATAATCCATGGTCATCCACGAGGGAATGCTCAAAAATGAATTGCCTTGAAACAGTCCCGTAAAATAGTCACTCCAGGAAATGGCCACAGCGATGTTTCCGATGGCGTATTCCAAAAGTAAATCCCAGCCGATGATCCAGGCCAACAGCTCGCCAAAACTCAGATAGGCATAGGTATAAGCACTTCCACTAACCGGTGCAATGCTGGCAAATCGGGCATAGCTAAGGGCTGAAAGGCCACAGGTGATTCCCGTGAAAATGAAGAGCAAGATGATGGCCGGACCACCGTCGTGGGCGGCTTTTCCAATGGTTCCAAAAATGCCGGCACCGATGATGGCGGCAATGCCCATGGACGTGAGGTCTCGGATGCCCAAAACACGCCGCATGCTGAGCGAATCAGTGCCTGGTTCGAGGCTTAACGACTCAAGATTTTTCCTTCTTCGGATGTGCTTCCAAAATGACATGGCAAGGCAACAAGTTTAAGCAAATTAGTTCAGGATGGTTCCTGTAATATTCCTTCAGGCGTTGTGTTTGGCTTTGGTTTTCAGGACGTAAATGGCTCAGGAGTTCCATTGACGCACGATGTCTTTAACCAGCTTGGGGCCGCAGTAAATAAATCCGGTGTATAACTGTACCAGCATTGCACCGGCTTGTTTTCGTTTTACCGCATCGTTGGGGTTCATGATGCCACCAACACCAATAATCGGGAATCCTTGAGGCAGGCGTTGCGCAAGGTATTCCAGTTTTTCTTGCGCTTTTTCTGTAAGTGGTGCGCCACTCAAACCACCGGCGCCAATCTGTTCTGTTTTTTGTGCGGAAGTTCTAAGGCCTTCGCGGCTCAAAGTAGTATTGGATACCACCAAACCATCGATGCCCGTTTCTATGCTTAACGCAGCCACATCATCTAATTGTTGGTCGTTCAAATCAGGAGCAATTTTCAACAGTAAGGGTTTTCTTGCCGCACCCTGGTTGATCATCTGTGCACGGGCTTCCATCAGCGATTTCATGATAAGCGTCAAGGGTTCTTTATCCTGCAGCGCTCTTAATCCGGGTGTATTTGGAGAGCTTACATTCACCACCATATAACCGCACAGGTGGTATAGCCGATGAAAACACTTCAGGTAATCGTCAAGGGCCGATTCATTCGGTGTTTCTTTGTTTTTACCGATGTTGACGCCAACAATCAGATTGTCAGACTTGAATTGTTCGAGCCTCCTTGCCATGGCTTCCATTCCTTCGTTGTTGAATCCCATCCTGTTGATGATGGCCTGATCCTGAACAAGACGGAACAAGCGCGGTTTGGGATTACCCGGCTGAGGTTTGGGCGTGACTGTTCCTACTTCTACAAATCCGAACCCCATGGCTTCAAATACCTCCAGATGCTTGGCATCTTTATCAAATCCTGCTGCCAAACCCACGGGATTGCGGAATTGTAAACCCATGCACGAAACTGGTATGGATGCCGGCCGCCACTGCTGAATCAGGATGTGGCGTAATCCGGGAATGGAACAGGCAATGCGCAGCAAAGTCATGGTTACTGCATGTGCCTGTTCAGGAGGAAGGATAAATAAAAGGCGTCTCAGGATTCCAAACATGGCTGCAAAGTAAAGGCATGCATTCCAAGGCCGTGAAACCCGGAATACATGCCTTGATGAAAACTAATTTATGTGGTTATCGAATATCTGCCTTAATGCCAAGCATGAAGCTCAGGGGCATGTTGGGCCTGTAACCATTGGGGAGATTGGCAACAATGCTCCTGTTATTGGTGAAGTTGTTGATGGTGCTGAAGCAGGTCAGCCCTTTGCCCATTTTATAATTTGCTGAAAAGTCCATCAGCAAGAAAGCGGCGATGCTGTTTACCGTACCGAAGGGGTTTTCTTCGGAAGGTGTTACCATGCTGCCCTGCCCGGGTTTGGTTCGGGTGGCGCCCACATATCTTGCATTGATATTGGCAGAGAATTGTTTGTTTTCGAAGCCAAGATTCAAGGTGAATGCATGGGCTGGTATAAATGGAATTTTATCGCCCTGATAAATCATCCCACTGCCCCAATCGCCGCCGGCATTGCGAAAGCTGTCCTTAAACTGGGCGTCTGTGTATGTATAACAAAACTGCACAGGTAAACTCCATTTTTGGCCTTGGGTCAAATAGGTGTTGAAGCTCAACTCCAATCCCTGAATCACTGCATTTCCTGCGTTGAACATGTCACCTGTTCCTGCGCCGCCTCCGGACATGTTGTCGGAGCCCAGGATGTTCTCATAATCACTGCGGAAGCCGGCAACATCAATACGCAGTTTTTTGTATTCATACCTGTAACCAAGTTCGTAATTGATGGCCATTTCAGGTCTTGCCTGTTCAACGCCACTTGTAACAGAAGGCATTCCCGGAGGGGAAAACCCTTTGTGGATGCCTGCATATACATCCATGGTTGGGTCAATTTTATAGTTCAGGCCAACACCAGGAAGGAAAATCTTCATGCGGTTCGTTGCTGATTTGAGTGTTGTTCCAAGGCGAGCTGCATCTGCAGTTCCATAGTTTAGCAATTCAAACCGGATGTCTTCGTAGCGCAATCCGGGCGTGATAACCAGGCCTTTCCATTTCATGGTGTAATTCAAGAATGCCGCCACACTGCTGGCATTTCGAATTTGGTTTTCCTGATTGCCGCGGATGCCTGAATTGGTCAATACCATGATCCGATTTTGCATGGTGTAGCTGTACTTGGTTGCATAGCGGTCTGCCTGATCTTCATGATAACGGATTCCCAGCTGGGCATTGGATTCAAATCCATCAGTGTGAAATTTGATTTGTGCCTGTGTTTCTAAACCTCTGGAGAAAAAGGTTCTGGCCGCACTTTGAAAGTCTATGGTGCCGTTGGAATCACCAACCATGATCCCATAAGATTTCTTGTTTGCCATTGGATTCGCCAGAATGGTGTTCACAGCAGTTCCACCTATGGAATTTACCCTTGCCCAATCCCTGAATGTTCCTGAATAGTAAGCTTTTGTTACAACGTTTAGATTCTTACTAGGCGCGATGATGTGGTTCAGTGATACATGGTGGTGGTTCAAGTTGAGCTGATCTTTCTGGGTGGCAGCATACCGTCGCAGGGGGGTGGCTTTGAAATCATCGTATGAAAGACCTAGGTAACTTTCATTACCAAGTTCGGACATTTGTACCACCTTCAAACTCACTGATTGAGGCAAACGCGCATTGGCATCGGTATGCCAGCGAAATTTACCCATCACATCACGGCGGTCGAAGCCCGTATTTCCGCCGCCATCCAATTGCTTGAATCCATTACTTGCAAGGCGGTTTAATTCTACCACATAATCAAAATGTTTCTTGCTGTCGCCCACCCAGATTCGTTGTTGGTTGGTTCCGAAGCTTCCATAAGAAAGTTGGGCAAACGCCTTGAAATGCTGCGGAATGGGAGTAGACAATAAATTGATGGCGCCGCCAATGGTGTATGGTCCGTATTTAATCTGGCTGCTGCCTTTCAGTACTTCCACGCCATGCATCCGCGCAAAGGTTGGAAAATAATAAGCCGATGGATCTGCGTAAGGCGCAGGCGCAATCAGAATTCCGTCTTCCATCAAGGTGATTTTTGCACTGCGGTTTACCGAAGTGCCGCGCAGTCCGATGTTGGGCCTTAATCCAAATCCTTCTTCGTCTCTGATGTTTACCCCCGGAACCATCCGAAGTAC
>JBIKKI010000205.1:0-2721 GCA_044360435.1 Bacteroidia bacterium
ATGAAGGCCATGGCACTGACCGATCATGGCAACATGTTCGGAGCCTTTGAATTTTATAATGCCGCGAAGAAAATAGGAATTCAGCCGGTCATGGGCTGCGAGTTTTATCTGGTAGAAGACATGTACCGCAAGTCGTTCACCCATGAGTCGCGGGATGTTCGTTATCATCAGCTTTTGCTGGCGCGAAATGCGCAGGGATATCAGAACCTGAGCAAGCTGTGTTCGCTGGGTTACATCGACGGCCTGCATGGCAAGTATCCGCGGATAGACAAGAACCTGCTGCGCAAGTATCGCGAAGGGCTTATTGCCACAACCTGCTGTATAGGTGCTGAAGTGCCTCAGGCCATTCTGCACAAAGGAATTGAAGCCGCGGAAGCCTTATTTCTGGAATGGCATGGCTTGTTTGGCGACGACTATTTCATAGAGTTGCAGCGGCACAACCTGCAAAATATTGACGGAACAGGCATGAGCCAGGAAGATGTAAATCAGGTGCTGCTGGGCTGGAGCCGGAAATACGGCGTTCCGGTGATTGCCACCAACGATTCACACTATACCGAACGAACCGACTACAACGCCCACGATACGCTGTTGTGCATCAATACCAGCGAATTCAAGTCAACGCCCATCGGCGAAGGAAAGGATTTTCGGTTCGGCTTTGCCAACGACCAGTTTTATTTCAAAAACACGGAAGAAATGGCCACATTGTTTCAGGACATTCCCCAGGCCGTGGAAAACACGGTGATGGTTCTGGAACGTATTGAAACCCCTGAGCTGCATCGCGACCTGCTCATGCCCGCCTATACCCTGCCTCCCGGATTTGAAACCCAGGCGGATTACCTGCGCCACCTCACGTATGAAGGTGCAAGGAGGAAATACGGCGAAATCTCCGGCGAAACAGCCGAGCGAATTGACTTTGAACTGAATACCATCATTGGAAACAAGTTTGAAGGTTACTTCCTGATTGTTCAGGATTTTACCACAGAGGCACGAAACATGGGCGTTTGGGTAGGCCCCGGACGTGGTTCGGCCGCCGGTTCAGTGGTGGCTTATTGCCTTGGGATCACCAACGTAGACCCCATCAAATACGATCTGCTGTTCGAACGCTTTCTGAATCCGGAACGCGTGAGCATGCCCGATATCGATATTGATTTCGACGATCAGGGACGCGACAGGGTATTGGATTACGTGGCCAAGAAATACGGGCAGCGTCAGATGGCGCAAATTATCACCTACGGCACCATGGCCGCACGCAGCAGCATTAAGGATGTGGGCAGGGTGTTACAGCTCACGCCCAAGGAAACCGACAAACTGAGTAAAATGGTTCCCAATAACCTTTCGCTCAAAGACATCCTTGGGAAAGATCTAAAGCATTTTTCCGGAATAGAAACCCTCAAACAGGAAGAACTCGCAGACATCCAATTGCTGCAGCAGTTGGGCAGAGGCAACGATCTGGTCGCGGAAACACTGAAAACCGCCGTGCAGCTGGAAGGCTCCGTGCGCTCAACCGGCGTGCATGCCTGCGGCGTGATCATTGCGCCCGACGATCTGACCAACTTCATTCCGGTGGCCACCTCAAAGGAATCACCGTATTTGCTGGCTCAATTCGACGTGAACCTGATTGAATCTGCAGGTTTGCTGAAGATGGACTTTCTGGGCTTAAGAACCTTGTCCATCATTAAAGATGCCATCCGTATCATCAAAGAGCGGCATGGCATCGAGATAGACCCGGATGAAATCCCGCTGGATGATCCGAAAACCTATGAACTGTATCAGCGCGGCGAAACAAACGGAACCTTCCAGTTTGAAAGTCCGGGCATGCAGAAATACCTCAAAGAACTGAAGCCTACGCAGTTTGGCGACCTGATTGCCATGAACGCCCTGTACCGGCCGGGTCCCTTGAAGTACATTCCGGAATTCATCCGCAGGAAACTCGGACAATCGCCCATCCGATACGACCTTCCGGTTCAGGAAGAGTTGCTGCGCGAAACCTATGGCATTACCGTTTATCAGGAACAGGTGATGCTGCTCAGCCAGCGCCTTGCCGGCTTCTCGAAAGGCAAAGCCGACGAGCTGCGCAAAGCCATGGGTAAGAAGAAAAAGGAGATCATCGACAAGCTGAAACCGGAATTCATTGAAGGTTGCACCAAAAATGGTTTCGAGCCTGCCATCTGCGAGAAGATTTGGAGCGACTGGGAAGAATTTGCTTCTTATGCCTTCAACAAATCGCACTCCACCTGCTATTCCGTGGTGGCTTTTCAAACGGCCTACCTGAAAGCCAACTACCCCGCAGAATACATGGCAGCGGTGCTGGCCAACAATATGGGCGACATCAAAAAGGTTTCCTTCTTTATGGAAGAATGTCGCCGTATGGGCCTGAAAGTATTGGGTCCGGATGTGAATGAAAGCAAACTGGAGTTTTCGGTGAATGCTCAGGGTGAAGTGCGCTTTGGACTGGGCGCCATCAAAGGCGTGGGTCAGGCTGCTGCGGAAGAAGTGCTGAATGAGCGTGAAAAAAACGGCCCATACAGCAGCATCTTTGATCTGTGCAGCCGGGTGAACCTCCGCGCTGTGAATAAGAAAGCGCTGGAATCCATGACTGTTGCCGGATGTTTCGACTTTGATGCTCGTTATCATCGGGCACACTACATCCATAAAAATGGAGAACGCGAAGATTCCGGAGTGGAACTGGCCATTCGTTACGGCACGCAGGCTCAGGCGCAA
>JBIKKI010000206.1:0-2715 GCA_044360435.1 Bacteroidia bacterium
CACCCAACCTGCTTCTGAAACGTGAAAATGATTTTTCGGCTTGTGCCTGCGCAGCCATTGCTTGAGTGGCTTACTGAGCATAGAGGTGCCGATGCTGATGAGCTGATCTGCCTGCAACGCTTCCGGGAGTTCACCGCCCGACATCAGGAAAGAACGTTCCCAGTTTGGGTGGCTTGAATATTCAAGCAATCCTGAAGCAATGTCGCACAGTACCGGCATTTTTGCACTGATGCGCTTGATGGCTTCCCGAAGCCTTTCATCCGGAGCGTGCATACCGCAAATCAGTAAGTTTCGACCCGTTAATTCCGGCAATAGGATTTCCTGACGTCCTGTGTTTGCTGCCTTTTTTTCACATGCGGGTACAATAGGCGACGGATGTTCAAAATCTCTGTAAATCGGGTCGCGCAGCGGAATATTGATGTGGATTGGGCCTTTGCATGTACCTGTAGCCTGTTGAAGCGCCCGTTCCATCAATGCGTCAATCAGCCCGGATTGTTCCGGGTCATTCAGGTCATCCGGCCATTGGATGCTGTCAAGGATGTGTTTCTCGAAGATGCCCTGTTGTCTGATGGTCTGGCCATCCCATTGGTCAATCAGTTCCGGAGGCCTGTCGGCGGTTATGGCAATCAGAGGAATCCGCTGATAGTACGCTTCACAAATCGCAGAATACAAGTTGAGTACGGCGGTACCACTGGTGCAGCATACGGCAGCGGGAATTCCCCGCTGTGCCATGCCAAGAGCAATGAATGCGGCACTGCGCTCATCGCGCACACCGGTTATGGTAAACAGCCCGGAGCGATGCAGCGTTTCAAGCAACGGCGCATTTCGGGAACCCGGACAGGCGACGATATGGCTTACGCCATAGGCGTGCAGCCAGGCTGGAAGTCTGTTAAGATTGGCCAGATAGGCGCTCATCTTCTGCTAATTGGCGGTATAAGGTGCGCAGCCGCACGGCAACTTCTTCTTTAACAGGCATCAAAGGCAGGCGCACCACATTTTTGCAGATTCCGGCGGTTTCCAGCATCACCTTGATTCCACCCGGAGAACCATCGGCGAAGATTTCCTGCATTACCGGCAAGAGCGCGTAGTGCAGGGAGCGCGCTTCATTCCAGTTTCCACGAAGTGCTGCGGAAACCATGCGGCTCATGGCATGGGGAAATGCATGGGTGGCCACGCTGATTACACCGTCCATACCCAGGGCAAGAAATGGGAAGGTGAGGGCATCATCGCCGCTGATAACCAGGAAGCCATCGGGTTTGTGCTTCAGGATTTCCATGCATTGTTCCACATTCCCACTGGCTTCTTTGGTGCCAATAACATTGTCGAAGCCGGCGATTTCCAACTGGGTTTGTGCCAGCATGTTTGCACCGGTGCGACCAGGCACATTGTAAATGATCAGCGGGCGCGGCGCATGATCGGCGAGGATGCGGTAGTGTTCCACCATCCCGCGCTGATTTGGTTTGTTGTAGTAAGGCGAAACACTGAGTATGGCATCAAAACCTTCCAGGTCTTCATGCAACATGGCGTCGCGTACCGCAAACGTATCATTTCCTCCAATGCCCAGCACCAGCGGAACCCTGCCGTTGTTTGTACGAAGGACGGTTTCTTTAATCAGCGCGCGTTCATCGGCACGCACGGTGGCACTTTCGCCGGTGGTTCCCAGCACCACAAGGTAGTTGATGTTGTTATGGATTTGCTGTTCTACCAGCAGTTCCAGCGCCTGCAGATCCAGACTTCCATCCGCATGAAACGGAGTAATCAGGGCAGTGCCGGTGCCTATGAATTTTTTGCTTGCGCTCATAATTTGGGGATATAATGGTTGAGGTCCCGGATGAAGTGTTTCAAATCCGGATGATTGTTGTTGCCGAGCATCAGGTCATAGCATGACACATCTGATGCTTTGTAAGGTCCGATGCGCAGGGAAGCATTGCTGCATGCCGTCATGCTGCACAACTGCATAGGGCTTTCCATATTCAGGTTGATGGCATAATCGAACGGAGTGGAAAGGATATCGTTGCTTTTTGCAGAAACGGGCATGCCCCACAGATTGAAATCTTCGTTGGAAAGGTATATCGTGCCGGCAATATCACCTGGTTTCACTTCCTTCCGGTTCAGTTTTCCCAGGTAGATCAGTCGGGTCACCTTTTTTCCCATTTCCTTCAGCTGGATTGCAAACTGTTCAATCAATGCCTGCTCGTGTTCCGGTTGTTTGCTGCTGAATGCAAGCAATATGTTTTTGGCGCTCGGGAAAGAAACAACCGCACGTTTGTGTTTATGCTGCAGCATTCTGCGCTCCAGCGCTTTCCTTCCAACACGTTCCTTCAGTTTATTTACCGCCATGTCCAATCATTTTTAAGAATTCTTCCTCACTGATTACCTGTACACCCAGCGCGACGGCTTTTTCCATTTTTGCCGGTCCAACGCCTGCTCCTGCTACCAGATAATGGGTGCTTTTGCCAACGCTGGATCCGTTTTTGCCTCCGTTTCGTTCAATCATATCCCTGATTTCTTCCCTGCTGAATTGCGCAAATGTTCCGGTGATGACCAGTGTTTTCCCGTTCAGCAGGTCAGAATCAAATTGTCTTGGGGCAAGTTCCAGTTTCAAACCGGCCTGCTGTAGGCGTTGGATCAATTCTTTGTGCTGAGGCCTGGAAAACCAGTCGAGGATGCTTGCGGCAATAATCTGGCCAACTTCTTCTATTTCCTGAAGTTGAT